>NZ_JBFYLB010000001.1:0-20523 GCF_041305605.1 Methanomethylovorans sp.
ATGGCAGATGTAACGAATCCCGCATTCAGGATGCTCTGCAAAAAACATGGTGCTGCACTTACATATTCTGAGATGATCAGTGCTGATGCAGTACTACATGGCAATTTAAGGACAACAAATCGTGGTCTTAGATGTAAAGAAGAAAAACCTTTTGCCATTCAGATCTTCGGCAATTCTGCAGATACCATTGCCACTGCAGCGAGCATGATAGAGGAGAGGTATTCACCTGATATCATCGACCTCAATTTTGGATGTCCTGCTAATGTGCTTGTTAAGGACGGTTCTGGTTCAGCACTACTAAATTTTCCGGAAAAGATACGAGAGATAGTCTCTAATGTCTGTGGAAAAGTGGATGTACCGGTAACAGCTAAGGTAAGAGTGCTGTATGACATTAAAAAAACGATTGATATCGCCAGGATAGTAGAAGAAGCTGGTGCTAGCGCCATCACTGTTCATGGGAGAACACAGGCTCAGCAATATGCGGGAAAAGCTGAACATGAATATGCCAGGAACATCAAAAATGAGCTCTCAATTCCGGTGATAGCAAATGGTGACATTGTTGATGGTCTTTCTGCAAAGCATGTACTTGAGCACACGGGATGTGATGCCTTGATGATGGGCAGGGCTGCTATGGGCAACCCACATGTTTTTGCGGAGATAACTCACTTTCTGCATACCGGAGAACAAATACATATAGATGAATGTACGCAACGACTTACAGATTTCAAAGAGTACGTGAGATTGCTGGAGTTGTATGGCCTTGAAGAATATGTGGATATAAGAATGCATGCTCGATGGTTCACAAGGGGCATAAAAGGTGGGAGGCATGTACGTCAGGGCGTCTCCGGTACACAAGACAAGGAAGCTGTTATCCGGCTAATGGAAAGCCTATGCGCACAATTCCCAGATGAGGCTACAAACAATGGTTTTCGTGTTAACTGATACAGTTTTTTATTCGGTTCAAACCGAAAGGCTTTATAACTATCAGCCAGTTCATAACCTACACAATTAAACATTGCATTTATACACAGTTGTGAATAAATGCAGGTTATAATTATCCATTATTCGGCAAGGATATTCAAAAAACAAACAGCAAGAAACAAAGTTGTGCCGATAATATATTGTTCTAATCTTGTGGAGAATCCAGATGAAAGAGATACGAATACACGGCCGGGGAGGCCAGGGTTCGGTCACTGCTGCCGAGCTTTTAGCCGTTGCAGCCTTTGCTGATGGTAAATTCAGCCAGGCATTCCCAGCTTTCGGAGTGGAAAGAAGAGGAGCACCTGTACAGGCGTTCACAAGGATCAATGACACACCTATCAGGCTCAGAAGCCAGATATACGAACCTGACTACGTGATCGTGCAGGATCCTACTCTTATAGAAGTAGTGGATGTGGCAGGCGGCCTGAAGGAAGATGGCATAATTATCATAAACAGTGACTTCGATCCATCAAATTTCAAACTTGACACCAGGGCCAAAGTTGTGACGGTCAATGCAACAAAGATCGCACTGGAAGTCATTGGCAGACCAATAGTCAACACAGTGCTCTTGGGAGCCTTTGCAGGAGCCACCGGTGAGATCAGGCCCGAGTCCATTAAGGAGGCCGTAAAAGAAAGATTCCCTGGTAAAGTGGGAGATAGGAACGCTGAAGCCATCCAGCAGGCATACGACATGATGAAGGAGGCTAAGGTATGAAGATACCGATCGGAGGTGTCTGTGAACCTGGCACCACAATGGTCAACAAGACTGGTGGGTGGAGAACCTACAAACCTGTCTATGACTATGATAAATGTATCAAATGCAAGTTGTGCGAACTGCTGTGCCCGGATATGGCCGTTTTGCCCAAAGAGGATGGGTACTTCCAGTTCAATTATGATTACTGTAAAGGATGCGGCATATGCGCCAATGAATGTCCAAAAAGCGCTATTAGCATGGTACTGGAGGAGAAGTGATGACACCAAAGGGAGATCTTGAAATGGAAAAGATGGTAGTCGTGGAGGGCTCTTATGCTGTGGCTCATGCCGTTAAAGTCTGCAGGCCCAATGTGATATCTGCTTATCCCATAACCCCCCAGACCCATATAGTGGAAGACCTGTCCCAGTTCATTGCTGATGGAGAGATCCCAAACTGTGAGTACATCAACGTAGAATCCGAGTTCTCGGCACTTTCAGCACTTGTTGGTTCCTCAGCCGTTGGAGCCAGGAGTTATTCTGCCACAACGTCCCAGGGCCTTGAGCTGATGCATGAGGTATTGTTCAATGTATCCGGTATGAGGATGCCCATAGTGATGACCGTTGCCAACAGGGCTGTAAGCGCACCCATCAACATCTGGAATGATCACCAGGATGCCATATCCCAGAGGGACACCGGCTGGATCCAGTTATACGGTGAGAACATCCAGGAGGTCTCTGACATGACTGCTCAGGCGTTCAAAATAGCTGAGGACAAGGACGTGCTCATGCCAGCCATGGTGTGTATGGATGGATTCATCCTGTCACACGTGTATGAGCCACTGGTGTTGCTGGAACAGGAACTTACTGACGAATATTTGCCTTCGTATAAACCTCTGAACGTGTTGGACCCAAAGAAACCATTGAGCTTCGGTGCATTTGCTGATCCCAACTACTACACAGAGTTCAGATATATGCAGCAGAAAGCCATGGAGAATGCCTTGAAGAAGATAGAGGACGCAGCCAATGAGTTCTATGATGTGTTTGGCAGGTACTACGGAGGTCTCATCGATGAGTACCAGACCGAGGATGCAGACATCATTTTCATGGCAATGGGTTCCATCGTGGGCACTATTAAGGATACCATTGACAAGCTAAGGCAGAGGGGGTTGAAGGTAGGCTTACTGAAAGTAAGGGCTTTCAGACCATTCCCGGCAGAAGCCATCAGAAAAGTTATCATGGATGCAAAGGTCGTCGTTGTTCTGGACAAGAATATCTCACTGGGACTCAACGAAGGTGCCCTGTTCACAGAAACCAAATCCTGCCTGTATAACACCAAGAACCGTGTACCTGTTGTGGGTTACATGATAGGCCATGGAGGCCGTGACATACGTATGAGCACGATAGAAAAGATAATATCTGAGGCTCAGGAAGTTATGAAGTCTGGAATCAAGATCGAGAGCCAGTTCACTGATGTGAGGGAGGAACTAGTATGAAACAGCTTTTTGTTTCGGGACACAGAGGATGTGCAGGTTGTTGTGATGCAATGGCTGCCAAATTCACTCTTATGGGTGCAGGTGAGGACTGCATAGTTGTCAGTCCTACCGGTTGCCTTGAGGTCATGACCACTCCGTTCCCTGAGACATCATGGAATGTGCCCTGGATACACTCACTATTCGAAAATGCCGCTGCTGTGGCATCTGGTATTGAGGCTGCACTGAAGGCCATGGGTAAGAAGGGCAACACCAGAGTGATCGCTATCGGCGGTGATGGTGCAACTATGGATATAGGTTTGCAGGCCATCTCCGGAGCTTTTGAGAGAGGACACGACTTCACTTATGTCTGTGTGGACAATGAAGCTTACATGAACACCGGAGTTCAAAGAAGCAGCGGAACACCATTTAATGCTTCAACCACCACAAGCCCTGCAGGAAAGGTTTCTTTTGGTAACCAACGACCTAAAAAGAATATGCCTGCTATCATCGCAGCACATGGCTCTCCATACGTGGCCACAACATCCCTTGGATATGGAAAGGATATGATCGCCAAAGTGAAGAAGGCCACTGAAACCGAAGGTCCGACATACATCCACTGCCATGCCCCCTGTACAACCGGCTGGGGATTCGACACTTCCAAGACAGTGGAAGTAGCCCAGATGGCAGTAAAGACCGGCCTGTGGCCACTGTTCGAGATGGAGAACGGCGAGATCACAAAGGTTAGGAAGATAGGCAAGCCAGCACCTGTTGATGACTATCTCAAAATGCAAAGCCGCTTCAAGCACCTTTTCAGCAAGGAAGGCGGTGCAGAAGAGATAGCCAAGATCCAGGCCATGGCTGACAAGAACATCGAGTACTACGGGCTTTGAGCGCCTGTAGCTATTCTTTTATTCTTTCTTATTTCCTTTTCGTTATTTTCCTTTCTAAAAAAATGATATGAACCATCAGTTACTATCTACCTGCATGACTGCTGAGGAAAAGGTCCCGGACAACACACACAATTTTGAAAGTATCTTCTCACTTCTACGACAGGAGTATCCTGATGCTGCACCTGCCCTGCATTTTAGTTCTCCTCTGGAACTGCTGGTTGCTACCGTTCTTTCAGCCCAGTGCACGGACCGCCAGGTAAATCAGGTCACTCAGTCCCTTTTCAAGAAGTACCGAACTGTGGAGGACTACGCTGCTGCGGACATATCAGAATTTGGCCGGGAAATATATTCCACAGGCTTCTACCACCAGAAAGCAAAGCATATCATCGAGAGCGCTCAGATAATGCTCTCAGATTTTGAAGGCAGGGTGCCTGATACCATGGAAGGTTTGCTACAGCTTCCCGGAGTTGGCCGCAAGACTGCTAATATAGTCCTGTCCAGAGCTTTCGGAAAAATAGAGGGCATTGCAGTGGATACCCATGTGAAGCGACTATCGCAACGATTGGCCTTCACCCGGAATGATGATCCTGACAAGATAGAGAAAGATCTCATGAGAATTGCAAAAAGGGAAGAGCTGGAAACATTGTCCATGACCCTGATCCTGCACGGACGCAATGTATGTGTGGCACGCAATCCTAAGTGTGAGATATGCGTCGTGAACAAGCTATGCCCGTCGAGCAAGGTTTGATTGCTGTCTTATCATGTGACTAATCATCGGAATCACTGAACTATTTTTTCCAAACTTATAAATACCGCAAAACTATATTTTTCATTGGGTTAAGTGGGGAGGCAGAGAAATTGCCGAAAGTATGCTCCGGCAATTATCAATATTTTTTAATGATATAAGTCACTAGACTGGCTTTGATCTTGGCTTTGTGTAAACAATATTACTGTCATTCTGCTCCCTGGTTAAACAAACAATAATGAACAGGAATAGAGGGGAGGAAAACAAAAGTGACAGATAGCAAGATATTTCCACCTGGTTTCGAAGATGTAACAAGATTTACTCTTTTAGAGGCACTTCTGGGGAGAAGAGCACGCAGGTTCTTTATGGGAGCATCCATACCTGATGGTTATTTCACATATACATCAAAGCATGATCCAAAACCGCTTTCTGAGCTTGAACAGATAACACTGCTGACAGCGATGGCAGGGAATACTGCATGGCATTACATGATAATGAGGGGGGAGGTATATGTCCCCAACCTGTCAAACTATGCCGGTGCCGCAGGAGGGAGGACTTTCCCGTCAGCTGCAGGATTCCACACAAGTGAGTTATTTTTCACCGATGACGATGGAGTATACTTCTTTGAGACAAGGGATGCACCTGCCCTGGATGAACGTGCCGTGGATGGTACACTGGAATTTGATACTTTGCTTGAAGCCCACCGTTCCCGTGTACGTAAAATTAACGACGGAAGACTGAAGATCCCTACCCAGATACCATACGTGGAAGCTCACAACACATGGGTTGTGAACCATCCGGGCACCACATTGGTCATACCTGTGGGAGACCTGGCTCAGCATGTCCTTGCTGGCCTGTGTTATTATACGCAGAATAAGGTTTGCTTCTATGACGACATAAACAGGCGGGACATAAAAGGAATGGAACGCTTCAGGAATCTTGTGGATGTGGAAAAACCATTACCTTTGAGCTTCCTGGAACTATGGTCCTTTGCAGAATTGACCGCTGAGCTTTCTACCTCCTGTTATGCAGGTATGCTGATGTTACAGGCCATGGGGTTGGGGGGATGGATGTTCAATGGAATGGATCCTTTTTCAGTGCTTGGGACCAGCGGAAACCCGGATGTTCCAGGTCTTGGCTTCAGGTATGATAATGATGAACGCTGGGCTTTGCCTAACCCAACGGGGCTTGAAGGGATCTTTGAAGCTTACTGTCCACCTCACTATAAGGATATGCATGCTGCAGTGGATGCGCTGGTGGAGAGAAAATTCGGACCTGGAGGACCGTTCCATCCTGATACACCCGGACCATGGAAAGAGAGCGGAAAAGTACGCTCAAGTGCAAAGGTGCATGACGAGCTATTCAGGGAATGTGTAGCCACGCAGGCCCAATACATCTTTGACACTTTCGGCAAGTTTCCTGGTACTGTTCCCAGCATCTACGTGATGCCTTACCTGCAGGCACACCATCTGGACCTGGAGTTCTATGACCAATTCTTCAAGCCCGGTGCGTACCTGAAAACTCATGCACAACACATGGAAAAGTGGCATTTTGAAACTATGAGCTGCTAGCCTTAAGCCTGTGGACATCACACTCTGAAAGGGGACCCTATGAGAAATAACCAATATATTAAAAAAGTTCTTTATAACAAGAAATAAATACTTGTTTACGATAGTATAGTTTAGTGAGTGGTCAAATCTCAATTAAGAGGGGGTTGGAGAAATGTTATTCATGGATATAATGACTTGGGATCCAAAAGATGATATAGAACTGAGTAAACGCTATATGGGGTGGGAATACCCTAAAGGCTACAATGTAATTGCAGAATGGTCTGACCTATCGTCATGCAGGGTCTTTGTGGTATACGAACTCGAGAATGAAGAAGCCTATATTGCTGCTACATTCCCTTGGAGAGACATCATGAAATGTGAGACAATTCCTGTTATGGAAACCCAGAAAGCCGTTGAGATCGCTTCTAAAATGATGTGCGAATGCCAATAAAGATGGCGAGGCACTGACCAAGTGTAGATTATCCTGACATAGCAGTCCGGAATTTTTTTAACACCGTTTCTATGTCCACGTAGATGGAGGTTTGAATAGTGTTTACATTATTTGATGTTTCAAACAAACTTTTACTTTGAGAAACGCTTCCATAATCTTCCGGTCCAATACTTAACATATTTTCATTATAGATTAATTATATATAATAGGTAATTGCTCTACTGCCCTTTGATGAACAATTAATGCCGCGCGTCGAGCAAGATAACATGGATGTAAAAACCGGGATTTCTGGGTATTTTAAGGAATCGTTTTTAAGTGACCTCAAAGCAGGTTTTATTACAGCTATCGTGGCACTGCCACTTGCTATTGCTTTTGCCATTGCATCCGGTGTAGAGCCGGTGATGGGTCTTTATACGGCTGTGATAGCCGGAATACTTGTATCTGCCACTGGTGGTTCCAAGTATTCTATAACCGGACCTACCGGTGCCATGACCGTCATCATTCTGTCCACCCTGAACTCCTATGGAATTGAAGGACTACTCCTTGCAGGTTTCCTTGCAGGCATTTTCCAGATACTCTTCGGCCTGTTCAAACTGGGCAAGGTTGTCAAATACATTCCACTGCCTGTTATATCTGGATTCACAAGTGGTATTGGTGCTATCATATTGATAGGGCAGGTACCTAACGCCCTTGGAATGGTGATCCCTGCAAAAGAATACGCATGGGAAACAGTTGTTGCCATCATCGAAAACCTTAGTTCAGCTAACACCACTGCGTTATTGATATGTGCAACTACCATAGTACTTTTGCTGTATCTGCCTGGGATACTGGCTAAAATAAAATACCTAAACAGCCTCCCCGCATCCATAGTGGCATTGATCCTGTCAGTATTGCTGATATTTTACATGAAGATCGACATTCCCATCGTGGGCAGCATCCCTACTGGCCTTCCAAGCATACAGATGATAAATCTCAATCCTCAACTGGTGCTAACTGTCCTCCCAGCTGCCCTTACCATCGCACTTCTCGGAACCATTGAAGCTTTGCTTTGTGCAGTGGTCTGTGACGGTATGACAAATACAAAACATGACAGCAACAGAGAACTGATGGGTCAGGGATTGGGAAATATCATATTGCCCTTCTTTTCAGGAATTCCCTGTACAGCTGCCATCGCAAGGAGTGCTGTCAACATCAGAGAAGGAGCAAAAACCCGGATGTCGGGGATAATCCATGCACTCATATTGTTCACAATACTTCTTTTCTTTGGCCCCATAGCTGCATTCATTCCGAAAGCCTACCTTGCAGGAGTGCTTATACTGGTTTCCCTCAGGATGATCAACGTCACCGAGTTCAAGACCATCATGCACATCAGTAAAATGGACACCACTGTCCTGATTGCCACATTTGTTCTTACAGTGCTCACAGACCTGGTATTTGCAGTGCAAATGGGCATGTTCCTGGCAATAATCCTGCTGTTCATAAGACTCACTAACGTCATCGATATCCAGACTATGGAGAGCTACGACAAGTCAACGGGTATTAACGCTACTATCTTTGCCGACCCATACCTGGAAAAGAATGTCTCGGTATATACTCTCAACGGACCATTCTTCTTCGGGGCCATGAACGTTTTTGAAAGCAAGATCAATGAACATATTAACATCAGCAAGCCTCATATAATACTGCGCATGCGTTACGTACCGTTCATAGATAGCACAGGTCTTGAAAGGCTTAGAAGCTTCATAGTTATGAGCAAGAAGAGGAATCAGAAAGTCTACCTCACATCAATACAGCCGGAAGTGATGGGGAGAATGAAAAATGACGAAGAGCTGATGGAACTAATGGAAAAACAGCATGTTCATACATTCGACCATACACAGGAAGCCCTGACATACTTAAAGAATCAGAATAAAAGTGATAAAATAGCCTGTGAGCTTAATTAAAAAAGGTATTCCAACTGCAGATATCTGCAGTTGATTTTTTTCATTTTATTCCTATGAACTTTTGAAAATGCTATCTTCAGAAGTCTCTAAGTATGATTATATAAAATATTTGCCTTGAATCCCCTCCATCGTTCCGAAACCAAATTTATCCGTAGGCATCTTGAAAAAGCCAAATTTTTCATTATTCATTTTGTCAACTAATATATAGTGTTATCATAAAAAGTTATACACAATTTGAAAAACAATAGACCTTCAGCCATTTAACAGGTCAAAAGCGTCCTTAAATCAGTGCTTTCAGCCTTAGAATTTCAACTTTCAATTTAGAGATCAATATTCTGATCCTTCATTGTTTCTGTACCTTTTCCCCGCATTCACCACAGAACTTAACACCGAGTTCCAGTTTTGCTCCACACTTAGTACAAAATGCATCTTTCTGGATCTTTGCACCACATTCAGAACAGAACTTGACCTTTGGATCAGAAAGCGGAGAGTTGCACTCTGGGCATGTGGCTCTTACACCCTCTCTCCAGTTCTCTTCTTTGAGCACTTCTCTGTCTTCTTCCGCCATTTTAGAATGAGCCCAAACCTCTTCTACTGTACGGCTTGATTGAGCAGCCGCCATCTCTACAGCGATATCCGGAGAACAATTTTTGCAAAGTCCCTTTTTATCGTTCCAGCAACTTTTCTTGCATACCCAAGAGGAACACCTCGGACACTGTATGAAATCAGGTTTCAGTTCTTGCATTGCTTCTGCAAAAGCATCATCATGAGCTTTTTCCCACCCTGCTGAACGTGCTCTTTCGCTAAGGTCAGCAGCACGTCCTAAAATACCACCGAACAAACCACTGGCAGCATCTAACGCCCCAGTGACCTTACCGATAGCTGATGCTTTAAAACGCGTTCTATAACCAGTGCCACAGCGATCACAGTAAAACTCGAATTGAAATCCCTGATTGGTACTCTGGTCGGAATAATTCCTGGTGAATTCTATTTTGCCGCTCATAGGTTTTTCTCCTTAAAGATGATACAAGGTGAGATTTTCTGATATATGATCAATAAATGCAGGCATTAAACTTTTAAGCATGTAACTGACAACCAATAGCATATCTATCAAAGATAAAGCATTAAGTTGCAATCAGAATTTGTGATTGCCATATATTTGCTTTGCCCTTTGATCACCTCAGTTTTCCGCACCCCCAACTTTACAAAAATCACCTTTAATAAATAAAACTTATTTTAGGTATTAAATTCCTCAGAAGCTATCATTCGCAAACAACCGCTTCGCAAACTCCATCCTCTTTTCCAGATCAGGCCCTTCAAACTCTTCTGCGACCTTCTCAAGCAGTTCCGGTATGGGTAAGTTTTGAGGACATGCATCCAGACATTGGCCGCACTGCACACACTGGGATGCGAAGTTTCTTTCAGCTCCCCTTAGAATTCCTCCGAGCTTTGCAGCATACATCATTAGAAGCCTGTCCTTTCCGCCGAACATGTACAAATTATTGTACGTTTCAAAGCAGGCAGGAATATCCACACTCTGAGGGCAAGGCATACAGTATCTGCAACCGGTGCAACCAACTTTCATTAGTTCTTTATACTTGTTTGCGACCCTGTCAACAAGTTCCAGATCTTTAGTAGTAAGAGAATCCGCAAGACCTTCTTCAGCAGCTTTTAGGTTCTCTTCAACCTGATATGGTTCACTCATACCGGAAAGCACAACTGTGACCTCGGGATGGTTCCACACCCAGCGCAATGCCCACTGCACAGGACTACGCTTGACATCAGCTTCGTTCCAGGTATCCATTACCTCACAAGGAACAGGGTCTGCCAGATTACCACCTCGCAACGGCTCCATGATCACAACCCCAAGGCCACGGGAAGCAGCATACTCAAGACCTTTTGTTCCTGCCTGGATATTCTTATCCAGGAAATTATACTGGATCTGGCAGAAGTCCCATTCATAACCATCCACTACATCCGTGAAATCTTCGGCGTTACCGTGGTAAGAAAAACCTGCATTGATGATGCGCCCGTCAGCTTTAGCCCTGTCAAGGAACTCAGCAACACCTAAGTCCCGAATAGTTTTCCAGCTACTACCCACCAAACTGTGTATAAGATAATAATCAATATGATCGGTATTCAGTTTCTCAAGCTGAGCATTGAGGAAACGGTCCATGTCCTCATGGATTTTGACCATCCATTGAGGCTGTTTTGTGGCAATTTTCACCTTTTTCCTGTATCCATCTGCAAGCGCACGCCCAAGGAAAGGCTCACTTTCTCCCATATGATAAGGCCACGCGGTATCCACATAGTTCACGCCATTGTCTATTGCATAGCGGACCATCTGCATAGCTTTTATTTCATCAATGCTACCATTATCCTTTACTGGCAGGCGCATAGCACCAAAACCAAGTATTGAAAGCTCATCTCCATTCTTTGGCATTTTCCTGTATAACATTTCAATTTCTCCTTTTGTTGCTTATTTAACGACAAATTATTGTGCAAATATTCTTTTTTGTGCCAACCAAAATATGCATGAGGTTTGTGTTCATGCCTTAAGCCTTTGTTTTTATATATTTTTCCCCATATTTTTATCTGATTCTCTGAGAGTTTTAAACTGCCGAGATTTATATAAATCAGTGATGTGCATAATTATACATTCTACTATGTTCATAGTCGTTATATCAATGACCAGATAGTCTGGTATATGGTGAAAGACCATGATTCTGAAAAACGTTATTAGCTGGGCTTTTATTATATTATTTACCTTCACTCCTCTTGCAGGATGCACTGTAAACAACTCGACCTATTATGTTGATACAAATGATACTGAATACTACGACTGGAACATAACTGATGATGAAATTCAAATAAGTCAGACATTCGACGTTAGTGCAAATGATACAGGAAACTATAGCTGGAATGTTACAAATGCTGAAATTCAAATGGATCAAACGTTTGATTATGCAGCAAGCTCAGTATCCTTAAAAACACCGGTTGTTTATGTCGATACAGATGGAACCGGAAATTACAACTGTGATGGAACAAATGATCACGTTCAAATAAATCAGGCTCTAGCATACATAAATGGACGTGGCGGTGGTACTGTATACCTTAGGGGCCCAAATACATACTGGATCGATAGTACCCTAAATATAGGTGCAGATACGGTCCTGACAGGTGACTCAACAGCTGAGATCAAATTGGTTGCGAACGCCGGTTGGGCATCAGATGTCCCACTAATCAGAGGCGCAACCGGAGCCGATAATATAGTGATCACTGGATTTATTATCGACGGAAACAGTGAATCACAATCCGGTATACCCAAAGGTCAAGGATACTATAACCTGATATTGTTCCAGAGCTCAAACAATGTTGAGGTATCCCATATGCGTATGGAATGGGGTACAGGCGATGGGATGAAAATTTACAACGGAAATGGTATTAAGTTCCTTTATAACGATGTCTATAAACTCGGTCATGATGCATGCTATATGCTGTATTCTAACAACGGAGAATGTGCATACAATACCGTAATGACGCGAACAAACAGCGCATGCCGAATCACCTGGGGATCACATTTCACTGTGCATGACAATATCTTCTACTCTGATCTATCAGGAGGGGACTCTACAGGTCCGGCTATTGAGATAGACAAAACAAACACAGGCAGTACCGCAGTGTTTGATGACATCGAAATTTACAATAATAAAATATACTCCATTAATGGTGCAGGTATCTGGATGTTTGCAGGATACCCTGACAATGTTATCAGGGCAAAGAACGTGCACATACACCACAATACTTTTACTAAAGTCGGGCAGTATGCTACAAATACTGGATATAGCAATGCAGCAATCGTGATCCAAAACTTTGATAATACGATCATTGAGAACAATGTCTTTGACGATGGTGGTCACGCCGCAATAAAATGGTATGTGTGGGCTGGACATATTGCACAGCAAAATACACAGTTCACCACCTACGTTAGGAACAATATCATAATGAACAGTGACGGAGTAAGTGGAATTACAGGTTCAGGTGTGGGTATATGGAACACACAGCCATCCTACGCGAAGTTCATAGTCCAGAATAATAACATCTACAACAACAAGAACGGACAAACCTATGGTTCAGGTTTCACAATGAGCAACAACCTGAATGTTGATCCTCTATGTGCTGATTCCACCAATTCAAAGCTCAGTTCTCGTGATTACCACCTTAAGAGCAAAGCAGGTCGCTATTCAAGTGGTAAATGGGTAACAGATTCCGTTTCAAGCTCATTGATCGATGCAGGTAATTCCAAATGTATCTGCAGCAATGAGCCATCTCCAAATGGTGCATTAATAAACATTGGCAAATATGGTAATACTAATGAAGCTTCCAAAAGTGGCTCCTCAGCTTCAACAGTTCCAAACCAGATAGATGATTCACTAACTGCTTACGATAACAGATTGCGTGAAGCATCTCCAACAACTGTTACTTCAGATTCCAACTTTATTGACATCGGACAAAGTGGAACACGTTACAGAGATGTTATGTGGTTCGATCTCAGTGAATATAGCACAACGGATACAGTATCCAAAGCAACACTTTCACTCTATTGGTATTATCCCACGGGCGCTACACGCACTTCTGATACTGTAGTCGAAGTTTACAGACCTCTTGAATGGGACCAAAAATATGTAACCTGGAATAATCGTGCCTCAGGTACTCCCTGGACTACAGCAGGAGGAAACTGGTATGATAAGAACGGCGTTTCCCAGGGCAGTACGCCATATGCATCCCTTACTTTCCCGGCCAAGACGGTGCCTGGTAACAAATACTATGAGTTCGATGTAACACAGCTTGTACAGGAATATGTCACCGGAAAGAACAAGAACACTGGATTTTTCCTCAAGGCTAAGACAGAGAGCGGCAATTACATTGCATTCTACAGTTCAGAATGGTCGAATGCTGCCCAGAGGCCAAAATTAACAGTTACTACAGGAACAAGTTCAACTCCAATAGATAATGTACCGGTTGCAAATGCCGGTGCAGACAAGACTGCAACCACAGGTTCAACTGTTAGCTTTGATGGAGGATCTTCCACTGATGACAAAGGAATAGTCTCTTACAGATGGGACTTTGACACATCAAATGGAATAACCATAGAGGCCACCGGTAAAACTGCCACAAAAACCTATACAACTGCAGGTACTTACACTGTAACACTAACTGTTATTGATGTGAGTGGGCAGCAATCCTCAGATACATTAAAGGTGGTTGTAAGCAGCCCGGTAGATAAGCCACCGGTTGCAAATGCTGGTGCAGATAAAACTACCACCAGAGGTACAGCTGTTAGTTTCACAGGTAGTTTATCTACTGACGACAAAGGAATAGTCTCCTACAGGTGGGACTTTGATGCTTCAAATGGCATAACCAATGAAGCTACAGGCATGAAAGCTACGAAGACATATACGACTGCAGGAACTTACACAGTGACTCTCACTGTCATTGATGCAAGTGGACAGAAATCTACGGACACATTAAAGGTAGTTGTCAAATGATGTCTAAATCTTTTACAAAAAGGTGGCTTTCACCTTTACGTGAAAAGTGCCAATAGCTAGAGGCTATAGGAGAATTGAGTGTGAGCGTAAAATAATTGCGCTCCACTTATTTTATGCTCTTGCTTTAGAGCTGTCCTTTGGCTGGCTTCTATTAAATAATGCCGAATTCTATTTATATTTATTTAACTATATATTTAGATGAATGTTCTGAAACCATATCTTAAGAGCTGAAACTTGGCTATCAAATGTACACTAAAGATTCTGAAATGATTCTCTTAAGAAGGGTCTTGAGGAGTACGGATGTAAATGGGATATGTGGTTTGGAAAGAAATGTGGAGATTTAATTAGGTATATAAGATAGAATGAAAAACGTGGTGCACAAATATGACCTTAATCGATAAAATACGTGCAGAGCCAGAAATGTGGGATCTCTTCACGAAAAAAGAAGAATACAATCCACCCTTTTTAGATAAGTATGAGAGATTTCCTTATTATTTGAGCAAACATAGGGACTTAATGGAGCCAACCTTATCTAAGTATTTGATAGATAATGGATTGAGTCCGGAATATCCACATGGAAAAAAGTTTGCTGTTTGCCTTACACATGATATAGACGCCATAAAACAGACATTGACCAACTGTGCAGTTGAATCTGTAAAATCCACAATAAAAGGCAATTACAAACATAGTCTGCAATATACAATATCCGGCCTTGATAAAAAACAACATCCTTTCCGGGATTTTGAAAGAATAATGGAAATCGAGGAGAAACACGATGCTAAATCAAGTTTCTATTTCCTTGCACTTAAACCTGGGGAAAAAGATTACAACTATGATCTTGAAGAAGTGGGTGACGAAATTAGAGACATATCCGATAATGGGTGGGAAGTGGGACTACATGGAGGACATGAATCATATAACAACCTTAAAGTGATGATGCAGGAAAAGAAACTACTTGAAAATGTTTTGGGAAAAAAGATTGTAGGCTATAGAAATCATTACCTAAGATTCAAAACACCAGACACGTGGGAACTATTAAGCAAGGCAGGCTTCAAATATGATACGACATTTGGATATTCCGATTGTGCTGGATTCAGGAATGGAATGTGTCATCCATTCAGGCCATTTAACCTGAACACCGGTAAGGAAATAGATATTCTTGAGATACCACTTGTAATAATGGATCGGACAATTTTAGATTACATGAGACTAAATTCTGAAAAAGCCTGGAAGCTTACAAAACAATTAATTGACCGAGTAGAGCAACATAGAGGTGTGATCACTATACTCTGGCACAATAGCTCTATGGATGGGGATTACCTGAAATTCTATGAGCGAATATTGAAATATTGCTCTGACAAAAATGCCTGGATGACAAGTGGAGAAGAAATCCTTAAGAACTATACCTCAAAGTAAAAGAGCAAGATGAGAGGGATGGATATCAAAAAGGAACATTGTGTATTAGTTCTTGGAGGACGTGTAAACGGCTACTCCATTATTCAAGAATTACATGAAAAGGGCGTTGAAGATATAATTCTCTTTGATGTGTCAAAAAGAGTAGCTGCTTTCAGTAATAAAATTAAAAGATATAAAACAATTCAAAACACTGCTGAAAGTTTATATTCTGAGTTAAATGAGATCCATAAAGAATATGACAAAATTATAATTTTCCCTTCTGATGATCTATATCTTGAAAACTTATATAAGATATATGATGAAATCCAATCGTTTTGCTTTGTACCAATTAATAGCAATAACTTTACAGAATGCAGCAATAAATATGTACAATATGAGTACTGTGAAAAATTGGGAGTACCTTATCCAAAAACAAAACAAATAGCAAATAGAGAAGATCTAAAGTCCATTAACATACAATATCCAATATTAATTAAACCAAATAAAAGAGAAGATCTAAAGCTAAAAGTTTTCAGGAATATAACACTGGAAAACGAAAGTGATTTACATCAAAGGAGTGAGGAACTAGAGAAATATATAGATGCCGGAATATCTTTTCTGGCTTCAGAAATCATACCAGGCGATGGTTCCTGTATATATGCTTATGTAGGCTACCGTAATAAGAACGGAGAGATCTTGAACGAATGGACCGGAAAGAAATTATCACAATTCCCGGATGATTTCGGAGTGTTTTCCAGTGCATCCAATGAAGCTCCTGATATAATCAGGGTACAGGGAAGAACACTCCTTGAAGGAATGAATATATACGGTATTGCTGAACCTGAGTTTAAGCATGATTGCCGAGACGGAAAGTACAAATTGACTGAAATAAATCTGAGATCGATGATGTGGCACAGGGTAGGCAATCTATCAGGTGTGAACATCCAGTACTCGCAGTATTTAGACGCCTTGGGGAAAACCGTATCCCACCAAGATCAACTTAAGAGCAAGAATATTCATTTTGTGTATCTCAAGCACGAGATCATAAACCTGATATCAAGACCAGGATATTATAAAATATTCTATCATAACATATTTACCTCAGATGAAACTCACTTCGCCACGTTTGACAAAAAAGATTTAAAACCATTCATTGTAGATTGCAAAGAAACATCTATCGATATCATAAATGCTTGCTTAAGAAAACTGAAAATAAAACGGTAGTAAGAGTTAGAAGGCAGATTTTTTAAACTTAACAAATAAAAATATGAAATTATTCTTTTAACCCAAGATTAGCAAATTTGCACAAAATATGAAAGAGATGAATTAGAAATAATTATTACAATTTTTGTTTTATTTTTGTAAGTGCATGCTTAAACATTGTTTGTTCTTGTTGGTTAAAACTCTTTAGAACTAAGGTGGAAGCTACGTATACCAATGCTCCAAAAATCACATTTCTAACTAAAGAAAACAGATCATCTGAATTAAGGAAAAACAAAAAGGAACACATTATAAAGGACGAAAGTACACATTTTGAAATGAATACCCAATCAATATCCGGCCTTAAATACTTAAATGACACTTGGGCACATATTAGTACCATTAGCAAATAAGAAGCAAAAGTTGCAATTGCCGCTCCTACTATTCCATAAAGAGGTATCAAAAAAAGGTTCAATATTACATTCAAAGAAGCCGCAAATACCTGAATGAACAAATTGAACTTCGTTCTTTTTACCAAGTGAGTAATGTTGATCAATATCTGAAATACACCAGCTAACAAGCCAGAGGCAGCTACAAAAGGAATCACAGTACTACCTGATGCAAATTCTGGGGTTGTTATAATAACTAGTAAAGGTTTGGAAAGAAAAGCCAAACCGAAAGAGGCAGGAATTGCAGCATATAAAAAATACTTAAGGGATGTATTTATGTAAACAGCAGCTTCGGCGTGTTTTCCCCGATTATAAAGTCTTGAAAGTTCAGGAAACAGTATGAATTGGAGAGGAGTTATTATGAAAGTAACCAAATTTCCAATGCCATAGGATGCAGAATAAATTCCTGCAGGACTTAATCCTATAAAATAAGTTATCATGTATCTGTCACTTGAATCTGTAACCCATCTAATGACTGAGTTTGGTGTCAAAGGTAAACTGTATCTTAAGATGTCTTCAATTCCTTGGAATCTTGGTAATGAAAAACCAATGTCTGAGATTATGAAGTACATTGAAATGATGAATAATGTAGATTGAATTAATACCAGAGAAATTATAATTGATAATAGTCCAAAACCGAGATAAAGCAAAAATATAGTAACAATAAGATGCCCGATCGACTTGAGAATAGTAAGAATGGCGAATGTATTTATTTTCTGGAATATTCTGAAATAGAACAATACGATCTGATCTACGGCTAAAAGCAAGACTAAAAATGATCCACATTTTACAAAATATGATGTTGTAGGATCTCCAAAAATGGTCTGTGCCAAAAAATCGGATGCGAAATAAAGCATTGTTGAGATAATAACTCCAGCAAAAGAGACTATGAATAGAACCGAGTAAAATGTTTCTCTTACTCGTTGAAGATCTTGCTCACCTGATAGGAATCTAACAATTCCCATTGATAAGCCTAAGACTGCCACCGGGCTCAGAAGAGATACAGTTATCGAGATTTGGGCCCATATACCATAATCGTAGCTTCCTAGGGTTTTTGTTATTATAGGTAGCAACAAAAATGACCCAAGTGATGATAAAACCTGGGACAGACCCACTATTCCGATATCTTTGATGAGTTTATAGCTGGACATAACGATCCTGAAAAACCTAGTGATTAATATTTTATAGCAAATATATTAAACACTAAGTATATAACCCTATTCAGCATTCTGCAAAGTGTTCTTTACAGTCTCTCTGTCCTCATAATTACTAACTATAAATAGCATTGCCTATATAGAGTCTTGTTGAATCATATTTCTCAAAATTGCATAGTTTCTAGCATTAGAGAGAATTTTGAGAAGAGTGCGTAGTAAGTAGTGTATACCACAGATACATTTTAATTCATGTGAAAAGTGGCTTTTATATTCGAGTTATTTATTTCTCTATTTGCAAGCATTTATTAAATAGTGTGTTTTGAAGTTGAAATATAACACACGAATATATTTTATATAGTAAATAAATATGTATTTATTTCACCTATTAAATAGTTAATTAACTTAAGACTATTTAAAACCTACACTTATTAATGTTTCTGTAAATGGAAGAATCAATCTTTATAGAGGTTCTATTCTAAATGTAAACACACTCTATATAGAGTACATATATGTATATATATCTATTAATTTTAATAATAATATATTTACACTTACATATTTTCGGCAAATACTTATCTATCATAGTGTCAATCTGACTTTTGAATGCAAGTAAATTAAAATTGCACTAAAATCAGTAAAGGAGAGTGAAATATGTTTAAAAGTCATTATACAAAAATTTGTGAAAGATTTAGTCTTCATAGATGGACTAAATCTCGTCATGTATTATTAATAGAATTGTGCCTCAGTAGTTGCTTCTTATTCTTCTCATCATGGCCTGTTTTTGCCAAAAGCTGTGATGCGTCAACTAATAATAAAAACAAATCCTTGGCAAAGAAAACATTCATTTTGTTCCTCAGCATCTCGATTTGCTTCCTGTCTTTCTCAGTTGTCGGAAGTAGCCTATCATCAGCGGCAACAGTATATGTTGACACCGACGGGACAGGGGACTATAATTGTGATGGAACAAATGATCATATCGAGATCAATAAAGCATTAACGTACATTGACAGCCTTGGCGGCGGCACTGTATACCTAAGAGGGCCAAATACATACTGGATAGATGCAACCCTTGAGATGGGATCAAATACGATCCTCACCGGAGATTCAAGTGCTTGTATCAAATTGGTACCAAATGCAGGATGGTCTGCTGAAGTACCACTGATAAAAAACAAAAGCGGTGCAAATAGAAATTTCACGATCAAAGGATTCGAAATTGATGGAAACAGTGAAAGCCAATCTGTATCTCGTGGAAAAGGATACTATAACCTGATGTATTTCGAGAATTGTAAAGGTGTTACAGTAACAGATATGCACTTGGAATGGGGAACAGGCGATGGGCTAAAAGTAAAGAACAAACCTTATTCGTACACCACTTCTGCAGATATCACATTCACAGGAAATACAGTATATAAACTTGGGCATGATGCTCTCTATGTCCTAGGAATGAACGGCGTAACTGTAGCAAATAATGATGTTTTTACAAGGACAAACAGCGCTTTCAGGTTGTCAAGCTCTGGCAACGCAAAGATCTATAACAACGTCATCCATTCAGCGCTTTCTGGAGATTCAACAGGTCCGGGTATAGAGATAGATAAGAGCAGTGGATACAAATCAGAAAATATTGAAATATACAATAATAAATTCAGTACTTTTTATGGTTCAGGCATCTGGATAGATGGAGAAGACAGCGATAATGTCATACGTGGTAAAAATGTATACATACATCATAATACATTTACCAATGTAGGAGGATACCCTACCAATACCGGATACAGCAATGCAGCAATCACGATAGGACAATTTGATAATACAAAAATAGAATACAATGTCATAGATAACGGCGGACAGGCTGGTATCAAGTATTATCAATATTCCGGATCTTATAAGATGAGCTCAAAATTCACCACATACGTAAATAACAACGTTATCAAGAACTGTAATAAGAATGTAGCAACCGGAGTATGGAACTATAATTCAGCAAATCACAAATTTGTACTAACGAACAACTGCATTTATAACAATGCAAAGGGTCCGTATACTGGTTCAAATAT
>NZ_JBFYLB010000002.1:0-5403 GCF_041305605.1 Methanomethylovorans sp.
TGTGCAGCTGCGTTAGCTTCTATCATTTCCACAAGCTGGTTTTGTGTATAATTAATATCGTTCAGGAACTGGCTTGGCTTTGAAGCATTCGAGTTTTCCAGATACTTTTCAGGGAAAACAAGATACAATTTCTCTTTTGCCCGGGTCATGGCCACGTAAGCAAGTCTCCTTTCCTCTTCCAGATGCAGCACCTTCTCCTCTGCATCCCGCTGCACTCCCTTTGCTATCTGCAAAGGTACAGTAAATGGTTTCTTCTGATGCTGTAATGGTAAATGTCGTGCAGCCATATCACATACAAATACTGCTTTTGCCTCCTTACCTTTGGACTGATGGATGGTCATGACCTTTACAGTGTTCTCCTCCCCGGCCTCGCCATCCTCAAGGTCCATATCAAAGACCAGTGCCATATGTTCCATGACCTCTTCAAATTCAGAGCCGCCACTTATCATTTCGAGGTCTTCGACCATTCTTACAAGAGCATTTAATACTTCGATGTTCTTTCTTGAAATTCTGGTATCTTCCTGTAGCGCAGAACGATACAGGTCTGTCTTTTCCATTAACAGGTGTTTAAGAGTATCAGAAGGTCGATGGTTCTTCTTGTGGTCGAGGAGTTCCTGCATTCTACCTATTACAGAAGCGACAAGATCTCTCTGATCAATACCAATATCATCGAGATGATTCAGGAGAACCGTGTAAATACCATCTCCTTGCGCACCGTTATTCCGGACAAGTTTTCTCGCCATGGTATTGACCTTCTGCAGGTTGTGCTCTTTTACACCTTCCCTGGAAAAGACCTTTGCAAAGGAAATACCATTATTGAATGGGTCAGATACTATTCTCATATATGCAAGAGCTTCCTGCACAATTGGGAAATAGGTAAGGTGTAACCTGCCCACATCTTCTACGGGTATCATCTGTAGCCTTAAAGCTTCACTGAACTTCCTACCATCATCTCGTTTACGTGTAAGGATGTAGATATCCCTGGGCTCAATACCCTCTTCATCCACAAGCCTTTTAGTTTCAATGGCCACCCATTCGGCTTCGCTTTCATCATCAGGTGCTTTTACTACCTTCACTAACTTTCCGGCACCATTATTTGAAATAAGGTTCTTCTGTTCCCTCTGGGGATTGACCTCGATAAGCTGCTGTGAAAGATCTACGATCTGCTCAGTAGACCTGTAATTCACATCCAGTGTAACTTTTTCAAGCGAATGATAAAAAGTCTGCAACTGGTTGATATTTGAAAGGTAAGCACCTCTGAACCTGTAGATACACTGGTCATCATCTGCCACACAGGTGAGATTTCCCCCTTCAGCCATCAGATGGATAAGATGCAGTTGTGCATAATTAGTATCCTGGAATTCATCGACCAGGATATGATCGTAACGGCTTCCAACTTTTTTTCTTACAAAATCGTTGTTCTCCAGCAGATCACAGGCAAGGTGTATCATATCATCATAATCAATGAAATTGTTCTCCCATTTATACTGTTGATAATGGTAGTAAAATTTTGTAAGATCCCCAAGCTTAAGCAGTTGATCGGTTTCATTGTCTGTAAGAGTAGCTACGGATGTAAGAGAAGCAGAAACGTATGTTTCAAGTTCTTCTGGAAGAATGAGATGATCATGGAACTGGGAAACCCCTTCAAGCAAGCTTGTGATAAGATCCGTGGGTTTAGAAGGAATAGTAATATGGTCAAAACCGAACAGGTCAATATTCCTGATGCCCCATACGTGAGAATGCTCTTTTGAAATAAGTCTGGTCCCGCGATTTATACCCATATCAAGAGAGAATTCCCGAATAAGATCGTTACAGAAAGAATGAAACGTAGAGACAGTAATACCAGTACCAACACCAATGTTCTTTTCTATTCGGTCCTGCATTTCTCCAGCTGCCTTTTCTGAAAAAGTGAGAGCAAGGATCCTGTCAGAAGATATCCCGTCCTTGATGAGTTTCAGTACTTTCTCTTTGATAGTTAGTGTCTTTCCCGACCCCGGACCTGCAAGGATAAGCAGGGGACCAGAAGTATAAGATACTGCTTTTGATTGACCGGTATTAAGTTCAGGCATTAGTGTTCCTCCTGTAGGCATTTACTCCACTATTTTAATCTCACATTCATAGGCTTCCATCAGGTCATCGTAGAGAATTGTGTCCACTCCATTAGTCTCTGCTTCCACTATTTTTGTATCTGTTTCTTTTCCAAGCTTTAACAATGCGCATGATCTGGAACGCATCACTCTTACAACACCTGGTTTAATTTCAAGCGAAGTGTTGAAAGCCTCAACAGCTTTCTCATATTCACCAGCATTAAGGTATGCAATTCCTTTGTAGTACCAGCTCTTGGGATTACCCCAGTTCAGAGAAATGGCTTTTTCAATGGATTCCAGAGCGTCCTTGTGTCTTGAAAGATAAGAAAGAACAAAGCCTCTTTTTGTCAAAGCTTTTACATTAATAGGGTCCAGTTTCAATGCCTGATCAAAATATTCCAGTGCTTCTTCACAACGGTGTTCTTTTGATAGGATATATCCTTTGCAGAACAATGAATCAGCATGGATCGGATTAATAGACAGAGCTCGTTCAATTGAGAATCTCGCTTCTTTGAGTTGGTTGCTTTTTAGATGAGCTGCTCCTTTCCATGACCATGCAATATAATTATCCGGATCAAGTGAAAGCAATTTGTTGAATGAATCTATTGACTCCTCGTACTTTTCCAGGAGGAAAAGTGCAGTAGGTATATTCATTCTGTATTGCTGAATATCGGGTCTCAGTGCTATTGCTTTATTTGAAAAACCTATAGATTCTTCGATCTTGCCTGCCCGCAAATAAGCGGATCCTATTGCATAAAGAGCTCTGTGATTAAGAGGGTTGATAACTATTGATCTTTCGAGGCAATCTATAGCTTCTTCGTACCTACGAGAGTTAAAGTAAGCAATTCCTTTTCCGTACCATGTGCTTGATGAAGCTGATCCTGAGTCTTTCGAGTTATCAAAGGCTTGAAGAGCTTCTTCATACTGTTTGAGCTTCAGGTGCAAACAAGCTTTTTCATACCATTCTTCACTGCTGCCAGGATGCATGTTCACTACTTGCTTTTTTCCTTTCAGCTGCCTGGAATCGTATTCTTTTTCCCACTTTTTGCAGAGGTCTTTGCATCTATAGTTCTCAGGTTCAATGGACAAAGCTTCCTTTATATCAAAAATAGCAGTTGGTAGACTACCTTCTTTATAGAAGGCCTCAGCTAATCCGATAATATTGTCTATTATTTTGTATGGCAAGATCTTACTGGCTATATGTTGTCCTTCCAGGCCTGTTGAGGGTTCAAAGAGAACGTTGATCTCGTTACCCCATTTTACTGTATCGACCTGCGATCGGAGTTCATCATCCAAGATGTCCATATAATAGAAATAGCGCTCAGTTCCATTAGCATCTCTTAAGAACCCGAATCCTCTATCAGATTTGTACGAATAGATGTTACCATATTTCAGATCAAGTTTCTTGAATGGTATTTCAGTTTCGCAGGTCTGTGTTTCTTTAGTGCAAATATCTGTTAGGCCTTTGGAAAGAATCTTTTCTTTCAATAGGTCAGTATTAGCATCATATTCTGGGTCTGGCTGTAGAGACAAACCTTCTATTGTTGACTCCAAGAGATTGATGACAGCAAAGTCCTCAAATGACTGCATTCCCAGAAGATCTTTTAGTTTCAATGCTTTTTTATGCATCTTGTTTTCAATAAGTACAAGCATCAAGGAACCAAGCATTAGATCATACTTTTCTTTATTCGCCTCGTGGGCATTGGTATCAAGGGAACAGAAAGTTGCTGTCATTGCCCTTTTGAAGATATAGTAATTTCCAGAAATTATAGCTGACAAACAGAATTGTTTCCACGTACCTACGTCATCCCACGGTGAAACCACATTGAAATACAGCCCGAGGTCGCAATATGTCTTTTCATTCATGTTGGCTCTGAATGCTTCGCAAGCTGCATTGTATATGAATTCAGGCTTTGGCTCTGCAAGAAAAGCCGTTTTGAATTCGTTGGCTGCTTTTTTATGTTCGTTGACGAGTGAATAGAACATACCTGCCTTGCAATTGAAAGCACCATGTTGTGGATATGTTTTCGCAAGTTCCGATAGCTCGGAAGCAAGGAATGATAAATGGAAAAAATTGTTCTTTTTAAGCGATGAGCGATATTGATCGTTTATCCTGTTCCATTTTCTTTTATCTTCCTGGACACGGTCAGATTCAATGCCTGAAGGAAACTCCATTTTGATGTCTTTTAATTGAAAATCATTTTCCTTAAGATCGCCCAGGATCTTGTTAATCTCCTGCATTGCAGAGATATGTTCAAACAAATATTCGTTTTCATCTGTATTGTCGGAGTGGTCATTTTTCTCTAAAATGATATCTGAACTGACACCCTGAGTCTCGGCAGAAGAAAATGATTCAACTTTCCACATACCTATTATGCGATGGGCTATACCATAGACATGTGTTTCGTTCTTGATTATAATGTAATCGTCACCAGAAACCTCTACAGAGCCTTTTATTCGCTCTCCATTTTGCAAAAGAACAGTTATCTTCCCACTGTTTTTCAGGTAATTATCCAGTTCCTTGAACACCCTAACCACCCATTATATTTAGCTTTTACAAAATATAATAATCTTTCCATTTTAAATTTGAGTTTGTCTGTTGTTATGTTGTTATTTACTCTCATTATGAATGGAAACAGATGCTGTTTCCGGGTCACCTGCAATATTACGGTCCACAGAGGTTTTTATGCAAAGTGACCCGGTAGCATCTAACTCTTTTGTTTAGAGTGGATGCTTTTGCGCACCACTAACCACCTATCACAGTTAGATGTCAACCATCAAACTGTGAATGTTTACTATGTACAGTCTATGATAAATATATACTTTTTGATGGTATTGGCAACTTATATGCGCTAAAACTCTATTGATGGCTTGGAGTGTCCATACATATATATAGTATATATAATAATATTTCTCCAATGGCAGATTACACGCTTATAACTACATTATACACTCTTGAACCAGTACTTATCTGTGTTACAAGGCTTTCTCCATCTAAGATAATTATATTGACTGAAGAAGACACAGCAGAAAAAAAGGTGCAGGCTGAACAGGTACTAGAAGCTACGTTTGGCAAGGTCATAGAGATTAAGAAGGCGATCACCTCCCTTTACGACCCTGTCAGGGTTGCCCAGGACGTGGCAACACTGATCGAAAAAGAGCATGCTCTGGGAAGAAAGGTACTAATAAATGTCTCAGGAGGCCGCAAACCCCAGGCATTCGGTGCCTTATTCGGTGCCTATGCCCGCAGTGACATGGTCACACGGATAGTGTACGTGACAGAGGAAGATAACTTCATCATTGATTTCCCTGTACT
>NZ_JBFYLB010000003.1:0-5323 GCF_041305605.1 Methanomethylovorans sp.
AGGGGAGAACTGGATGCTTTGATAGATGAGCGTATTCGCTACACCGTGAAATATGCTGGGGATAAGTCCCCATTCTATAGAAAATGGTTCAAAGAGCATGGCATTTCACCTTCCGGGATCCGGTCCCATGAAGATCTGCTGGAACTGCCTATCATCAATGGCAGCACTATAAGAGAACATCAGCCGCCCGTAACCGGGGATTTCGAGTTCAGGACAGGGGACTGGAATGATATCTTCACCATCCATGAAACAAGCGGCACCAGCGGAACTCCAAAAGCGTTCTTCCTCACCTGGGAAGACTGGGAACGTTATGCCGAAAAATATGCTCGCTACTTTGTTTCACAGGGATTCGGACCGGGAGACAGAGTTGTTGTTTGCGCCTCCTATGGTATGAATGTGGGTGCTAACACCATGACATTGGCAGCCCACCACATAGGAATGACCATTATCCCGGAAGGCAAATGCACTTTTCCGGCTAGGATTGTGACTTCATATAAACCCACTGGCATAGTGGGGAGTGTATTCAAACTGTTAAGACTTGCCAATAACATGAAGGAACAGGGACTGGAACCTTCCGAGTCAAGCATCCGGCGGCTTGTGGTAGGCGGGGAAAGCTTTGCGGAAGAAGCACGCAAGTACCTTGCCGAAGTGTGGGATTGCGATGTGTACAACAACTATGGCAGCACGGAAGGCACTATGTGCGGGGAATGTGCAGACCTTAATGGCCTGCATGTATCAGAGGACATGGTACATCTGGATGTATATGATCCGCACATGGATAAATTCGTCAGGGACGGGGAATGCGGCAGGATCGTACTTACTACCTTGCTTCCGGTAGGTGCCAGGTGTGGTACCCTTCTTCTTAACTATGATACAGAAGATACCACGGTGGTCCTGAGCCGTCAGACCTGTGCCTGTGGTAGGACACACATGAAAATAATGAACCCACAGCGGGAAGCTGAAACCTTCTGGGTTGCGGAAACACCTTTTAACCGCGTGGATGTGGAAAAAGGTGTTTTCCAGAGGGAGAACATGGAATATCTCACAGGCGAGTATGAAGCTTTCCTGTACGGTGGAGAGGACGAAGGGGAAACTGTCATGAGGGTCAGTTTAGAATGCCTCGATCCAGCAACATGTGATAAGCAACTGGTTGAAGAAAATTTCCTGCGTGCCTTCTTCAGTTACAAGAAAAGGCTTGAGAACGCATATCATGACGGAAGTTTCAAGATATTATTCAACTATACTTCTCCCGCAGGGCTGGAGCTGTATCGTATAAAAGGCAGGCCAAAGCGTATTGTGGATCGCAGATAAGCAATATTTATCATTAACTGAAATGATAAACAGTTATTCAGGATCAGATCCACCATCCAAAAATTGTGAGTAGTTCCTTACAGAACTTGGTACAGACTCATGTATATGTGCAGGCCGCCAAGCAAAACCAGGAACCATAACAATGCCACAGGTCTCATCAGTCTGTAAGGTTTTCCCAGAAAGCGCACAGAACCTTTTACTGCGAGATTTATGTATATTACAAGCAGCACCACTAAAAGACCTGCCGTGTGATGTACCCACAGTTCAAGACGGAATTGGTTGCTGATAGGCATCCCTGAGAGAACTGAAAAAGAGGGGAACATTACGAACACAATGCTCAGAAACTGCAAAAGAAGAGCTGCACGCATTAAAACGCAATGGTTTTTCATTTTTTTAGAGTGAGCAAGGTATGAAGAAACTGCCAGCAATAGCAGGATGAAAAACTGCAGCCCTATATGTCCAAAGATCCCGGTAACATCCACCATAAAAACACTCCTGTTGGAGTTCTTTACTATTAAAGGAATATAAGCTTTTTTAGCCTTTTCAGGCTAAGCCGGGAGGCATGCTGAAAGTGCCTTTATAGACCTTAAGACCGTTATCGGAAACAATGAGAATCCAGGGTTCCATACTATGGGCAGTAGCCCTCATTTTTCTTACACGCAGATAACGGTTGGCAGTATTGCCCTGAAAATGCAGGCCCAGCTCGATAATACCATCTGCAAGGAAACCTTCGGTACCCGTCACAGACTGCTCCAAACTTTGATCAGCTTCAGTCTCAAGTATCAGGAACATAGTTATATTTTCTCTGCGCAGGGTCTCAAGGAACCTGTACAGACGTTTTCTCAGATTTATTTGTTCTATATTGAGTAGAGAATACAGCGCACCAAGAGAGTCAAGCGCCACACAGGTACATTTATCCCCAAGTTTCCTTTTGAACTCAATTATATTTTCCTGCAGCAGATTAATTAGGTCATCGGAAAAATCATCATATTGGACCCTGTAATCACTAAAATCGCTTATATGCAAACGCTTCGATACAGAAATGCCCATACTTTCCATGTTCTTAATATGGTTCTCCCTGCTCTGCTCAAGAGTAATGTAGAGGCCATACTCATCTGTGCTGTCAAGGTATTTAGTGAGCATCTGAAAAGTAAAACCTGATTTAAGGGTACCTGCTGCGCCCTTTACAAGGACCACGAAATCCTTTGGGATATCAGTCTCGAATACTTCATTAAGACCATCTATGGTATCTATGAACCTCATATTATCATCAAATCCAAAGCATTATGACAGGGTTATATTCTTCATTTATAGACCACATGATGTTTTATATATTCATGTTGGCTGTTCGATATCCTCGACCTCCGAAGGAAGTAATTTCATCCATCGTTTCAGAAGATGATATTCTTTTTTATCGAGAACCTCAGGATCAAGCTGCAATATCATTCTGGATGAAGATGCCATTATAGTATCGTTGGTCTGTTCTATAAGTTTTACCACAGAACGTACATCATTGAAAAGGGTTAAGAATTCAAGCCCGTCAAGAAGGATGACACCGTCATGTGCCTTGCTGATAAAATCAAATACAGTAGGGAATATTTTGAACAATTCTGATGGATCTATCACCTGCTGACCATGGATCCTGTTCTTGGTCAGCCAGATCATGGGAGTTTTGGTCAGGTTGTATTTGTCTCTGATCTTTTCAGGATTTTGACGAGTGATACATAATCCCGGGGTACCTCTTTTTACAATGTTTGCAAATAATTTATATCCATCTGCAGAGTCATGACTCGGTATAAGGTAAATAAGACCATTTTCCAGGAAAATGTCATCCAGATCACTCTTTTCAGAAACCTCTTCCTTTACGGGGGTTATGAACAGACCCCTCAGTTCAGAACGATCCTGAAGGGTTACGATCATTATCTTATTACCATTATCATCTACCACTGAAGTTGAAACGTTCATTGGAGTATTCTCTCTGTTCTTTTTAATGAAGAAAGTCTCATAATCCTTCTTATCCGTGAACTCGAGCCAGTTTCCACCTGTAATGCTGCTTATGGGTGATCCGACAAGTTCGTCCATCCCATATCCCAATAGTTGCATAGCACTCAGATTCAAGGTTAGGATTTTCTGATTTGAATCTATTGTAAGAGTAGCTATGGGAGAGGCCTTCATCAGATTGTACAGGTATTCGTTTGCCTTTCTCAACTGTTTTTTTTCTTCTATCAAACTATCATGAAGGTGTTTGATCCTCAAAAGAGAACTTACTCGGGTCTTCAGCTCAAGCCTGTCAAGTGGCTTGATAAGAAAATCATCTGCTCCCGCACTGATACCCTGAATACGGTCTTCCTTGCCTGATAATGCGGTCACCATAACGATTGGGATGAATTGAGTTTCAGGTGAACTTTTTAGTTTGTTGCATATAGCATATCCGTTCATGTCCGGCATCATCACATCAAGAAGCACCAGATCCGGTTTTTTTTCTTTTACTATTTCCAGGGCTTCGGTACCTGTGTAGGCTGGAATGATTTCATAATCATTCATCAGGTATGCTTCAAGCAGGTTGATGTTCATCTCCTCATCGTCCACGACAAGGATCTTCGCTCTTTTTTCGCCTTCCATTATATCCTCTGACAAGCACTAGATGACCATATTCTTTTTGCCTGTATGGGACCTGAAGCCATCTGTGTAGTATATAATATATAGATCAACATTTTGAAAAGTTGATTACCGATATCAAATAATAATATGATTTCATTTATATTTTAATCTATATATATCTACCTCTTGGCTGTCACTTGGTCAGGTACTTATATTAAACAAGCCTAAAAAACCTCTGATGCAAACAACTTTGACAGAGAATGCAGACACCATGATCAATAAATTATCCTCTCCTGCCCGGGATATCCGATATCTGCTGGAGAAGGAATACTCAAAAACATCGTCAATAAGATTTGTCGGCGATCACTACCGCCTTGAAAAAAGCGAGAGACATATTCTCACCAGGGTGATAGTACCTCCTAAAACAGCTGTTGCACGTAACAGGAAACGCCTTACTTGCAAAGAAGTTTCAGGAAAGAAGATCCTGGCAGACGGATATAATGTGCTCATTGCAATAGAAAGCATGCTGGGCGGTCATACATTGTGGTTATGCGATGATGGTTTTGTCCGGGACACAAGAGGAGTTTTCAGATCGCACAATAATGCCGATATTACAATTGAAGCTGTAAAGCAGATGTGCTCCATACTTTCAAAATGCAATGTGCCTTTTGTGAAGGTACTGCTGGATTCCCAGATGAGCCAGAGCGGAGAGCTTGCTGCTTTAATAAGGCAGGAACTGGCTTTGTTGTCATTGCAAGGTGAAGTGTCAACCTCTGAACATGCAGATTTCGACCTCAAGCACGCAGATCCCGAATACGTGGTCGCAACTGCAGACGGAGTGATCATCGACGCAGTTGAAAAAGTAATAGATCTGCCTGCAGCTGTTCTTGAAGAAAAGGGTAGCAGGGCAGAGATAATAATTTAATTAAATATTGAGGAGTAAACTGTAAGAGAATGTAAGAATAGAACATGTGATTGAATGAGGTTTGAATTGTATATCTCGCACAGTTGAGGGGGATATAGGTAACACCAAAAAACAGAACTCTTTAAATTTATTTTTATACTCTTTTTTTGATACTTGTGCTAAATAAGTTGTTAAAAAATCAATTGTGATGCTAATTGAAAAAGCAAGAAAAACTGACCTCTTAAAACTATAAAATCTTGTATATTTCTGTTATTGGTGTAGAATCTTTCAAGTAATATTCGAATAGTCCTTTTCCCCATTCTAATGCCTCTTTATCATCACAGAGGACATATTTGGTATCATATTCACCATTGCTTTTTAATAGCCTCATCATAAAGTAATAGTCATTACATGCAAGGCCCACAAAACTCAGATTTCCAACATATACATAAAAATGAAATAACTCACTTTGCATGAGTTTTTCAAATTGTGTGGAGTGCTCAGTTC
>NZ_JBFYLB010000004.1:0-16246 GCF_041305605.1 Methanomethylovorans sp.
TTCAACGGAAAGACTTTTGTTCTAACAAAACCTTCTGCGCAGGCTACGTTAGCATTTTGCCGCAAGGTATATAAATAAATGCAGCGATTGATAGCCAACGCTTGATGCAAGTTCCTTTAAAAGGCAACTAATACAGGCAGTTGAAGATCATTAAGCCAGATCGGTTCCGGTCAAGATCGATCCCGGAGCTACAATGAATGATGAAAGACTATGAAATGTATTCATGGTTTTGAAGGAGATAAATAATATGGCAAAAAAATTCGATATTCCAGTAGAGCTCGCTGACAAAGCCCTCGAGAGCGTTGAACTCGCAAGAGACACCGGTAAACTCAAAAAAGGTACTAACGAAGTTACAAAAGCAATTGAAAGAGGTATTGTTAAACTTGCAGTTATCGCAGAGGACATTCAGCCTGAGGAGATCATTGCTCACATTCCTATACTGTGTGAAGAAAAGAACGCACCCTACATATTTGTCAAGCAGCAGAAGGAACTCGGAGCTGCCTGTGGCATTGGCGTGAATTGTGCAACAGTAGCTATTATAGATGCCGGAAAGGGTGCAGAGCTTATTGACGACATCGTCCAGAAGGTCAACGCCCTGAAATAAATTCCCAGGAGGTATAGACAATGGCAGATGATGATACAGGATATGCGGCAGAGGTCATCGATGTTATCGGAAATACCGGTATGCACGGTGAAGCCAGCCAGATCCAGTGCAGGGTCCTGGAAGGCAGGGACAAGGGCCGCATAATTACCCGCAACAGTGTCGGGCCCGTAAGGATTGGGGATATCTTCATGCTCATGGAGACCTCAAGAGAAGCCAAGAAGCTCACTACAAGGTGATATGAATGGAACAGAGAAAATGTTCTTTCTGCGGTGAGTTGCTCGAGCCAGGTACAGGGAAATTGTTCGCCAAGAAAGATGGATCTACATATTATTTCTGTTCATCCAAGTGCGAGAACAACTTCATGCTTGGAAGGCTTCCAAGGCGTACTGTCTGGACAGAACAGGGCAGGATCCACCTCAAGAAAGCCTGAGCTGGTGTCAAAATGGAACAGACTTATGTGATGATAAAGCCAGACGGTGTGCAGAGAGGCCTGATAGGCGAGATCATCTTAAGGATAGAAAGAAAAGGGCTCAAGGTCGCAGCCATGCGTATGAGCGTCATGGACAAAAATAGTGCAAAGGAGCATTATAAGGAGCATTCTGAAAGACCCTTTTTCCACTCCCTTATAGAATATGTTACTTCCGGACCATCTGTGTCCATGGTTATTGAAGGTAAGAATTCCATCGCGATCATGAGAAGTATCAACGGAGCCACCAATCCTGTGAATGCATTGCCTGGCACTATCCGTGGTGATCTTGCAGTTGAGACCGGAAGGAATATAGTGCATGCTTCTGATTCATCCGAAGCTGCAAAGCGTGAGATCTCCATCCATTTTAAGGACACTGAGGTTACAGGGTATAAGAAAATAGATGAAGCATGGCTGTACGAGTAAGCAGGGATCCATCTGGTGTTCACCATACATGTTTATCCTAAACTTTTCTGTGACAGGTATGGAGAATAACCTGCTCCCTACAATTCTACAAATCTCAAAGAAAGAGTAATAGAAGGGGTTTCTCATGGTAGATAGGAAGAATTTACGAACTCCAATAGTATCTGTGATGGGGCACGTAGACCACGGGAAGACCACCCTGCTTGATAAGATCCGAGGAAGTTCGGTGGCTGCCGGTGAAGCAGGTGCAATTACCCAGCATATTGGTGCTACTGAAGTGCCTATAGATGTAATTGTTGAGAAATGCGGTAATCCTTCCCTAAGGGAAAGATTTTTTGTGCCTGGCTTGTTGTTCATTGATACACCTGGGCACCATGCATTCACTTCCCTGCGCAGTCGCGGAGGAGCACTCGCTGATCTTGCTATTGTGGTAGTCGATATTAACGAGGGTTTCAAACCGCAGACAATAGAAAGCCTGCAGATCCTGAAACGTTTCAAAACTCCTTTTGTGGTCGTGGCCAACAAGATCGATAGGATACATGGGTGGAATCCCACGCCAAATGCACCTTTCCTTGTAAGCTACAATAAACAGGCAGAACATGTGAAAGGATATCTGGATAATAAATTCTACGAGGTCATAGGTGAGCTATTTAATATCGGATTCAATGCTGACCGCTATGATCGGATAAAGGACTTCCAGCGTACGATCGGTGTGATCCCCATAAGCGGACATACCGGAGAAGGAATACCAGATGTACTAATGGTGTTGCTGGGATTGGCACAGAAATTCCTGGAAGCCAATCTACAGTATGATGCCACTGGCCCGGGGGTAGGAACCGTACTTGAAGTGAAGGAAGAGCGTGGCCTTGGTACTACCGTGGATCTGATACTTTATGACGGGATGTTACAGAAAGGCGATACTATAGTTCTCGGGAGCCTTGGTGAACCTATCCAGACCAAAGTACGGGCCATTCTGAAACCCAGGCCATTGTCTGAGATCAAGTCCGAAGAGAAGTTCCAGCAGGTTGACAAAGTAATTGCAGCTGCCGGAATAAAGATCTCAGCCCCAAACCTTGACGGAGCCCTTGCAGGAACACCTTTGAGAGTTGCTACTGCAGAAACCATTGATAAGATCGTCCGGGACATCAAGCAGGAAGTGGATGCAGTACACATTGATACTGATATAATGGGTATCACCATCAAAGCCGATACTATAGGTTCTCTTGAAGCTCTTGTTAATGAGCTTAAAAAAGAAGAGATACCCATAAGGAAAGCTGATGTCGGCGATATAACCCATCGTGACATAGTTGAAGTCTCAGCTATAGAAGATCCACAATACTCGGTGCTTGTAGGATTCAACGTAAAGATATTGCCTGACGCCAAGGAAAAAGCTCAGCTGTCCAACATCAGATTATTCGTCAATGACGTGATCTACAGGCTCATTGATGACTATAAGGATTGGATCGAGGAGCAAAAAGAACTTTCTGAAAAGAACATTTCTGAGACCATTATCAAGCCTGCTGTCTTCCAGATAATGCGTGACTGTGTTTTCAGACAGAGTAAGCCTGCGGTTGTCGGAGTAAAGATCAGATCAGGGATCGTAAGGACAAATACCGAGATCACAAATGCTGATGGTGTGGTCGTTGGTAAGATCAAGGGCCTGCAATTAAGGGGTGAGAACATCGGTACTGCAAGGACAGGAATGGAAGTAGCCATGGCCATTGAAGGACCGACGGTCGGACGCCAGATAAAAGAGGAAGACATTCTTTACGTGAATGTGCCTGAAAGGCATGCAAAGATACTTGAGCATGAAATATGCGATTCCCTTTCTGCGGATGAAGTGGAAGCTTTAGATGCGTTCCTGGACATTAAAAGAAGGGAAAACCCATTCTGGGCAAAGTGAATATAGACATCATATTAAGTTAATTACAAGAGTTTAAAACTATTTGGAGGAATAAAGTTGGCAGATTTTAAAGTAGTTGTTTCAGACCCAAAGACAAAGAGTTACCAGTTCGACGTGAAGGGACCTGAAGCAAACAAGTTCATAGGAAAGATAATAGGTCAGGACATTGATGGTTCTGTAGTGGGTCTCTCCGGATACAAACTGTTGATCACAGGAGGAAGTGACAAGAGTGGAATGGTCATGAGACCAGACCTTCCGGGCCCAAAGAGGAAAAAGATCCTTGTCGCCACAGGCGTGGGTTATTCACCTAAAGCCGATGGGATGCGTCGCAGAAAGACTATGCATGGCAAGGAGATCTCACCTAACATCGTTCAGATCAACACCAAGGTTGTTGAATACGGCGAAAAATCCATCGAAGAGATTATCGGTGGCGGCAAAACCGAAGAGTGATCCGGGTTAAGGATCATTCACTTTTTATATTTTCTATATCTCCTCCGGGTGCTATTTTTCTTTAAGTCCAATACTTAACTTGTTATTTTCAGGAGCCATAAAGTTATATGCTCCACTCCTGCAGAGATCGTCAGGCTTGTTAGGGTACCTATAAGAATGTATTCGCCAGCTTTCTGTCAGCATTGAATCTTAATATCGATTTTTAAGATATAAGCAGTCCGACAAGGGAATATTCCTGATTGAGGATGAATGTTAGTATAAGGGATCATCCCATTATGCCTATCCGCAGACCAGCTTTTTCAAGCCCATCATAATTTGAGTGTTCGATCTCTCTTTTCCATCTCTCAGTTGCTTTACCTATGAACTATAGGGTACTACATATGCAAATAGTTATCATGATTCTCAGTTGTTATTTTAATAACAACAAAATTGTATTTTTTAAAAAACTATAAATATAAGACTCCTCTTATATGACTCATATTCTTACAGAAAGCTGAGACAGTTGAGAGGGATCTTTATAAAAGGCATATTTGAAAAACTAGGGGTCTTCATTGAGGACAACTCGGTGGCTATCGGACTTATTGCACTGCTGTTAATAGTCCTCTCTCTGCAGGGAGCTCAGCTCATTGAAATGAAATCAGGGACCGATACATTTGTTGAAAAGAGCTCCAAACTCTATCAGGATTTTGATCATCTTTACCTGAATCTCTTTAGTACCCAGTCCATAGTTGTGATGATAGAAGGCACGGATATCACAAATCCGGAACTCATCAAAGCCCTGGACAGATCCCAGCGGTCAGCTCAGGACATACCCGGTGTAATTGAAGTAACTTCTCCTTCCACTGTAATAAAACAAGTTAACTATGAAATGACCGGAAATTCAGAAATACCGGATGATGAAGCTACAATAAAGCGCATCGTAGCTTCATACATGCCCTCTGCCCTTATGCCGGATGACACTCATGCATTCATGTCAGTGGTGATAGAAGGCAGTGCTACGGACCAGATGCAGGAAGAAATATTGCAGGAAACGGAAGCATCTGTTGCCTTTGCTGAGTTTCCCCCGGATTACAATGTAATAGTTACCGGAGATCCCGCTTTTAACATCGCGCTTAATTATGAGATGAACTCGAGTATGGGACCTTTGCTTGGCATATCGGCCATACTCATGATGGTGGTGCTCTATCTGGTATTCAAACACGTCAGATGGAGATTGCTCCCTTTGCCTATTGTGCTGCTCGGTATCATATTCACTTTCGGCGCAATGGGTTTTCTGGAGATTCCCATGACAATGGTTTCTATGGCAGCTTTTCCTGTGCTCATCGGACTTGGTATCGACTATGCTATCCAGTTCCATAATCGCATAGAGGAAGAACTTGGTAAAGGAGAAGATGCTGCAGAGGCCGTAGTACAAACTATAAAGCACATTGGTCCTGCAGTGCTGATAGCTTTGATCATTACAGCCTTAGGATTTGTTTCCCTGTTCACATCCGCAGTGCCAATGATACAGGATTTTGGAAAGCTCCTTCTCATAGGGATAGTGATGTGTTTTATAGCATCTCTTTTTATGGGAGTGACAGTGATCTATGCTCTGCACCGCGCAGATGCAAGAACGAAGTTGAAAAAAGGAGACTCCAACAAGAAGAATGATCATCCCAGCAACAATGCGCAGCCTGATATGTTGGATCGTATGCTTGGACAGATGACAGCCTTCACACTAAAGTATCCATGGATCATTCTGATAGTTGCAAGTTTGTCCTGTCTTGGAGGCATGTATGTAGATTCTATGGTCCCGCTACAAACCGACGTGCAGACATTTGTCCCACAGGACATGCCCGCCTTATTGGACCTGAAACATCTGGGTAGCATACTGGGAGGGACCGATGAGCTTAACCTTGTGATCAAAACAGACAACAATGCAGATCCCAATCTTCTTCAATGGATGGATGATTTCGCAGAGCACGAGGTCGAAGGCAGATCCCACATCTATGGGTCCAGTAGTATCGTGCCTCTCGTAAAGGAGATGAACGGTGGCGAGATCCCGGACACTGCCGAAGAAGTAAAGCATCTATATGCACAGATGTCAGATACCCAGAAAGAACGTTATATTCATGGCGGGAACATAATGGTGCTCGATCTTAACATCGGCAATGCCATGGGTGAATTGGGACTTGAAGGCATATCAGAGCTTTCGGATACGGTAAAAGAAGATATTAAATGGTTCGTACCACCTCCTGGTACCACTGTTACTATTACCGGAGGCTCAGTAGTTTTCTTTGAGGTGATCGGTGCACTTACTTCAGGTCGTATGCTGATGACAATGCTGGGTCTGGTTTTTGTGTTCATAGGACTGCTGGTAATTTACAGAGACAATCTGAAGGCTTTAACCCCGGTCATTACGATGTTAATAGTTATAGGCTGGTCTGGAGGCATCATGTACTATGCAGGTCTTGAGTACACTCCCATGACAGCAACCCTTGGTGCACTTATCCTTGGCGTAGGTTCTGAATATGCCATCCTCATGATGGAGAGGTATTTTGAAGAAAAGGATAAAGGCGCCACACCTGAGGAAGCTATGCATGTGGCAAGCATTAAGATGGGAAAAGCTATTGTAAGTTCAGGACTTACCACAGTCTTTGGTTTTGCTGCATTGATCGCTTCTCCTTTTAGTATGACCAGCAATTTTGGTTTTATTACGGTCATCGATGTAACGTTGGCATTGTTCGCCACATTCGTTGTATTCCCGCCTGTATTGGTCTTGCTGGACAAGCATAGAGAACAGAGGATCTTGAAGAAGAGAATGAAAAACACAAATACTAGCCATGCCAGGGTAACGGAGGTTAGCGCCACATGAAAAGTACATTAGGACTAAAAGTTTTCACACAGTTTTCTTTCATTCTGACAGTTATGGTTGTGCTTAGCATGCTTTCAATTGTGGAAGTATACCCTGCTTCTGCAAAGGAATTCTTACCAGCTACATATGAGCAGACTACTAACTTTTACACAAGTTATGGAGAACCGGATCTTTATGCCTCGGTGCTTGGGGATACGGAACTCAAAAGAGGGGAAACGAGAGACATAAAGATCGTAATTTCCAATAGGGGAGTACTATACGGTGCAAAGAGTGCACAAGGTGTTGGCACTTCCGAAACAAAGCAGGCTCTTGCCATCAAGGAACTGGAATACGAAGCTCGCCGCACCGTTGCTTATGGTGTGAAAACTACACTGTTGACCAATTCTGAATACATAGATGTTGATCCGATCACGAGCAGTCAAACCCTTGAAGAAGTATTTCCGGGACAATTACCTGATGATCCTCTGGTATTTACGCTAACGGTCTCGGACAACGCGCCTGCAGGTGTGTATATGTTGGTTCTTCCTCTTGCATATGAGTATCAAAAAGATGTACGAATGACTGAGGGAAGTACAGCCATCCTGGGTCTGCCTGCAACGGATCACGAAACCTATTATCAGGCTGCCAACAAAACCCTGACAATCCCGATGATAATAGAACCCGAACCCAGATTAGAGGTCACTGAAATAACAGGGCAGCTTTCAGCAGGTGGTACAAGTACCATAAATGTCACCTACACAAACACCGGAGAACTTCCGGCCACAGATGCTGCTGCCAGGATCGTTGCCATGAAACCACTCTCCTGTGACAGATCCATGCAACCCCTTGGTACTATAGACCCCGGTTTTAGCAAAACTGCATCATTTGTGATCTCCGCTGAACTTGCAGCCGTGGAGAAGACATATGGACTGGACAGTGAGATCAAGTACATCGATACAGATGGTGAAATTGCATATTCGAGCAATATGAAAGTGGATGTGGCAGTCATACCTGCTGAAGATAAATTGAACATAACCGGCATTGCGATTGCCGGAATCATTATTACGTTAATAGTGTTGATCTTTAAGAACATATTAAGGAGCATGAACCAAAAGAACAGAGGGATAGAATGAAAAGCCTGAAAAATGTTATCAATGTCCTAGCATTTCTACTTCTGGTAATTTCTATTACAATACCTGCATACGCACAGTTACCGGAATTCTTCAATTTTGATGATAACTACTATGTGGTCTACGGCGCACCGAACGTAACTGCTACTCTGATAGGAGATAATGAGTATTCCCGTGGGGACACGGTCACGATAGACCTCAATCTTATGAACAAAGGTGTGATCAGTGGGTTCAAGGATGAAGCTGATAAAGATGACCTTGATGACCTTGAGCAGAAGATACAGATGACAGAGATGAACTATGAAGCTCAGCGAACAACTGCTATTGGCATCGTAGCTATCCTTAATTCTGAAAGCCCCTATATAACTGTAAAATCCGGACCGCAGGAAGCAGGTTCTCTACCCTCGGGACAGCAAACTGAAGACCCTGTTCAGTTTAACATAGAAGTCTCCAAGAACGCTCCCGCAGGCACTTATCCCTTAAATCTGCAACTGTATTATGGATATCAACAGGACGTGCAGATAAGCGGTGATGATGAGACGGATCTGGGTATCACTAATATGGAAGTAGGTCTGTGGTACTCAGTGGGTCAGCAGAACCAGACGATCAGCATAAAGGTAGACAATGAGGCTGACTTCGAAGTGGTCAATGCCACAGGTAAACTCTATGCCGATGCAGATGGGATGCTTCGTGTTACCTATAAGAACACAGGCGAGATGGCAGCAAAAGATGCTACTGTCAGAATTAGTGTCGATGATCCGTTCAGTACTACAGATGACCAGGCTTTCCTGGGCACATTAGAACCCGGACAGACGGCAGATGCTCTATTTAAGCTGAAGGTTGATGAAATGGCAGTTGCCAAAGCTTACTCCATCAATAGTGAGATAAAATATGAGGATGAAGATGGGCACAGCCAGATATCAGATACCATTAAGATAAAGACTGAAACATTGCCTGCACGCTCTTTTGGTGAATCATTGTCAGATTACATCGGCTTGTTCGTGGTCATTGCAATAGTGGTGGTCGCTGCGGGAGGTTTCTTCATCTACAAGAAACAGAAAAAGTAACAGATGGGCACAAACTAGCCCTCTGTCCTTAATTTACAGGATAAAAGGTTCATGTATTCGCTTATTGATTCTCTTAGGAACTTAGGACTTACGGAATACGAGGCAAAGGTCTTTATGGCGCTTACCAGGCATGGTAGCGGCACAGCCACTGATCTTCATATTTTCTCAGGCATACCAAGACCTGCTGTATATGGAGTACTAAAAAAACTCGCTGAACGCGGTCTTATTGAAGTGCAGCATACAAAGCCCATGCGATACAAATGTATGTCTCCTGAAGAAGCCATTCAGAAGATGAAAAAAGATTTCGAGCAGGAGTCAGAGTTAGCTCTCGAAAAACTTGAAGAGATCTACTCAAGTGAGGAAAATGTCCTTCAGGAAGAAGTTGTCTGGACTATAAATGGCCTGAAAAATGTAACTGACAGGATAATCCAGGTTATTTGTAGTGCAAGGTCCGAAATTATAGTAGAAACGCCTCATCCGGCCTTCCGGGACCTTGAGAATGTGTACCCGGTGATAGAAAAGCATCATAAGGAACTTGTCGAGGTATTCAATCGCAAGATCGTTGAAGGTGTCAAAGTACGTATGATCACTTATTCACTGGATGAATTAAGGGATATAGCAGCGCTCATCCCGGATGCAGAACTCAGGTTGTATACTATCAAAGACGAACAATTCAGAAAGGGAGGAGCTATTCTGGTAGATTGTTCCGAGATCCTGATAGACCTGAAGAAAGAAGTTGGTTCACGGGAGGATCTCACAGCTATCTGGTCCAATGGAAAAGAATTTGTTTCCATCATGAAGCACTTACTTGAAGCCGAATGGGAAGTCTCTGAGGTCCCCTTATTTGAAACAAAAAAGGAATGATCGGGTCAGAGCAGTTTTTTACCTGCGTCAGGCCCTGATCTGCACTCGTATACTTCAGTGATCTTCATGACCACAAGGCTTCTTGCAGGGAACCTGTCGCCCATGGATTTGACCATCTTGTACATTTTTTCGTAATTCTCGCCACTTGTTTTGATCTCTATGGGCCCTTTTATCTGGAAACATCCCTGGGTCTCAGGTCCCCATACGTACAGGGCAACTCTGGGATTTTCCCTGAGGTTTTCAAGTGTTTTAAGGAAAAAGTTGTCTGCGATCCAGACCGTTTCATCGTCTTCCTGCAATTTACAGAAACCTATGGGTATAACATTGGGAACGCCATCCTTTGAAGCCGTTGCCAGCGGGAATATCCTCATTTTGGAAAATGCATCTTTCATCTCTGAATTGAGTTTTACCATGGTATCACCTGCTTGATATCAAGATTATCATATAACAAAGTATAAAAGATGAATCTTTGGCTCGTTTTTTCATATCTTCAGTACATATAAATACTACTTCTACTTAATGTCAAGTAAACATTACATTTAGTTATGTACTATTTACAAAATGTTGTTTTAAATAAACATGGGGTTCAATATGAAGAAAAACCAATTCAAAGTTGTCTCACTTATAATTGTGATGGTTGTCGGAGCAATAATTGGATTTGCATCTTCCATAGGAAATCCTATACTCGCAGGCGGAGGTATGTTTGCGGGCATGGCTGTCCTATATCTTGTCAAAAGAACAGTTAAAGGGGTTGTAGAAGATGAAATGAACTTTCATATCAATCATCTGGCTTCCACGCTGACACTTAAACTGATTGCCATCTGTTTTGCCACGGTTGGTGCCATCCTCATAGCAATGAGGAACACATACCCTCAGTATATGGACCTTGGCTTTTTCCTTGCATACGCAAGTTGTCTCATCATAGTGCTTTATGCCATCTTTTACTCGTACTACAACAGGAAATACGAGGCATAGGATGAAGAACAGAATCAAGGTCTACAGAGCTATTCACGATCTCACCCAGGAAGCTCTGGCCGAAAAGCTGCAGGTAACAAGGCAGACCATACATGCCATTGAAAAGGAAAAATACGATCCTTCTCTTGAACTTGCATTCAAACTCTCGTATTTGTTCGGAGTTCCTATTGAGGAACTCTTCACTTATGACGTAAAGGAGCATATGCAGGAAAAATGAGCTTTTTCTTTCAAAATACCTTGTCAAGGAAATACTGATGCACCCTGCTGTCTGAGGTAAGTTCCGGATGGAATGCCAGTGCAAATAAATTTCCCTGTTCTGCGGCCACTATCACATTATCGATGGTTCCCAGCACCTTCACATCCTTTCCGGCAAGTGTGATAGCAGGAGCCCTGATGAAAACAGCGTTGTATGGAGATTCAAGGAAAGCCAGGTCAAGCTCAGTCTCAAAGGATTCGCGCTGCCTTCCAAATGCGTTCCTGTTAACCTGTGTGTCCATCAGTCCAAGCAGATGCTGATGGGTCTTCCTTACCTGCTCATCACCTTCCTTTGCAAGCAGGATAAGACCTGCACAAGTACCCATAATAGGCATACCGGCTGCATGCATTGCCCTGATCTCATCGACAATACCTTCTCTTACAAGCAGCCTGCCGAGTGTGGTACTCTCCCCTCCGGGCAGTACCAGAGCATCACAGGTTGGAACAAGACCTTTGTGCTTTATAGTGATGATTTCCGCCTCTTCCTCTCTTTCGGAGATAGCACGCTCAAGAGCTTCAACATGCTCAGAAACATTACCCTGTATTGCTATAACACCTATACGCAATGCATACACCCTGAAAAAGAAGAGGATTTACCATCCTCTTGTCTGCAAAGCCTGCTCAGGAGGGATGGTATCCGTGCTGATGCCCTTCATGCCGGCACCAATACCCTTGGATATCTCTGCAAGCACCTGCGCATTGTCATAGTTGTTAACTGCTTCCACTATGGCCGATGCCATAAGTTCAGGTTTCTCTGCCTTGAAGATACCGGAACCTACAAACACACCATCAGCACCCAGTCTCATCATAAGGGCTGCATCTGCCGGTGTTGCCACGCCGCCTGCTGCAAAGTTCACAACTGGTAACCTCTGTAACTGTGCAGTCTCGATCACGAGTTCTATAGGTGCCTCTATCTCACGGGCCGTCAAGATCAGTTCTTCTTTCGTCTTACTTGCAAGAGACCTTATCTCTCCTGTGATCTGTTTCATATGGCGGACAGCTTCCCTTACGTCTCCGGTACCTGCTTCACCCTTGGTACGTATCATTGCTGCACCTTCGTTGATCCTGCGCAGCGCTTCTCCCAGGTTACGGGCTCCGCACACGAAAGGAACAGTGAACTGTGTCTTATCGATATGGAACTTTTCATCTGCAGGTGTAAGCACCTCAGACTCGTCCACCATATCAACTCCAAGAGCCTGTAAGATATCAGCTTCCACAAAATGCCCTATGCGTGCCTTTGCCATCACAGGAATAGTGACACATTCAATTATCTCCGTTATTATCTGGGGATCTGCCATCCTTGCAACACCCCCGGCCTTTCTTATATCAGCTGGCACGGCCTGAAGAGCCATGACCGCAACTGCTCCGGCATCCTCTGCTATCTTTGCCTGCTCGGGATTTGTCACATCCATTATGACACCACCTTTTTGCATGCTGGCAAAACCGCGCTTTATCAGTTCAGTACCATGTCTCAGTTTCTCAAGTTCCATAATTATCATCCTGTTATTCTATCTTGGACATCCTACGCGCCCACGTATAAATAAATGTTCCTAATTGAAGGTAATGCTTATAAGCATTACTTCTCCTCTCCGTCCTCTGGCTCTATGCGCGCCACACCTACCACTTTATCGCCTTGGCGTACATCCATTATCTTAACACCCTGGGTATTCCTGCCCTGTACCCTGATATCTTTGACCGGGATACGGATAACGATACCTTCGGAACTGGTGATCATCACCTCATCTTCCTCACGCACAGCTTTAACATTGACCACCGGCCCGTTACGCAGGCTTGTCACTATAGTAATGACGCCCATACCTCCCCGGTGCATTGTACGATATTCCCCGAACTCAGTACGCTTGCCAAACCCGTTCTCCGTTATGGTCAACAAGGTGGAGCTCTCATCTACCACATCCAGGCTTACAACCTTATCTCCCTGTTCAAGGTTAATACCGCGTACACCCCGTGCACTTCTGCCCATGGGCCGGACATCGTTCTCAGAGAAACGAATAGCTTTTCCGTGCCTTGAGACCAACACCATGTCTTTTGACCCGTCTGTTAGTGCCACGTTCACAAGCTCGTCATCTTCCAGCAAAGTGACTGCGATGATGCCCCCCTTGCGAGGATTGCTGAAATCCGACAGGGATGACTTTTTAACAGTTCCCGAGCGTGTGGCCATAAATAGATACCTATCATCTGAGAACTCCGTGACTGGGATCATAGCAGTAACATATTCTCCTTCTCCCAGTTCCAGCAGATTGACTATGGCTTTACCTTTGGACTGCCTGCTTCCCTCAGGGATTTCATAGACCTTCTTCCAGTATAGTCTTCCCTTATTAGTGAAGAAAAGGATGTAGTCATGACTGGAAGCAACGAAGATATTCTCTACGAAATCCTCTTCCTTGGTTTCCATACCAATAACACCTTTACCTCCCCGGCGCTGCTGGGAATATGTGCTTACAGGCAGGCGTTTAACGTACCCACTGTTGGTAATGGTAACTATTACCTCTTCCTGAGGTATGAGGTCTTCAAGATCAAGCTCCACATGTGAAGCCTTGATCTGCGTTCTGCGCTCATTGTTATATTTTTGCTTTAGCTCAGAAAGTTCGGCCTTGATAATGGCATATTTCTTTTCGTCGCTCTCGATGATGGACATATACTCAGCGATCAGCCGCATCAGTTCCGCATACTCATCTTCCACTTTCTGCCTTTCAAGACCGGTAAGTTTCTGCAGACGCATGTCGAGGATAGCCTTTGCCTGTATCTCATCCAATCCAAAGTTAGCTATTAGACCAGACCTTGCCTCTTCAACAGTTCTGGAAGCACGGATAAGAGAAATAACAGCATCCAGATGGTCAAGTGCGATCTTCAGACCTAGCAGTATGTGAGCACGTTCTTCAGCTTTTCTTAGCTGGAACTGCGTACGTTTCAGGATCATTTCGATCCTATGTTCCAGGTAGATCTGTAAGATACGCTTAAGATTAAGTTCAAGAGGCACATTGTCAACCAATGCCAGATTGATAATGCCAAAGGTTGTCTGCATCTGCGTGTGCTTGTACAATTGGTTCAGCACCACATTAGGATCAGTACCCCTGCTGATCTCTATGACAACCCGGATACCGTCGCGGTCTGACTCATCTCTTAGATCTGAGATGCCTACTATCTTTTTCTCCCTCACAAGTAATGCGATATCCTCAATGAGTTTGGACTTGTTGACCTGATAGGGTATCTCACTTACAATGATAGCGTTCTTGTCCTTTCTTATTTCCTCTATGGTAGCTACAGCCCTCAGCTGTATCCTGCCTCTGCCGGTCTCATAGGCTTCCCTTATGCCATGCATGCCCAGGATAGTTCCACCTGTGGGGAAATCCGGACCTTTGAGCACCATCATGAGGTCATGTATAGTGGAAGAAGGATTTTCTATAAGCATGAGGGTTGCATCCACAACTTCTCCCAGGTTATGGGGTGCCATGTTAGTGGCCATACCTACTGCAATACCTGTGGAACCGTTGATCAGCAGGTTCGGCAGTTTTGCTGGCAGCACCGTAGGCTCTTGCAGGGAACCATCATAGTTAGGGATCATCAGGACCGTTTCTTTATCCAGGTCCTGGAGCATTTCATCAGAGGCCCTGCTCATGCGTGCCTCGGTGTAACGCATGGCAGCAGCAGAGTCACCATCAATGGAACCGAAGTTACCCTGACCATCTATCAATGGATAACGCAGGGAGAACTCCTGCACCATCCTTACAATACTTTCATACACAGCAGAATCACCATGAGGGTGATATTTACCCAGCACGTCTCCCACTACACGGGCAGACTTCTTATAGGGCTTGTCGTGGGTGATGCCTGCTTCATACATGGAGTAAAGTATCCTCCTGTGCACAGGTTTCAAACCATCTCTTGCATCAGGCAGGGCACGTCCCACAATTACGCTCATGGCATAATCGATGTAGGAGTTCTTCATCTCGTCCTCTATGAGGATAGGAACTACCTTTTCACCGGTTTCCGTGGGCTGGGTATCCAGAGAGTTGTCTTCAATTACATTATTTTCTTTATTATCATCTGGCATGTGCTACACCTCAAATGTCCAGGTTGGTGACCTGTTTGGCATTTCTCATGATGAAGTTCTTGCGGGGCTCCACCTCATCACCCATGAGGATGGAGAACATTTCATCCGCAGCCACTGCATCCTCCAAGGTGACCTGCAGTATGGTCCTGGTTTCGGGATTCATTGTGGTTTCCCATAACTGTCCGGGATTCATTTCTCCCAGACCCTTGTAACGCTGAATATAGAGACCTTTCTCTCCAACCTCCTGTATTTTTGCATTGAGTTCCCTGTCAGAATACACATAGTGCTCAGATTGACCTTTTTTGATACGATAGAGAGGAGGCTGTGCAATGTATACATATCCGGCATCAATTAGCGGGCGCATGTACCTGAAGAACAAAGTAAGTATAAGAGTTCTTATGTGAGCACCATCCACATCCGCATCCGTCATGATTATGACCCTGTGGTACCGGGCTCTGCTGACATCGTAATCGTCTCCTATGCCTGTACCCATAACAGTGATAAGGGAGAGCACTTCATTGTTTTTTAGTATGCGGGAGAGTCTGGATTTCTCCACGTTGAGGATCTTACCACGGAACGGCAATATAGCCTGAAAACGCCTGTCACGTCCCTGTTTGGCAGAACCGCCTGCAGAGTCACCTTCCACAAGGTAGAGTTCACATTGGGATGGGTCTTTTTCAGAACAGTCTGCAAGTTTTCCAGGCAGGGTACTTATATCAAGAGCATTTTTACGGCGGGTAAGTTCTCTTGCCTTTTTGGCTGCTTCCCTTGCACGCTGGGCATCCAGTGCTTTCTGGAGGATCACATTTGCGATCTTTGGATTCTCCTCCATGAACTCGGCAAGTCCTTCAGAGACCATTGATTCAACAATGCCTTTGACATCACTGTTTCCAAGCTTGGTCTTGGTCTGTCCTTCGAACTGGGGCTCGGTAAGTTTCACATTGATGATAGCGGTCAAACCTTCCCTTATGTCTTCTCCAGAGAGCTTATCATCACCTTTGGCAAGGTTGTTCTTCTTGATGTAATCATTGGCAACTCTGGTAAGTGCTGCCTTGAATCCCACAAGATGCGTGCCACCCTCATGCGTGTTTATATTATTGGCGAAGGAATACACTGACTCATTATAGCTGTCAGTGTACTGCATGGCTATCTCTACTATAGTTCCTTCTTTCTCCCGGTCGAAGTATATGACATCCTTGTGGAG
>NZ_JBFYLB010000005.1:0-21455 GCF_041305605.1 Methanomethylovorans sp.
GAGTATCTATGGGAGCGGGGAGAATATCGTCCTCCATGGCTGTGGAGCATTGTGGAGATCCTTAAAAGGACAAAACAGGAATTCCCACATCTTACCATCACTTCCGACCCTGTAGGTGCAGGTTCTAAAAGAGGACCACGCAACTGTAAGGAGTGCAGCGGACAGGTTGCTGATGCCATCCGGGCTTTTTCATTGAGCCAGGATCTGCATGATCTTGAGGGTCTGGAATGCGATTGCAGGCATCTGTGGAAAAAGGTCTTGGTTCTGGACGATCTCAGTTTTGGTTCGTCTGTTTTGGAGTGATCATCTCACTCCTCTTCATCGCCTCTGTAAACCATCGTTCCTATGCCCGTATCGGTAAAGAGCTCCAGCAGGACTGAGTGAGATATGCTGCCATCTATTATGTGCACTCTTTGCACGCCGCTCTCCACCGCAGTCACAGCACCTCTCAACTTAGGCACCATGCCACCTGAAATGACGCCTTCTTCCACAAGTTTGTCCACCTCTTGCAGTTTCACTCTGGATATGCGGGAAGATTTATCCTCGATGTTCTTCAGAATGCCCGGTACATCTGTCATAAGAATAAGTTTTTTGGCTCCCAACGCTGCAGCAATGTCTCCTGCCACTGTATCTGCATTTATGTTGAGTCCTCTTCCACTGGAATCAATGGCTATGGGGGATATCACAGGAATGTAACCATGTTTCGTGACGATTTCCAGGATCTCGGTATTGATTATCTCTGTCTCTCCAACCCACCCCAGGTCAACTTCCTGCTCCATGTTCTCTATCATGACCTTTTGCGCAGGCATCTTCTTTGCAACGATGAGCTTACCATCCTTACCAGACAGGCCGATCCCCTTCCCACCATGTTTGCCTATAAGGGATACGATGCCAGTATTTATGTTCCCCACTAACACCATGCGTGCAATTTCAAGCGTCTCATCGTCTGTGATGCGCAACCCACCAACAAATTCGGGCTTCTTTCCCATGCGTTTCATCTTCTCAGTGATTTCCGGTCCCCCGCCATGGACTATTATCGGATGTATGCCCACGAACTTGAGTAGCACGATATCCTCAATGATGTCACTCATTACCTGTTTATCAACCATGGCATGGCCACCTACTTTGATGACCATTATGCCATTATGGAACTCCCTTATGTAAGGAAGAGCCTCTATCAATACGTTCTCTCTTTTCAGTGTCATAGTCCACCCTCATCCGGTGAGTTGATTATCAATAAAAGGTATCAGTACTGATATAGATTCCAATATATTATCTTTATTGGATCATAAGGGAGAATATGTCAAAAGAGAATGTTACCAGAATATCTGGTAAACAAAAAGGCAAAAAGTAATTTGTAAAAGAGTTTAGATCTTGTCGAGTTTCTCGATACCCACTTTCTTTACGAATGGTTTGCTTATCTTATCAGGCATCCAGTCCGGCTTGTTCTTTGGAGCAGTTACGTTTTCTCTCCAGCCCTTGAAGACGTGAATCTTCTTAGTACCTCTCTCACGGAGCTTTATAGTCTCTGGCTTTGCCTTTGTTCCCTTGCCGCGGTTAGCGACTTTTAATGCTGCCTGACGTGGCTGTTTACCGGTGAATACACCGTGTTCGTTTCCGTTCTTATCTCTCAGTACAAAGTTCCTTGTTTCAACCATCATGTCACCTCATAGCTTGCATGTGATTTTACTCGATAAACCTATTCTGCACATATAGTATATATATTTTTCTTTCAATGTTGCCTTTCGATTCTGGTTTATGCCAGTTGGATTATCGGGCGTACTCATAATCCTTTGGAAAATATATTGCTGTTTAAATATTTTAATCTATCCCCTCGTATAACACAACATTTACATGTGATGAACTCATTTGCCTTGTGAAAGTACGCATAAAAACGGATTCATCTCACTTTTATATGAATGTGATCTGTTCTTAGAGGTAATGTCATGGAACTTTCTACTGTCATATTGCCGGATATACAGGCTAATAAGCCAAAAATACCTATTAACCTTACTCGTGTAGGTGTGACGAACGTTAAAAAACTGGTCGCTGTCAAAAGAAAAGACAAGCGTCCTGTTATGCTCATCTCAACATTTGATATCTTTGTTGACCTGCCATCTGACAGGAAAGGAGCCAACCTTTCCCGTAATTTCGAGGCCGTTGATGAAGTTCTGGAAAAGGCAGTGAATATGCCTGTTTATGAGATTGAGCAGCTATGCAGTGATGTTGCTCTTAACTTGCTCGTGAGGCATGAATATGCTACAAGGGCAGAAGTACATCTCAAGAGCGAATACGTTATCAAAAGGGAATCTCCATCTACTAAGATGGAATGCCAGGAAGTGGTGGAGATCTTCGCTGAAGCAAAAGCCAGCAGGGAAGACTCAGAGAACATAAGTATCACCAAGCTCATAGGTGCAGAAGTGGTAGGAATGACTGCTTGTCCGTGTGCCCAGGAGATCATGACGGACAATGCCCGTAAACAACTTGAAGAAATTGGTGTAGATAATAGGAAAATTGCCGAATTCCTCCACCGTGTGCCTATGGCAACCCACAACCAGCGAGGAAGAGGAATTATTTCAATTGAGGTTGCAACTGATGATTTCATCTCTCTTGAAAAGGTGATAGCCATCATCGAGAGATCAATGAGCTCAAGTGTCTTCGAATTACTCAAGCGCGCCGATGAAGCGATGGTAGTTCAGACGGCTCACAAGAATCCGAAGTTTGTGGAAGATTGTGTGCGAACCATGGCTCACAATGTTGTTAAGGAATTTAAGGATCTTCCGGATGATGCGATCGTAACCATCAAACAGATCAACGAGGAAAGTATTCACCGCCACAATGCCTTTGCTGAAAGGGTTGCAACTATAGGTGAACTTCGTGAAGAGATACTGACCTGAATCTCTTTTTCCAGATTGTTTCGATAAGTAGTCTGGTTTGTTCAAAGAATGTGATAATATGGCTGAAGGCTCAGATCTTATCCAGGCCCATGATCTAAATGGGGCTCCCATCACTATTGGTTCATATGTGCTGTATCTCAATACAGGCAGTGCAGGTCAGGTTCTCGAAATTAAGCAGGAAGAAGGTACAACATGGGTTTTGATGGATACCACAGGACTCTTTTATAATGTTGAAGCCCTTGTGATCACAGACGCAGATGCTGTCAAGGTGAGAGCAGAACGTGAAGAGGGTGAAGTGGATAAGGAGGATCTTGTCAGGCAGCAAACTCCGGAAGGAGTTGTAGATATAGGACAGGTGACGGGTGGAGGATAATTATCCTCCTGTCGTTTTATTTCATTTTTATCATAGCATCTTTTCTTTTTTAAGCAATGTAAGCGAACGGATCCATTCTCCTTTTGGTTCACGTGAAGTGCCGACTACAAGACGTTTCTTCTCGCCCATTCTTTCGACAACTCCTTGCGCTTCGATAAGCTCTCCCGGTAAAGCCTGCCCTGCGTAGGTGTGAGTGTAGGACAAAACGTAGTCTATTTCAGGATGCTCCACCTTGTATACGGCGGGGCTATCAAAAGCAAGATCTGCATTGGTAACTGTTGCCTCTATCTTCATGGTCCCAATATCTTCTCCTCTTGCTGCAGGCTCTTTTATCTGTTCCCAATCCCTCACGAAAAGAAGGTCGAAATAGGTGCCTTCCACCATACCTCTGTTTCCCTTTCGTTTCTCATGGACCACAAACTCCTCAAAGGATATCTCAGGAATGCGCTTTTTGTATATCTTTTGCCACATCTCCATGTTTATATCCTCTATGGGTCCGGACCTCTTTTTTTCCTCGGCAATGGCGTCTCTGGCTATGAACCAATATTTGCCATATACTATAAAATCCACATCAGAGGTCTCATTCTGTAATCCCGGCAACAAAGAGCCTGTAACTCCCATGTGAGATCGTGGTACTCCGGCTTTTTCAAGAACAGTTACAATTGCAGCTATTCGGCTATCAGAGGCTTCAAGATGTTGTATGGCCTCATTGGGCGAAAGTATCCTTTTCACCTGATCTTCAGGCACCACATGTACGTCTTCCACCCATTCGGGCCGATGTGTTCTCATAAAATCGAACGAATCATCGAAATCATACTTGTGGTATCTTTTTCCGTTCATCTGTCGTTCCCCATTTTCATCGGGTACATATCGCAGTGTCGAACGTATCCCATGAGGATGGAAATAATCAGATACAGCAAATATCCAGTTATCCTGTGTTATAAAGAAGTCCCTGAGCCGTGTTTTTATCATTACGATCATCCATTATATTGGTTTAAAGGTAATAAGTCTCCTTGGTAATAATCATATTGCAAACTTCTGTCCGAACAAAATGGTTATGAGCCATTATGAGCAATCTGCTCCTATAATTATATGAAAATGCATATTACAGGTGATGTTCCTGTCTTCCCTTGAACGATGGATCATAGAAAAGCGACGTGAGTTCCACAGGTACCCTGAACTCAGTTTCAATGAGTACATGACACAGAAGAGGATCATGGATTCTCTTCAGGAATTTGGCCTAAAAAGCAGTTCCATTGCAGGCACCGGTGTTGTGGCGGATATCATGGGTAATGGTACCGGGCCATGCATTGCAATCCGTTCCGATATAGATGCTCTGCCTATACAGGAGGAGGAAACTGTTCACAATGGTGAGTATATTTCCTGCCACAAAGGAGTTATGCATGCATGCGGTCACGATGGCCACATGGCTATAGTGTTGGGTGTGGCACGCTTGCTTTACGAGAGGAAAAATGTTTTCCCGGGTAAAGTACGGCTGATATTCCAACCCGCAGAGGAACAATATCCCGGAGGCGCCCAGATGGTTATTGAAGATGGTGGGCTTGAAGGTGTCGATGCTATTGTGGGCCTTCATATTTTCGGAGATGTGGATGTTGGTAATGTACGTTTTTGTCCTGGGCCTTTTATGGCAAGCTCCAATGATTTCAGCGTAAGGATCACAGGGAAGGGTGGTCATGTATCCACGCCCGAGTATTGTATAAATCCCATTGAAATGGCTGCAGATCTTATATCCAGGGCGGGGTGGGACGCTGCTCAGCAAGTTGATCCTTCTAAGCATGTTTTAGGTTTTGGTATGATTGCGGGAGGTACCCGTTCCAACATAATTCCGGATGAAGTGCAGGTATTCGGAAGTTTCAGGACCTTTCATGAAATGGATTCTAAAATTATTGAAGGTGTTCTGGACGAGGTCCTAAGCTATATTATGGAAGCGTATGCCAGAGAAGATCTTGCTGACGGGCCCACTTATGAGCTGGATGTGTCTCATGGTTACCCCGTACTTGTGAACGATCCAAGGTTTACAGCAGCAGTCAGCAGATTGCTTAGGCAACTATCCATGGATATGGAAGATGGTGCATCTCCTATCTTTGGTTCGGAGGACTTTGCTTATTATCTGCGCCAAGTACCTGGTATGTTCCTTTTCCTGGGTACCAGGAATCCGGAGAAAGATATGACGGAAGGCAACCATTCCAGCAGTTTTGATATAGACGAGGATGTTCTCATACAGGGTGTGCAGATACTGAGTTCCATTGCCCTTGATTTTCTGAAAAGCCCTGGGGAATATATTCCGTGATCATACAGGTATTCTCTTCTTTTATGATCCCCTCTGTTAAATATTTTATTTTGGGAGTTCTAGCTTCAGAGGGTTTTGCATACGACCCAGAGAAGGATTTTGATCTCGATGATATTTCAGTAAATTACCTTGAAGACGGAGGCATCTTTTACGTGGCTTCCACAAACGGTAGAATTGTCGGTACGTGCGCTGTAATTAAGAGAAGTGAGTATAAATGTGAGGTCAAGAGGCTGTATGTACATAAAGACTTCCGGAGAATGGGGATCGGTTCTAAACTATTGGAGAAAGCTCTGGAATTCGCAGATGAACGTTATGATACAGCAACCCTGAAGACCGATACTTCTCTGGTGTCAGCTATTGCTTTATACTTAAAGGCCGGTTTTTCCGTGATAAAAAAAGAAAAAGGGATATTATATCTTAAAAAGGAACTGAGTTGAGATAAGCAATTCATTCTATTGTTTTGATCAGCGCTATCTCGTCACAGTCCGGAAATTTCGGGCAGTTTATGCAGCCACTCCATACTTTATGGGGCAGCGTTGATTTATCCACTCTGGTAAATCCATGCTTTTCGAAAAACTCCGGTACGTATGTGAGAGTGAATATCTTCTTAATCTGTAGCTCGTGTGCATCACCCATACAGGCTTTGAGCAACTGGGAACCTATCCCCTTTCTTGCATATTCAGGCTTGACTGCAAAAGAAAGTATCTCTGCAAGGTCTTCCCATACCACCTGCAGGGCACAGCATCCGATCACCTCTTCGTCCTTCTCGTATACATAGAAGCTACGGATATACTGGTACAACTCATTGTATGAACGGGGAAGCATCTTCTCCTGTTTAGCATATGCATTGATGATGTTCTTCATTGCTTCGACATCTTTGACAGTGGCCTTGCGGATCATTAGATGATTCTCCTTGATCTGATAATGTTAGAAAAGAGTATAACGAGCGTGAAGGGATTTGAACCCCTGGCTTGCAGCTTAGGAGGCTGCCGCCATATCCTGGCTAGGCCACACGCTCTCTTTGACTTTCACTCTCCTAATAACATTCAATATCTTAAATCTATTGGTAGGTTTTTGTCTCTCTAATAGTTATGTGTTTCTCATTCTATATCCGATTTCTGTCATTCCTTTGTTTTACTATCATTTCATGCCCTGCTTGCGATGTCTCAACCTGAAAACTTTCGTACCTTAAGCAATTGATATATATCCGGCATCATATCTCTCTGTACTATATACTAATTTATTATAGGGGATATCGGATGAGATCTAACTATTTACTGATGCTTATCTCAATTGCATTGGCAATTGTGATATCAGGCTGTTCCTGTCAGCCAACGCTCGTCTATAATGATTCTGTGAACACGAGTGAAAATCAGACGGTTGGAACAGGAGACAACAATGAAGAAGAATTTATAACCGGCGTGGCATCTGTCGATAATGTGCAGGCACTTATTCTGGAGTCTTTTCCTGTGCAGGTGAATGTGGAAATTACTGGCTATCTTCCTGACGGCTGCACAAATATTGGCAACACCACTACAAGGAAGGATGGAAACACTTTCTATATGGAGCTAAGCACAATAAGACCCAGGGATGCCTTATGTACACAGGCATTGGTACCCTTCACAAAGGTTGTGCCTCTTAATGTGTATGGTCTGGAGAAGGGCGTGTACACCGTCGATGTGAACGGTAAGACCGCATCTTTCGAATTGTCCGTTGATAATATCCTTTCGGATAATAACTGAAAATGTGGCTATGGTATGTGGCCACACATTTATTTGAGTACTTTTATATATCATGTTGCAGATGCTAAGAACAATGACTAAAAAAGAACTTCAATATTTTACCATAGGATTCATACTTGCCACTGTGATCTTCCAGGTGTTATAAAGTTAGTTGCCTTCGATCAAGTTAGCAAGTTTTTCTGCAAATTCCTTGTTTTGTATGGCATTCAGGTGAATTCCCACCATTTCAGGGGTGAATCCCAGAGCAAGCCCAAGAAGCTGTGTATAATGCAACACAGGTATATCATAGGCTTTACTAAATGCTTTTTCGATCTCCAGTTGGCCTGTATCCAGCTGCATGTGGCAGAATGGACAGGCATTGACTATGCAATCAACCCCTGCCTCTTTTATCCGCGATAATTTGTGTTCGGCCATTGCAAGTGATCTCTCTTTAAGACCAGATCGCATGCCTCCTCCGGCTCCGCAGCATTCCATCTTGTCAGAGTATTCAAGGCTTATGGAACCGGTAGCTTCTACAAGTTCATCGAAGAAACGTGGTCTCTCAAAACTGCCAAGTCCTCTGTCCCTGGAGGGTTTTATGAGATGGCATCCGTAGTGTACTGCTACATTCAACCCCAGAGGCTTTTCCACAGCTTCCTTGATTCTCTCAGGGCCGACATCCGAATAGAGGAATTCGGCTATATGGCGTACATCGATTGTTCCTTTGAACCGGCGCTCTATCTCTCCAAGGTATTCATTGGTTTTCTGCCTCAATTCCTCGCTTTCCTTCAATGTCCGGTTTGCATCTGCCAAAGATCCAAAACAGCCATTGCAGATGGTGAGCAGGTCTCGCTGCATTTCCTCGCCAAGGGTGAGATTGCGCCCAGCCACTGCCAGCCAGGTAGGGCTGTCAAATGAACGGAAAACCCCGGGTGCAGGGCAACAGGAAGCACCTGGCAGATCAGTACAATCAATATCCAGTTTTGCAAGGCATAGCCTGGTAGCCATTTCTATACCCGGATATCTGTTAGGGATGAGGCATCCAAGAAAAAGTGCTAGTTGTACCATTTTTATCTCCCGGTTATAAATGTCATTCTATGATCTCAGCTAACTTGCAGACCTTCAGAAGCATTTTGATCTCATCCAAGGCTTCAGGATACTTATGCACTGTTTCAGGAAGTCTGTCAAGTCCAAGTTCTTCTCTTTTCTTCATATTCATTTCATCAATAGGTACAGCATGTCCGTATTCCAGGAGCAGTTTTATCACCTGCTTGTGCTCAGGCAGCATAATGCCCTCATGGGCTGCAATGGAGCGGATCTTTAGAATGGCATCTACTATATCAATGCGGCGTGGACAACGTTCCTGGCAGTTATAACAGGTAGTGCACATCCAGAGTTCTTCATCCTCCAGTACATCCCTGGATCTCATGGCATGCCTTACAAGTCTGCGCACATTGAGGCTGGTATGGCGTCCAGAAGGGCAGCTTCCAGTGCACATCCCACATTGCATGCACTTCAATATATCGATCCCTGCTTCTTTCAGTTGTTCCTGTACATTGTTTTCATTCATGTTCTTTTCATTGATTTATTTCCTATTCCTTATAAAGTGTTCCTGAACATCTGTTTGGTTTGCTTTCACTGGTTACCCTTATTTTCTGAAAAGTTCTTTCTTATCTATCTCGTTGGATTTTCTTTTTGCCGACAAGAGAGAAACATATTTATAATATGAAGTAGGTAATGGGTTACTTAATACCTAAGAGGTTATAGGAATGGCAGAAAAAGCAATGACCAAAGAGGAAGTGCTGCAAAAAGTTGCAGAGAATGATGTAAAGTTCATAAGAACACAGTTTACTGATACTCTCGGTATCATCAAAAGCTGGGCAATTCCCGCAGAGGATCTCGAAGGAGCTTTCAAGAACGGTGTTATGTTTGACGGATCCTCTATCGAAGGTTTCACAAGGATCGAAGAATCTGACATGATGCTTATGCCCGATCCCTCCACCTTCAGGATACTTCCATGGAGGCCAAAGGAAGGCGCAGTGGCCCGTATAATTGGTGATGTCAAGAGGCCGGATGGTACTCCGTTCGAAGGTGATCCAAGGTATGTCCTGAAGAAAGCCATGGAAGATGCTGCAAAAATGGGATACACAATGAACGTAGGCCCAGAACTCGAGTTCTTCCTGTTCAAACTGGATGCTGATGGTAACCCAACAACACAGCTTACAGACCAGGGAGGATATTTCGACTTTGCACCTCTTGACAAGGCACAGGATGTCAGAAGAGACATAGACTTCGCACTTGAGGCCATGGGTTTCAAGCTGGAAGCTTCTCACCATGAGGTAGCACCTTCACAGCACGAGATCAACTTCAGATTTGGAGACATGCTTTCCACTGCAGACAAGGTCATCACTTTCAAGTATGTGGCAAAATCCATTGCATATCACAAGGGCTATTATATTTCCTTCATGCCAAAGCCTCTGTTCGGTGTGAACGGTTCAGGTATGCACACTAACCAGTCCCTGATGAAGGACGGAAAGAACGCCTTCTATGACCCGGATGCACCAAATGGCCTGTCACAGACATCCATGTATTACATAGGCGGTATACTGAAGCACATCAGAGAGTTCGCTGCAGTCACCAACTCAACTGTTAACTCTTACAAGAGGCTTGTGCCAGGATATGAGGCACCCATCTATGTCACATGGTCTGCTTCCAACAGGAGCTCTCTTATCAGGATCCCAGCCACAAGAGGGATGGGTACAAGAGTCGAGCTAAGGTGTCCAGACCCTGCATGTAACCCCTACCTCTCATTCGCCTTGATGTTGCGTGCCGGTCTTGATGGTATCAAGAACAAGATAGAGCCACCAGAGGCCACAAACGTCAACATTTTCAAGCTCAGTGAAGAAGAGCGTGCCAAGAGAGGTATCCTGTCCCTCCCAGGCAGCCTGAAGGAGTCCCTTGACCTCATGAGTGCCAGCGAGTTCACAAAAGCAGCTCTTGGTGAACATGTCTTCAACAGCTTCCTTAAGGCAAAGAATGCTGAATGGGATTCATACAAAGCACAGGTTCACCAATGGGAACTGGATAAATATCTGAGTATATTGTAAGGGAAATATCCCTTACATCTAACTTTATTTCATTGTCCTTATGGACGTTAGATGCCAATTACTTTCTAGTTGGCTTTCTTCAATTGGAGATAACTTCCGATGGACGACGGGGGTAAGCCTTTTATGGACGTTTGCATGGTTAGTCTAGAAAAGTCAATTGATATATCTCCAAAAAACAATTCTTAGTGGTCAATATGTGCGGAATTATAGGCGTTATAGACCGGGCCAGGTCTGGCATGGATGGCTCTGGTATAAGAGAGGCCCTCAGCCTGATGAATGAACGAGGAAGTGGAGAAGGTGCGGGTTATGTAGCTTATGGCATATACCCTGATTTTCCGGATTATTATGCTCTTCATGTCTTCTATGACAATCTTGTGGAACCCAAAAAGAAGGTAGATGAATTGCTGGAAAAGTGGGGACGCATAGTTCACCAGGAAGAGATCCCTACCTATGAGCAACCAGGTTTGAGAAAACAGCATATCCCCTGGCGATATTTCTACAAGCCTCACAAAGATCTTATGGTAGGCAGTTCCACACCTGAAGATGATCTTGTAAAGACTCTTGTAATGGATATCAACTCCCATATAGAGGGCGCTTTGGTATTCTCTTCAGGGATCAATATGGGTGTGTTCAAAGCGGCTGGCTGGCCGGAGGATGTTGCGGATTTTTACCGCATACAGGATTACAAAGGTTACATCTGGCTCGCCCATAACCGTTATCCAACGAATACTCCCGGATGGTGGGGTGGAGCCCATCCATTTAACCTGCTTGACTGGTCAGTGGTTCACAATGGCGAGATAACTTCTTACGGTACTAACAAGCAGTATGTAGAGAGCAATGGGTATGAATGCACCATGTTCACTGATACTGAAGTTGTAGCATATCTCTTTGATATCCTAGGTAGACGTCATGGCTTATCAAGTGATATGGTGGTCAAGGCTCTGGCTCCTCCTTTCTGGGATGAGATCGATGAAATGCCTGAACGGGAGCGGAAGATCAATCATGCTATGCGCCTCACTTACAGGTCAGCTCAGATGAACGGACCTTTTGCCATAGTTGTGGCTACAAGTCAGGGCATAGTAGGTTTCACGGACCGTATCAAGCTTCGCCCAATGGTCGTAGCAGAGAATGGCGACAAGCTCTATATCTCAAGTGAGGAGGCTGCGATCAGGATAATGGATCCTAATGTGCAGAACATCCGCATGCCCAGAGCAGGCGAACCGGTCATAGGGAGGGTTATTGTATGACCCTTGGAAGCGTACCTATGCGTTATAAGGTCAGCATTGATCGTGATCAGTGTATGCAGTGCATGCGTTGTGTGGACAATTGTTCATACGGTGTTTACAGAGTGGAAGGCGACAAGATCCTTATAGACTCCCGTAAATGTACTGCATGCCACCGTTGTATTTCCATGTGTCCCAGAGATGCTATCAATCTTCAGGAGAGGCCTGTGGATTATCGCAGCCATCCCCTGTGGAGCGTACAGGCAAGGGAGGATATCATCAACCAGGCCCGCACTGGCAAGATAATCCTTGCAGGTATGGGTAATGCTCTTGATTATCCGATAATCTTTGACAGGCTGGTACTGGATGCATGCCAGGTGACAAATCCCAGTATCGACCCTCTGAGGGAACCCATGGAGTTGCGTACATACCTTGGCAAAAAGCCCTCCAGACTGGAGTTCAAAAAGAACGATCAAGGTGATGTGGAACTTGCCACGGAGCTTGCTCCCAACCTGAAGCTTGAGACACCTATCATGATTGGGCACATGAGCTACGGAGCTATCAGTCTTAATGCCCAGCTAAGCCTCGCAAAGGCAGTGACTGAGATGGGTACTTTCATGGGTACAGGTGAAGGTGGAATGCATAAGGCTCTGCATCCTTATCAGGACCATACCATTGTGCAGGTGGCTTCAGGCCGTTTTGGTGTTGATATTGATTATCTTGAACGTGGCGCTGCAATCGAAATAAAGATCGGCCAGGGTGCAAAGCCAGGTATAGGCGGTCATCTCCCGGGTGAAAAAGTATGCGTGGACGTGTCCTGTACCCGTATGATCCCCCTGGGCTCAGATGCCATAAGTCCGGCACCTCATCATGATATTTACAGTATAGAGGATCTGGCACAACTTGTTAGGAGCCTCAAAGAGGCTACCGAATGGAAAAAGCCGGTATTCGTGAAGATCGCTGCAGTACATAACGTAGCCGCCATAGCTGCAGGCATAGCCCGTTCTTCGGCTGATGCTGTGGTTATCGATGGTTTCCGTGGAGGTACCGGTGCCGCTCCCAAGGTATTCAGGGATAATGTGGGCATACCCATAGAAGCTGCTATTGCTGCCGTAGATCAGAAGCTGAACGACCAGGGTGTAAGGAATGAAGTGTCCATCATTGCCAGCGGAGGTCTGCGCAACAGCGCGGACCTTGCAAAGTCCATTGCTCTGGGAGCAGATGCAGTGTACATAGGAACAGCTTCCCTTATCGCTCTTGGATGCAGAGTATGCGGTAACTGCTATCGCGGTCTGTGTCCGTGGGGTATAGCTACCCAGAGGCAAGATCTTGTGGACCGCATAGACACCGAAATAGGGGCCAGGAGTGTTGCCAATCTGATTCATGCCTGGACACTGGAACTCAGTGAACTGATGGGTGCTGCAGGCATAAACAGCATTGAAAGTCTCAGGGGAAACCGCGAACGTCTGCGTGGATATATGCTGGATGAAAGCATGATGAAAGTGCTGAACATCAATCCGGTGGGGGCATAAAAATGGAAAAACTAGTCATTGATGCAAAAGGTATGCATTATACCCCACTTAACAAGCAGATCCGTCAGGCTGTAGCTTCCGGTGTTAAAGAAATTGAGATCAACAACGTGCTTGGACAGCGTTTTATAGCCAATGGTCTGAGGGGCGATGTAAAGATCATTATCAACGGAATCCCCGGTGGGGATCTTTGTATGTTCATGAACGGTCCGGAGTGCACTGTTTACGGGGATTGCGAACACGCTCCCGGCAACACCATGGATGGTGGCATGATCGTTGTCCACGGCAGTGCAGGTGATGCTGTAGCTCACAGTATGCGCGGTGGTAAAGTGTACGTCCGGGGTAATATCGGATACCGTGGAGGTATCCACATGAAAGAATACGAATCTAAAAAGCCAATGCTGATAATAGGTGGCACTTCTCATGCATTCCTTGGTGAATACATGGCAGGAGGCCTTATATTGGTCTTTTGTATGGGTGAGGAATCATTTATGCGGGACAGAGGCATAGGCAGCGGTATACACGGTGGAGAGATTGTTATCCGCGGAGAGGTTGCAGACAGGCTTTTAGGAGTAGGTGCCAAGAAAGTAGAGTTCACTGAAAGTGATCTTACACGTTTGTCACCTGTAATTGAGGACTTCTGTTCCAGATTCAACATCGATCCGGCTCCTTTGATGAACACGAACTATACGCGTATCGTTCCTTCAAGCAGCAGGCCCTTTGCTGGCAAATACACATGGGAGTGATATTAATGGGCAAAAATTATCTCGATCTTAAGGCTGAAGTATGGGACACAGGAATATGTGCAGCATGTGGTGCATGTGTGGCAGTGTGCCCGGCCGATGCCATATATTTCAAAACAGGGGAAGAATCCACACGTCCTTTTAACAATGGATACTGTAAGGAGGTTGTTGATGGAGTCCCGTGTGGCGCATGTTATGCTACCTGCCCCAGGCTGGACCCCGCAACAACCGAAGTGTTAGGCGAGTATATAGACATCTTTTCCGCAAAGGCAGACATACCGATTCCCGGAAAACAGAGTGGAGGGGCTGTTACAGCTATCCTTGTGAATGCTCTGGAACAGGGTATGATCGATGCAGTGGTCACAGTGGAAGAGGATCCATGGACCCTTAAACCATCGTCTACTGTTATTACATCTGAAGATATACTCATCAATCAGGCCGGAAGCCGCTACAACTGGTGGGTACCGCTGGTCTCTTCTCTGAAAGAAGCCGTCATTACCCGTAAGTATAAGACTGTCGCAATAGTAGGTGTGCCATGTGTGGTGCAGGCTGTCAGAAAGATGCTTGACAGCGATCACGACCTTCTGGCACCTTTCAAACGTTCCATCCGCCTGGTAGTTGGTTTGTTCTGTACGGAGACCTTCGATTACGAAAAACTGGTAGAGGGCAAGCTGATCAAAGAGCGTAGCATCGAGCCTTTGAATATAGTTCACTTTGATGTAAAAGGTAAGCTGGAGATCACCATGAAAGATGGCAGTCTTACCGTGATACCCTTAAAGGATGTTGATGACTGTGTCAGGCCTGGTTGCAGGGTGTGTACTGACTTCACTGCTATTGGTTCAGATTTGTCTGCAGGTTCAGTGGGCAGTCCAAAAGGCTATACCACGCTGATCATACGCAGTCCTGCAGGGAACGCTGTTGTCAGAAGCGCTATAGAGAACTGCTTGCTTTCTACAAGCTCTGATGTGGACATGCAGGCTGTAGAGAAGCTCTCAAGTAAGAAACTTGCAAGAAAACAGGACAGAACGAAATAGTTGCATCATTTTTATGGCTGCGGTGTCTATCCACTTCCTCGTCGTTCCTAACCATGCTGATAGACACCGTATATCCACTTCTAATGCAGCCATTGGGATAAGACAGCTTCTGGGATAAAGTTGTCGCTATTAAGTCTCTTTTTTAGGAAGTTAGTTTCCTTTAAAATAAGAACTGATCCAACCGTATTCAATTAAATCTGTGCATCAAATACTTTCCTGTAGTGAATGGTATCTACTCTATGGCCTCTGTCATTCTTCACTACACAATATGGTACAAACCCGTTTGCTTCGTAAAATCTCATGGCCGGAATATTTGTGGACCAGGTGCAAACGTACAGTTTTCCGATACCTTCAACAATAACCCTTTTCTCAAGCTCCTTGCATAAAACTGCGCTGATACCCTTTCTCCTCAACTGGGGATGTACACACATAAGGTTTATATATGCATCTTTCTTGCCTTTCCAGTATTTGTTGCAGCCAATGACACCCAAGATCTTATCTGTTGTCTCCTCTGTATCAGTGTTGTCCTCTGCAAGCATATAATAGGAATGACGGCCGGCAAGACATTCACGTACTCTTTGTTCCAGGCCATTACCTCTCGCGCTAAGGGGAGGATAAAACTCATTGTCTACAAGTTGTATGAACCGGCAGAGAGGATTGTAATCCTCCTGCTCAGCCTGACGTATCTTAATTCTCATCTGGTTTATGTGATGTTAAGATACCTTTTGATCTCCCATTCATGTACCTGCACTTTGTAGGCATCCCATTCTGCTCTTGCAAGTCTCAGGATATTGTCATGTACATGTGTACCCAGGATTTTTTTGAGTAGTTCATCCTGCTCCAGGTAATTCGCACTTTCAAATAGAGTGCCAGGCAGGCTTTCAATACCCTGTTCAGCACGCTCCTTGACGTTCAGGTCGAAGATATTGAAATCTACCATGTGTCTTGGTGTGGTCTTATTCTGTATACCTTCAAGACCTGCTGCCAGTATGGCAGCGAAAGTAAGGTATGGATTACATGAAGGATCAGGGCTTCTCAGTTCCACACGGGTACTGCTACCCCTTGCAACAGGTATACGTATGAGAGAACTACGGTTAGCACCTGACCATGCAATGTATACTGGTGCCTCATATCCGGGTATGATCCGTTTATAAGAGTTCACAATGGGATTGGCTATGCATGTGATTGCTTTGATGTGGTTCAGGACACCAGCGATGAAATACCTTGCAGTATCACTTATCTGCATGTCGGCATCCGGGTCATAGAAAGCGTTTTTTCCATCTTTTGAGAGGGAAAGGTTGACATGCATGCCGGACCCATTGACAGTAGCTATGGGTTTTGGCATAAAAGTAGCATGCAGTCCGTTCAGTTTGGCTATTGTCCTGGCGACGTACTTAAACGTAACTACATTATCAGCCATGGTCAATGCATCCCCATACTTGAAGTCTATCTCGTGCTGACCGAAGGCCACTTCATGATGAGAAGCTTCAATGTCAAAATTGAGGTCCATGAGTGCTAGTACTATATCACGCCTTATATCCTCAGCAATGTCTGTGGGTGCAAACTCAAAGTAGCTTCCATAATCATGAGGTATGGTAGTAGCTTTTCCATTATCTCTTTCAAAGAGGAAAAACTCCATTTCCGGCCCTACATTCAAAGTAAAACCCATTTTTGCAGCCTTTTCCGTCATCTTTCTTAGCACATAACGAGGATCACCTTTGAAAGGGTCACCATTTGGCTGGTAAACATCGCAGATAATGCGTGCCACCTGTCCTTTTCCGTTATTCCAGGGCAGTAATGCAAATGTAGTTACATCAGGTTTCAGCAGCATGTCGGACTCGTATATCCTTACAAATCCTTCTATCGACGAACCGTCAAAGCCGATACCTGTAGTAAGTGCTTTTCCTATCTGGGTCGCAGGTATTTCCACATCTTTGACCACACCCTGTATATCTGTGAATTGCAGCCTTATGAACTTTACATTATGTTCTTCTATGGCTTTTTTGACATCTTCTTCGTTCCTAACTATCATTGGATCTCCTGTCCGGCAGCATGCACTGCTCTTATTTGCAATATATTATTATCTGCATGAAGATAAAATTATTCTTTCAATATATTTACACTATATGTAAACAAATTCAATAAGGTATTTGGTTATGTATTCTTTTATTGCTTTGATCATGAATATTTCAAAAATCATACTTCAAGAATAAAAAGGGGATTTAAATATCCCTGTTCAGTCATTTTCATCCAATCATATCAATTGAATAAAGATCCGAAGAAATTCTTAATTTTATCGAAGATACCAGAGTCATCAGGTGAATTCTGCATTTCTTTAGTTCTTTCCTGTGAACTTTCCATCATCCCTGAATCATTACCTTTCATGGGAGCTTCCCCTTTACTTTGATTTCCCATCTCAGACATCTGTGAAGGTCCAGGTCCTTTCTGGTTTCCCATGTCTGGCTGAGAAGACCCCGGTGCAGTCTGATTGCCCATTCCATCCATCTCAGGTCTGTCACCATTCACCGGAATTTCGAGTTCCAGCTCTTCGTTCATTGTGTTAAACAGCTCGTCCAAGCTGGCTCTTTCTGTATTGAGCTCCTCTACTGAATCGGCATTTTCGATGTTTGATCTAATGGACTCAATCTCACTGAGGTACTCTTCAATATTTTCAATAGTAGTATCATTAGCATTAGCCTTCATACTTTCCAGGCTTTCTGTGGTTTTGTCTATCATTTCAATTGTTCTATCCATCATGGATGCAAGGTCATTTTCCTCATCCATTCCCTTCATTAGCTTGCTATTATTAGTTTCCTCAGCTGCAGAAACCGCTGATATGGCCATCATAATACAGAACACTGCCATAATTGCTGATAACTTTGAAAATCTATATTTTTGAAAAAGATTCATGATATCACCTTTCAACATATTCTCTGATTGGTGGTGTGGATGCCCTTGTGAGGGCATCCCATTCAAAAGTTCATTCTTTTTTTTCTGGTCGGGACCTCAAAGATATCAGGATTCAGAAGACTCATTCCTTGGGGACATTCCAGGTTTTCCCATTGGTCCTCGTTCCATTCCTCTCTCATTCTCCGGTCCTATTCCAAGTTCTTCCATAGCCGAGTGAATCTGCTCCATTGCTTCCTTCAGATCTTCCTCATCCTCTGCATTATTGATGAGTGTCTTAACTTCTTCAAGTTGTGTGAGTGCAGTGGTCAACATCTCCTCCGTGATATTCTCGTTTTCCAGTTCATCGATGTTCTCTATATCAGACTCGATCTTTGAGATTGCGTTATTCACTTGCTCCAACATTCTTTCCTGCTGGGTTTCAAATGTCTCCTCCTCAGAAGCTTCTGGCCTGTCCATCTTCATCATGTGTCCTATTCCAAGTGTCTCCATTGCTGAATGGATCAGTTCTCTTGCTTCCTTTAGATCTTCCACTTCTTCTGCGTTCTCAACTATTGTTTTGGCTTCTTCCAGCTGGGTTGTTGCGTTGTCCAGCATTTCTGCTGTGATGTTCTCGTTATCCAGTTCATCTATGTTTTCTGCATCTGATTCCAGCTTTGAGATCATGCTTTCAATATGTTCCAGCATTTTTTCCTGCTGGGTTTCAAATGATTCATTTCCCTGAAACATTCCCTGATCTTCCATTGGCCTTTGTCCCATTCCAGGTTCTTTCTGAGGCTCTATTCCAAGTTCCTCCGTGGTCGAACGGATCAGTTCCATTGCTTCCTTCAGGTCATCTTCATCTTCTGCATCAATGATGAGTGTTTTTGCTTCCTCAAGTTGTGTGAGTGCAGTTGTCAATATCTCCTCTGTGATGTTTTCGTTATCCAGCTCATCGATGTTCTCTATGTCCGATTCGATCTTTGAGATCGTGTCATTTACTTGTTCCAGCATTCTCTCCTGCTTAGTTTCAAAAGTTGCATTATCAAGTGAGAAACTCGCTGGCTCTCCAGTATTCATTTTTTCATGCATCTTTCCATGCATGTTGTATTCCTGGTTGTTATCCTGTGCAGCAAAGGTGGCTGGTACTAAACATACAACCATCAAAGCTACCGAAAGGACTGCTATAGATTTTGTCAATTTTCGTTGCGTATTGATTTCCTCCCGATTCTTTGTGTCCAAGCAGTAGTGATTGGCACAATTCCTTAATCTCACGTGAATCATATAAGGATACTTAACAATTAAAGGGATAATAGGGCTTTAATTTTGAAAAAAAAGATTTATTGGAGTTTTTATTACTATAGATTCCTTTATAGATCTCTTTTGAGATAGGATATTTCTTATTGTCAAAAGCCTTGTTCAGTTATTACTTATACAGAAGATTGTATGTCCTTGAAAATAAAGCAAATATATTGCTTTTCAGTACTTCTTGTGTAAATATAAAAATTTGAAAGTTTCAATAAGCACTTTAAATGCTGTAATGTTCAATTAAGGTCGATATCTAACATTTATTTTTAAAAAAATATGTTATAAAGCTTCATCTTATAAAAAAAGTATAAATAATTGTATATCTGTTTTCTATTATAACGGCTTTATGAAATACTATCAAGCATATTTATATTGTAGTTCTGTGTCATTACTATCTTGGCATGCTGGTGTTAGTTCACATCGTTCCGGATGGGACATGGCCAGGCTAAAAAATATAGGTATATGAATCACATGAATCAAAAGGCTATAGTGCTTATATTTGCAATCATCTTAGTTACAATCGCAGGTGGATGTGCGGATAAGCCCCTAACTCTAAACAGCGGTCCAGACTATAAAGTAAGTTATAGTCTTGTTCCTACATATCTGGGCGTTCTTTCTTCTCCGGATTATGTCAAGCCGGAACATCCTGGTGTTCGTCCTGTTGCAGAGGATGAAAGAGAGGGCTTCAATAACATCATTTCAGAAGCTGATTTGATCGCAGAAGAGCTGGATTCAAGAATATTGGATTTTGAGGAAGAAGGCAAAGATGTCCAAAGACTTAGGCCCCTTCTGGAAGAATATAAAACTTTGATAGCCAGTGCAAAAATATATAACGAACTGGCAGATCAGGGGCATGAAGGTTGTTCGGACCCTGAATGCCAGGCAATTGAAAAGGAACTATATCTGCAGTTATCAAGGGAAAGCCTTAAAAAATCCAATGCCGTGTTATCACAGATCTTCAACGAGATGAAAAAAATACTTCCGGGCCATGTGAAATTGGATGAAGGCTGTACACTTTCTGCAACAGGCAATGGAAGAGTAATGCTTGCGGGTGATCTAAGTGCGAACATTTCTATAAGAAATGGTGTTCTCTATATAGTAGGTCTTCCCGAAAGCCGGGAATTTCCTATCAACATAGTGGGTAAATACGATATTGAAACTTCAGAAAAGGGTGAGAACCGTTTATCCTACTACAAGATAGTCGATGCTACGGTGTACATATCTGCACAAAGATCTGCTTTTATAGTAGAAGCAAGTGATATATCCATTACAGTAAAAGGAACTGGTACAGTTGATTTCTTCGGTAACGGTATTTATACTATAACATGTCCGGATGGCAGTTCGGATGAGATGCAATGGGAAGTACCTACAGTAAGAAGAACTATTAATAGCCCCTCTATCTATACTGGTATCAAATGAAGGCATTTTCCCGCAGAATCATATTTGCCATCTTGTTCGTCATTCCATTTTTAATGACGGCAAGTGCAAGTGCTACTATTCATGGTGTGGTGTATGAATGGAATACATTCCAACCTCTGGAAAATGTAATTGTGGAGGTAAATTCCACTCCTTCGCAGTCTATGGTGTGCAAATATGGATCCTATTCCTTTGAGCTTCCCCAGGGAAACTATAAGATAACAGCAAGTTATTATGAGGAAAGTACCCTCACTTATTATGCCGAGGATTTTGTAAATATTACCGATGAGGGTAGCTATGTGCTTGACCTGCTGCTTTTTCCCGCTTATTCTCAGAATACGTCTTCTATTAATGAGTCTTCATCTTTTTTAGATGAGTACACCAGCTCCCAGAATGTAACTACAAACCAGAAAAGTTCTATTTCAGTCGATACGCTTCTTATTACTGTTTCCATACTTTTGGCTCTCTTTATCTGGTTAAAGCATTCAACAAGCCAGAAAACCAATCGTCCTGTTGAAAAGCATCATATAGTTAAGCAAGAACATATCGAGGAAAAAGTCATTCTTACGCCCAAACCTGTAGAGTTCAAAGCTTCTGTGGAAAGTCCGGTAATAGGGTCAGAAGACCCTGAAGTCATGGACTCGGATGATGAATCAGACGATGAATCAGATGATTCCACGGAATTGATTGTTGCCGAGCCAGAAAACACTGAAACAGCAACGTTAAATGATATTCCTAAAGGGCCAATACCTGTTGATCTTCAGGAAATACTGGATATCATTCGTTCTCAGGGTGGACGTATGACCCAAAAAGACCTCAGGAGCAAGCTCAAATATTCAGAAGGTAAAGTAAGCCTCATGCTCTTTGATCTTGAAAAGAGAGGTCTGATCCAGAAGTTCAAAAGAGG
>NZ_JBFYLB010000006.1:0-8266 GCF_041305605.1 Methanomethylovorans sp.
CAGCACTTGAGCGTCGTTTCCTGCCTGTGATGGTGGAGCAGCCCACAGTAGAGGACACAATATCCATCCTGCGTGGACTTAAGGAAAAGTATGAAGTTCACCACGGTGTGCGTCTGAAAGATTCAGCCCTGGTTGCAGCGGCCGTAATGAGCCAGAGGTATATAGCTGACAGGTTCCTGCCGGACAAAGCCATTGACCTGGTGGATGAAGCTGCTGCAAAAAAGAGGACAGCCATAGACAGTAAGCCTGCGGAACTTGATGAAGCCGACCGTAAGATCATGCAGCTTGAGATAGAAAAGGAAGCACTCAGGAAAGAAAAGGATGAGGCATCCAAGGAACGTCTTGAAGCATTGGAAAAGGAACTTGCGGACATTCGTGCCGAGTCGGATGCAATGCGTGCAAGGTGGAATCACGAGAAAGAAACAATAGCCAAGCTCAATTCCATCAAGCAGCAGATAGAAGATACTAAGGTGCAACTTGAGCTTGCCGAGAACGACAACAATCTGGAACTGGCATCGAAGCTGAAATACGGTACACTCATTCCTTTACAGCACCAGTATGCTCAGGAAGAGGAAGCGGTCAAGAAAATGCAGGATGGAATGCTGCTAAGCGAAGAAGTGGGTGAAGAGGATATTGCAGAAGTTGTTTCCGTTTGGACCAAGATCCCTGTCACCAAGCTCCTCGGAGGACAGCGTGAGAAACTTGTGCATATCGAAGACAACCTGCACCAGCGCATCATTGGCCAGAAAGAAGCGGTGAAAGCAGTGGCTGATGCTGTGATCCGCGCATATGCCGGTATAAGGGACCCGAGGCGGCCCATTGGAAGTTTCATATTCCTGGGCCCGACAGGCGTGGGTAAGACAGAACTTGCCAAGGCACTTGCTGCTGAGCTATTTGACGATGAGAACAACATGATACGTATTGACATGTCCGAATACATGGAGAAGCACACGGTTGCCCGTATGATAGGTGCACCTCCAGGGTACATAGGTCATGACGAAGGTGGCCAGCTAACCGAAGCTGTGAGAAGGAGACCATATGCAGTGGTGCTCTTCGACGAGATAGAGAAGGCACACCCCGATGTCTTCAATGTCATGTTGCAGATACTGGATGACGGGAGACTGACAGATTCCAAGGGAAGGACCGTGGACTTCAAGAACACACTCCTTATAATGACCTCAAACATATTTTCAGGTGACCTGACAAAGCTGCTGGACGCCCCCGATGGTACCTACCGGCCGGAACAGGGAATGCCTGAAGTATTGCACAAGGAAGGCCATGAATATGCGCAGTTGCAGGCAAAAGCACTCAGTGAACTGGGCAAGTACTTCAGGCCTGAATTCCTTAATCGTATCGATGAGATCGTTATATTCCATGCCCTGAGGCCCGATGAACTGGTGTACATAGTAGACCTGAAGGTGGCAGACCTTGTGGCAAGGCTCAGAGATAAGCGGATACAACTACAGATCACGGATGAAGCAAAGCACTATCTGGGCAGGGTGGGCTACAGCGAAACATTCGGTGCCAGGCCACTTAAGCGTGTTATCCAGAACGAGGTGGAGACAAAGGTAGCAAAGCTCATAGTCTCGGGCAAAGTCACAGAAGGCTCCACCGTAGTAGCGGATGTTAGAGATAACCAGATCATGCTGGACGTTGTCCAGAAGGTATGAACTTACTGATCCGGCCATCGATTAGAAGGGTGGTCGGGAGATTTTTTTATTGAATAAGGTAAACCCTATACCAGCCTCTCTTTACCCCGTGATTTACCACTATAATAACTCTACTTTATGGCAATCTAACAATTTGCTTAGCTCTTATAGAACATAGAGTAAACAATAAATGAAATAATATCAACTTTTTAGTTCATTTTATTTAGACCAGCAATACTAATATGCACATAAATTATTGTAATTATACCAATTTTATTGGTAACTATTCTACTTTGATTACAGTTTATATTTAAGATATAAGTATACAAAATCTAAGTAGTAAATTAAAACAATGCACCCACAAGAAACATAGATATTGATAGCGATTAGATGATGGAGTTCACCGAAGATAATAAAATATAGATTACAAAACAAAGATGGAGATCAAGACGATAAAACTCTAGACATACACATGCAATAATATTCTAGTATAGAAAAGCATACAACAAAACCACGAGTATTTAAGCTAAAGAAAAAGTTACAAGTTTTATTTTGAAGTAGTGAAATAAATAACTCTTGATTTTGGTATAATACCAACTTTTTAAGTAGATTTATATAGTTGAAGATAATACACTGTTACACCTGATAGGTAGGTGGAATGTAAAATGGATGCTATTGTTATTGGAGGATTTTTAGGAAGCGGGAAAACTACCACTGTGATAAACCTTGGAAAGTTCCTTGCTGAGAAAGGCCATACTGTTGCCATCATAGTCAACGAGATAGGAGAAATAGGGATCGATGGAGACCTTATAACCAAATACGGATTGGATGCAAAAGAGATCACTAACGGCTGTATCTGCTGTACATTAAAGGTCAGTATGAAAGCTACATTGATAGAACTGCGCAAATCCTACAACCCGGACTATGTGATAATAGAGCCTTCGGGTATTGCTTTCCCGAATATTATCAAAAAGGATATAGAACTTATGAACCTGGGAGTGAGCGTGAAAGTAGCTCCCCTTACAACGCTTATTGATGGTAGCAGGTTCAAGGCTATCATGAAATCTGTGAAGACTTATGCTATCAGGCAAATAGAAGATGCTGAGATCCTGGTAATAAATAAAATTGACCTTGTCGAACATCTGCAGCTCCCGGTCCTTGAAGCGTCGGTACAGCAGTTGAACCCAACGGCCAAAGTGCTCAAAATGTCCTCAAAGCCAGAAGATGCGGGTTTCAAGGAGCTATTGAAGATGATACTGCCTGCTTCCATAATAAAAGAGGTGGCTGAACCTGTGCCCACACATAAACATGAAGCGGAAATCCATGAGCACGAAGAGCATGAACATGTAAACCATGAACACACTCATTATGAAAGTGACTCTTCAGGACTTGCATCCTATGCTAATGACTACAAGATCCTTGCAGAGAATATAGATAGCGACATGGCAAAAGTGCTTGCCATGGACATTGCCGACAGCGTAAAATCAGGAATAATAAAGTTCAGCCCGGAATTCGTAGGCCACGTTAAAATGTTCCTTGAATCTCCTCATGAGACTGTAAAGATCAGCATTACCGCATATTCGGAAAATCCCCAGGTAAATGTCATTAAGACAACATCTGCCATGGCTCCGAGATTCAAGATACTTACTGCTGTTTCAGGCATGCAAGAGGACAGCCTTGTGCACCTGGTGGATGAAAGCGTAAGATCTGCATTTGAAAGGAAGAAGATAAAGTCATTAAGACTGCATGAGCCACATGACCATGATCACCACCACGACCATCACAATCACGACCATGGACATGATGACCACGAACACCACCATGATCATCACCCCCACGAAAAGTTAAGCAAAGCAGAAGATTATGACGACATATACGATCATGATCTGAAGAACAACGAGGAAGCAACCTGCGAATGTCTCGCAGACAAAGAAACCTGCAAGGTATAAACTTCCTGAAAAGGAGGATACTTGAGGAGAAATAAATGAAGATCATGATCATTAGCGGGTTTCTGGGGAGCGGCAAAACTACTTCTGTGGTAAAGATAGGTAAATGCCTCAAAGACAGAGGTTATACCATCGCTGTCCTGGTCAATGATGTCGCAGATGTGGGAGTTGACGGGCAGGTCATAAATGAGAATGGACTGGAGTCAAAAGAAATGCCAAGAGGGTGCATCTGCTGCACTCTCAAATATGCCCTGGAAGGCAACATTGCCCTCATACAGGCGGAGTATGATCCTGATATACTCATTATTGAGCCTACAGGAGTTGCTTTCCCTGACAGGATAAGGGAACAGATAGAGAAAATGGATTTTGGGCCTGAGGTTACCATGGGTCCGATAATCTCATTGATCGACGGGAGCAAGTTCAGGCAGATTATGGAACATTCCGAGTACGCTGCAACAAAACAGATGGAAACTGCCGACCTCATAGTGATAAACAAGAAAGACCTGATGAAAGAAGCAGAAATATCCATAATAACAGATATGGTGCAGAAGATCAACTCTGATGCAGATGTTTTTTCACTTTCCTTTAAGGAAAGAGACCTTGCATTCATGGAATTTATGAGTGCTGTCGAATCCCGGCTTGGTATGGAAGTCCAGGGAAGAACAGCTGTAAAAGGAGAAGATAGCGATTGCCCGGATAATATGTGCGCTGCCAATGATGATCACTTTGACCATTTCAATGTAAGCAGCTATGCGGATACATACCACATTGAAAGCCCAATTGACACTGAAACAGCCATCAGTGCAGCAACCTGTATAATGAAAGACCTGAAAAATATGGTCCTGGCACTGAACCCGAAATTCCTGGGACATTTGAAAATGTTCCTGCATACTGAATCCGTAGCCCTCAGGATCAGTGTGACATCCTATCTGGATAACCCTGAAGTGGAAGTCATCGACACTGACATTTCAGACCACGGCGAATTCACGGTATTCGCTGCTGTTACTGACGTACACCGGGACGATCTTGCACAGATCATCAAAAGATCGGTCATGGGCAATTCCTGCCAGTTTGGCATCAGCATCTAAGTCACTTGCCTTTTTATTTTTCAAGTGGTCTGCTTTTTTAAATAATCATACTCCTTAACTTAACAGAATCCCCATTTGACAAACTACATATACCCCTTTGCATATTATTCACACAGCCGACCAAAACCTATGATCGACACAGGAGATAAGTCAATGAACAACGAAGAGATCCAGAGATTAGGAAAAGAACTTGTAGACACACTCTCCCTGAGAACATCACCAGTTGCCGTACATCTTGTTCAGGAGAACGAAGAACTGCCGGTGGGGATTCCAAGAATAGGAGAGAACACCAGACATTGCCAGATGGTGGATAGCGTAAGGAGAAAAGGATCTCAGTTCTATGCAGTCCTTGAAGATCATATGTGTAAGGGCGGAGCTGCAGTGATGGGACTGAGCGAAATGGGCGAGAAACTAAAAACAGGAGAAGTGTACTACCACCTTAACCATTTCGGATCCATGGATGCTGCAAAAAGCACAATGGAAAAAGTACCGCGAGTACCTCCACATTCCGTAAAAGCGGTCGTCTATTCACCTCTTGAGAAAACCACATTCAAACCTGATGTAATCCTGATCATTACAAATCCTAAACAGGTAATGGAACTGTCACAGGCACTGCTTCACAAGGAAGGAGGACGTGTGAATGCAAGTTTTGCCGGCAAACAGAGCGTTTGCGCAGATGGCGTAGCTTATCCATACCTCTCAGGAGAAGCAGGTGTGACGGTGGGATGCAGCGGCAGCCGCAAGTATACTGAGATAAAGGAAGATGAAATGATCATAAGTATACCAGTGGACATGTTACCAGGGCTTGTGGCATCGGCAAAAACAATGTTCATTAACTGAACATTTTCTTTTTAATACTAGTTTTAAACTACCTCATGTCTTTTCAATATAACATAAATGACATGACAAAAATATAATTTGGAAATTAATCCATCAAGGCCGTTGGTATAGACAAATTAGATTTATAATATAACCTGATATTTCTGTTTTCTTGTATTGCCTGGGCTTTTTGGAGCAAATCTCTTAACCCTCTTTTTTTCTTGCTTTTTGCATTGGCCCTTCGTGTATTTTCTCAAGGGCCTCCACCATTTTTTCCAGGTTTACATACGGTATTCCTGCAATCATTTCATCATTTTTTATATCCGTGGACCTGCGACATCCGAAACATCCAAGGCTCATGTTCATCTTACCTGTTAGCAAAGGAATGATAGTAGAATCCACACATGTTGCCTGGAAAGCTGCTGTGCTGAAAGCCTGCCTGCCTCCTTCAAAGAAGGTCGCTGCCGGAACCAACCAGTAGAGAGTTTCCGGAACATCCACCAGAACCACCACATCAGGTTCGAATTCAAAATCTTTCAGCGGACCAACAACTGTAGCAATTGTACTGTTCTCTTCCAATTCAAAACGCTGGGAGATCATGTTTGCAGCTGCATCGGCACATTCGAACAGTCCGATATTCGCATGGAATTCACCTGCTTTTACCTTTGGGGGCATTGTAACCAGACCCAGGCTTGATGCACCCACAACACATGCATGTTTCTCGGCAGGGATTATAAAAGATTCACCTTTTCTTGCCCTCATTATGGACTGACAGTGTCTGATGTTGTTTGCAGGCTCTATGAACCCTTCCGGGAGATGTTGTCCCTTCTTAATTAATTTGACAGCCACCGGTTCATATCTGAGGTTTAGTATTTTAACAAGTTTTTCAGATAGTTCAACGTTCTTCATACTATAAGATTTCGTAAAGTAATATTTAAATTTAACATAACTGGTTTTTTCATTTTTACTTCTTGCAAGCCGACATACGAATTAAACCCAGTATTTTGACTGCATAAACCGTCCATATTTATATCCGCTATAAAAACAGTGACAGAAAGATTACCAATACAATTTTAGTATCACAACGATCATGATTCACGATCCATTGTAGTGCCATCATTAATAAATAAAAAAAGTGCTGTATTCTATAACACAGCTGTTCAGAGAACTTCCTGAGCTCTCTTAAAGATCAGGTCGGCAATGAGCTCGTCGCTTCCGAGGGGTTTGCCATAGAGGATCTTTACTTGCCGGCCATTCATTTTAATGCTACCCTGTTTGTTCTCGGAGTCCAGTTTCAATATAGCTGGAATATCTTTGGTAATGTGTACACCGGATGCAAGGAATACGGGCACAGCCACAATAGTGCTCACGCCGGTATCTTGAAATGAAAGTAATGCTTCTTCCAGTGAAGGAGTGCTCATTTCCATAAATCCGGCTTTTACAACATATTCCGGGTGTTTTTTAGCAATGATGTCTGCAATTTCCGTAACGACCTGGTTGTTGTAGGGCAATCTGCTGCCGTGGCCTATGGTTAGAATACCAATCTTTTCACTCATATATATCACCTTTTTGAAAAATTGTAACAATAATCCTATTAAAAGTGTTACCTACTCGGAGACTTGTAAGTTTTAATCAAATATAGTTCTTTTGCATTTATCCCGGGAAAAACAAAAAGCATTTTAAATACCCTATAGCACCCGATATTCCCCACTATACACATACATGTTAGGTTCTCTCACGAAACCTACCAAGGTCAGATCCGCATCTTGTGCGAGTAACACTGCTTCTTTCACAGTGGCACCTTTACTGGCCATGAGAGGAAATCCCGAGTATACGGCCTTTGAGACCATAGTACCCGCAAGCCTGCCTGTAGTGACAAGCGCACATCTGGAAATATCGATTCCTTCAAGTAACGCTTTTCCTACTGCCTTGTCCACAGAACAGGAACGGCCTATATCCTCGCAGAACACAAGGATCTTACCCGACGTATCGCATACCAGCGAAGAATGAGCGCCTCCTGTCTTTTTCCAGGCATTACCCCATTCTTTCAGTTTCCCCACTGCATTGAATATGACCTGTGAGCTGAAGCCCACATCCCGGAGCAATAAGGGCCGCGTCTTGGGAGTGAAAAGGGTCGTACCACATCTCTCCACACGCCCGAGATTAAACAGCTGGGAAGTATCGAGATCGATCTTACAATCAATCCTTTTAGGACCTATATCAATGGAAAGTATATTTTGGACATCATCCCTGCCGATTAAACCTTCACATACCATGAATCCAACAGCAAGCTCTTCAAGTTCCCTGGGACTTGAATAAAAAGTAGTGAGGTGGACATCATTGATGAAAAGGTCAAATACCTCTTCAATAATAACATCCGCTTCTATTCTTTTTCTCCCGCTGCCAGAGATCTCCGTGCACGCTATAGTAGTATAGAGGGAAGAAGGGACAAAACCTTCACCCCTCCCTGATTCCTCCTTTACGGAAGAACTATCAGCGTGCTGGTTTTCTCTCATGCTTCCTTAAGTTTCTTCACTCTATCAAACAACTGTTTCATAGTGTCTTCGTTGCTCTTTGTGTAAGGGAACGGAGACTCAGTGAACGGCTGGAAGTACACTGGCACATCGTCCAGCCTGTAGAAGGTACCGTCACATTCCATTGCATCGATGACACCTGGCAGCACCACTTCAGAAGCAGTGGTGGTGGGACATGGTGCAATATCAATGCAGACCATTGGGATCTGTGCCATGTACTCTGCAGCATC
>NZ_JBFYLB010000007.1:0-24722 GCF_041305605.1 Methanomethylovorans sp.
CAAAGGGTCTGTGACAGTGGTGATAATTCCATATACTCCACTTGAGATCTTAAGAATCCCGCCAAAACCGTCGGAGGGATTTAAAAATGCGGTATGCCGTCATCTGGACAAACACCGCCTTCTTGGAACTGATATCCATGTGATCCCGCCTGATTATGTAAAGGTCGGTGTCAGTGTCACAGTTGTCCCTGTGGACAGTTTCCGTGATGACCGCCTTATTCTGGAAAAAGTCATCGAAAAGCTCAATGAGTTCCTGCATCCGATAAAAGGTGGAGAGGAGGGTAACGGCTGGCCCATTGGCAGAGATGTTTATGTTTCAGAACTGTACACTCTTATAGAACAGGTTGAGGGTGTGCACTGTGTCATAAAACTGTCTGTTTCCGGGGATATGGGTGCATCTAATGATGCCGATGGGAACCTCTTGCTAAATTCAAAGCGTGCATGTGTGTATTCCGGCAGCCACACGGTGAAGATCATCAGAGGAACGGACCTGTGCCGTAAGAGGGGGTGAGCGTATGCAGGAAGTCAATTACAAACTGATCTATACTAAAGAACTCCTCGACAGTTTCAAAGCTGATGCAGAGAACGTGGATCTGGAAAGTGGGGCTATACGATTAAACAGCGATCATGTCTACAAATTCGGGAAGGTTCTTCTGCAGGACAGCAGTTTAAACATAATCGATATTGCTATAGATGAGTGCGATATCTTTTATCTTGTAGATGAAAAACAGAATTTGATCTTCACATTTGATACACATAACGCTGTTGTAAAGCCGATCGGATGCTATCCGGGGATGCTTCCATTACAACTGAATATCCTTTCCGCGATCGGGGTAGACCGGGATACATTATACATTGCAGATTTCCTTTCAAGAAATGGTGTAGATAATGCCCGCCTGATCGCGCTTGCAAAGAGGGACTTCCAGATACGCTGGGTCCTTTACAAAGATTCGGATGGAAAGCCTTTAACCAAGGTCTTTGACATCGAATGTGATAACAAAGGGAATATCTTTTTTCTCGAAAATGAAACTGAAAACGAACCCGGAAGAATTTTGTGCATAAGTAAGGAAAGCGTTGATTATCCTGCTCCCCATTTAGTTTACTCTCCGGATCCCGGAACTCCAAAAACAAAGGGTTTTGCTGTAGATATGGAGAGCAATATATATGTCCTGTATGAAGACAAGTTGCATATCTTTTATGCAAAAACAGGAGAAAAAGAGATATCTATACAGCCCGAAGATCTTTCACCTTCAGGAATTGTAGTTGATGCCTGGAAGCAGATATTTATAGGTGAATTGGGAGAGGATGACGAATCTGAAGAGATTTCTTTAAAGACAATTCATAAATTGTCGGGCGAGATCTTTACTCCACTATGGTCATACAGAGGAGCAAGTCGGAAATTGATCAGTGATTCGAAGGGCAATCTGTATGTGATCAATGATAAAGGGGATCAACTGACATTTCTGTCCCGCCAAGAAGTAAATCTTCCAGACAAAGAAGGCGCTTTTAGAGGATTGTATGTCTCAAAGCCCATAGACAGCCAGATCCCTAATACTCGGTGGCACAGGTTGTTACTGGAAGGGGAATTCGAAAAAGGCACGCAGGTAGAGTTCCTGTATCATGCTTCTAATGAGAGGTTATCAGACAATGAGATCAAAGATCTCGATCCCGGTCTATGGCATAAGTGCGTCTCTGAAACCTCATCAATTCAGGGTGATAAGAAAAGGGATGCCCTTTTTCTTGCAGATGTCCAGGGACGCTATCTGTGGTTCAAGATAATTCTCTCTGGTAATGAAACACGTTCTCCGGTGGTCAGAACCATTACGGTGTTCTTCCCGAGGGTTTCATATCTTGATTATCTGCCAGCCATCTATCAGGAAGATCCTCTGAGCAAAGGTTTGCTTGAGCGTTTTCTTGCGATATTTGAAAGCATATTCTTTAACATCGATTTCACGATCGAGCACATCAGTCGCTATTTCGATGCTTATGGGACTCCGCCTGAATTTCTGTCATGGCTTGGTTCCTGGCTTGCTTTTGCTGTGGAGGAGGATTGGCCTGAAGATAAGAAGAGGCTTTTTATCAGTAAGGCAGTTTCCCTGTATAAAAAGAAAGGAACAAGGGAAGGTCTGGAAGAAAGCATTGAGCTCTTTACAGGTAAAAAGCCCTTTATTATTGAGGTTTTTAAGGGCAGGGATCCCTGTAAGGATGTTACTTCTGAAGACTGTAAGGAGAAGAACGTTCAGGAGAACAGGATATTTTTCCCTCCTAAAGAGACTATGATCAAGATATGCAATGATGAGAAAACTCTGAAGAAATCCGATAAAGATGGATCCGTAGAAGACGCTTATCATGAGATACCTTTGATCGACATCCTTTATGGAACAGAAAAGTTTGGCTTCTGTGTTATTTTTGAAGATGCAGATATGGATCCGGTCACAATTAGCCGTGTAAGGAGGATCATTGAAGAGCAGAAGCCGGCACACACCTGCTATGGCCTGAAAGTGCTTCAGCCGTGGTTCTATCTGGATATGCATACGTACCTGGGAGTTAACACCAAGCTTACTAAACCAGAATTTGTCCTTGGAGTTGCATCTGTTATAGGTAGAGATACCGTCCTGCATGATGAAGAGCAAGCCGGGCAGGTGGAAAGGCATGCACGCGTAGGAATTGACAGTATAATATCTTAAGATCTTGATAATTCATTGATGTGTGATATAAAGGAGAGTAGGAGTATGTCTAACAATATCGAAGAGAGTAAAGTTTGCCAACTTCATAAGTTCGAGAAAAATAAGTATTTTTACGGCAAGCTGATGACAGTCAGGGACTTTGAAACGGAACAGAGCTATTTCGATGAAAAGCGCCATCTTATAAACAGGTTATTTCACGGAGCCGGGCTTATCTGTGGCTTTGAACAGATCGAAATTAAAACAGCAGCAGATGGTAATCTCAATTTACTGTTTATAGACGGCGGAGTGGCTCTGGACTGCTGTGGACGTGAAATTGTAGTTCCTCCTAATACTGAAGAAAAAATATTAAATAGCAGTGGCAGCAGTGTTTCAGATATTACAGGCATTCCACACCTCTATTTGAAATACAAAGCCTGCTACGACGGATATGTCGCTTCGGCTTCAAATCCATCAAGCTGTGTGGAAAAATGCTGTCCGGGCAAAGTAGTTGAAGGCTTTGAGGTAATAGCTTCAGGAGAAGTTCCCGGATTGAAGGAACTTGAGTGTCGTTCGGAATCGGTCCTCCTCAAAGATGTGACTGTGTGGCTTGAAGACCTGGAAAAGGAGTACACAGCCTGTCCATTGTGTGCAGATAAAGAACGGGTTTTTATTGCGGCTGTGAACAGTGACCTTTCTGTTAATTTTACAGATACTGCAAAAAACAGAATCATTTTCACTCAGAAAGAACTCTATCATCTATTTAAGTGTCATATCCTTGATTTCAATAACCCTCATGCAGTCACTGCTATTCAGACAGGGGCGTTGGTTAGTATTGATGGAGTTAACAATCCCGGTGGAAACGTGGATCTTATTGCAGGTACAAATGTTTCAATAACTCCCAATCCTGCAACCCATGCTATCGAAATTGCTTCCACTGGTGGAGGAGAATCTGCAACAACTGTACGAAGTGTAGGTACCAGCCTTATAGTAGGTACTTCAGATAAATATGCTCGCGAAGACCATGTACATAATCTGGGAAACAGAGTTGTCGATTTCGGAAATCTTTCTGAAACGCTTCAGAGGCAGCTTGCATTCCTTTTTATGTATCTGAGAGAGAGGGCTTTAAAATGTACGGTTGGTAATTTTAAGGCCATTGCGAGACAATTCGATAATGATATTGCCTTTAAAATTGCACAGATGACAAAAGATGCAGTGGATAATAAAGTCTATCAAAAAGAGGAAGGCTTTATGGAATTCATGAAAGAGCTTCTGGAATTGATGAGAGCTTTTGCAGATAATATTCAAGGAAGGAGCACAGATGAAAGTTTCAGGAATTTCCTTAATGCACTGGAAGAGCTCAAAGAAGTATTTAGTTCAGAAGACAGCCTTCAGGTAGCTATCCAGCAGGATGAGGTCTGCTTCTACGTTGCGGAACTGGAGATCAGGGGATAAGTTCCGGAAAAAAGCGAATTCAGGTTACTGGATACAAAATAGTTTTAATGAATCCTCCTTTTATGTTTCCAGCATTATTTATGATTTATTACCTTACTTGAAGTTTTATACCCTCTCTATTTCCGGGGGGAAATTTTGTCTTTAAAAGGTTTGATCTTATTTGATTTTCGTTTCTTTGTATCTTTCAATATTAGCTTGCATATTTCATCATAAATTCAGGTATGAATCGGGGATGAAGTCATGGTTGAAAAAGCTGTAACTTACATCAAAAAACCAGAAATAGAGCAGAAATGTTCGAGTCTATGCAAACAAAAGACCAGTGTCGATTTTTCTGTTTCTCCTGCCGAAAGGATACTGCACCTTCAGCAGACAGCAGGTAATCAGGTAGTACAGAGACTGATCAAATCAGGAACTTTGCAGGCAAAACTCAGAATTGGTCAGCCCGCAGACATGTACGAACAGGAGGCTGACAGGGTAGCAGAGCAGGTGATGAGGATACCGGAACCAAAGGTACAGCGCAAGTGTACCAGGTGCAAGAAGGATGAAAAGGATGTTTTACAGGCAAAAAAGTTATCGAAACCGATGTCTGTAACTCAAGATCAAGATGTACCACCTATTATTTATGAAGTTTTACGCTCGCCTGGCCAGCCACTGGATTCGGCTACCCGTGCTTTTATGGAACCACGCTTTGGGCATGATTTCAGCAATGTACGGGTGCATAGCAAAGAGCAAGCTGCAGAGTCAGCAAAAGCAGTAAACGCGCATGCCTATACAGTTGGGCAAAACATTGTCTTCGCTGACAACAAGTACGCGCCAGGAACGGATGAAGGGAAAGAATTGCTTGCACACGAACTGACGCATGTAGTTCAGCAAACAGAATATTTGGACAAAGGCGATAACACACCACTGAGCTCCGTCGGGTACTTAGCAAGTCCCTCCATACAGAGAAAATGGCGATTCGATAGACTTACGTCTAATAATGCATCTGAAACAGCGTACAGTTCTGGAAATGCCTCAAAAAAGAGCCTTGCTATTCTAAATGCAGTGTATGGTCAGGTCAATACATGGCAGGAGCAGGGGTTTTGGCATCAGCAGGAGGGTGGGCGAGCTCAGGTATCGCACTGGGTAACACTATATTATATTTTCAAAAATGATGGTGCAGATGATGACTTTTTGTGGCTGGGTCCCCGGGGCCAGTACGGAGGCAACGCCAAAGCTGAGGATCTGGAATATGCAAGATCAGCGGCTGTAGTGTGGGGCAGGATTACTGAAAGGACTGCAGATAATCCGACGCCACCAAGCCAACCGCTGTTTCAGATAGGAGGAGGTGGGATATCAGCAGCTACTGTCGGCGATCTTGGATTGATCGAAGCTGAGATCCCTATCGGTGAAAATGGCTCTGTCAAGCTCACACTACCATTGACCAAAGTTGACGAAGGAGATTTTGCACCTTTTAGTGATTCAGAACACCTGACACATAGTGTACCTGCCACTGTGGATGAAGTGGATGTGATGCTGGGTGCGCGCATAGAAGCCGATGCTGAGATAGAAACTGCTTTTTTTGGTATAAGTCCATTGATATCTCAAAATGAAAATAATTCGCATGCTACTGGCAATTTCTGGCTGGACTGGGAAAGCCGTCCTGCACCTGGGAGTGGAACAAAAAAATCTGTGACCACTACAGTCTCACCTGGAATTGCCGGTGCCACCTATGCTTGTGCGATTTGCAAGTGTTCGGGTGACAAGGAATGCGGTGGTGGAAGAATCCATACGATCTGGATGGGTAAAACCGAATGTAACCGTGAGAATAAAGCAAAGGCTCAGCAACTATGTAATCATGACAGAACTTTCCTTGGTATCTGTGATCTAAACCAAAAAAGACCGGATGGGAAGAAATGTTCGGTACACCATCATGATTTTGCCTGCAGCGACCGTGAGACCGAAGACAGATGTACTAAGAGAAGGCAATAACCTTTTCTCTTTAAGTTATCAGTATGGATTTTGTGTCTGGCATAGAAACACATGACATCAAAAGATCATATACATGTGTGCTGAAACCCATGTTTTAGAAAAGAAAAACAAAAATCACTACTACTAAATTGTAAAATTAATTTTATATCTATACTTATAATACATCAGCCGGGATTCGAACCCGGGTTCTAGCGTTGGCAACGCCAGGTGATAACCGCTACACTACTGATGTGCATTTTTGGTGCCCAGACCCGGATTTGAACCGGGGACAACTGCCTCTTCAGGGCAGCGCTCTCCCAGACTGAGCTACCTGGGCCTTATGGGAGCCAGCATAGCACCTTAATGCTGTTTTCCGATTTAAACTTAACTGTTTTTCGTTTTGCTGATGGGCCCGCTGAGAGTCGAACTCAGGACCTCCGCCATGTCAAGGCGACGTCATAACCAACTAGACCACGAGCCCTTATCGGCACCACCCATACATTGTCATAGCAGATAAACCTTTTGTTCCACAAATTCTAAAAAGGCTATCTACCTGTTCAAAAGTGGATATCTTATATATAGTTCACCAGTTTTATCCTTGTAACATAGCAAAATTTGCAGCTCACCAGAAAAAGACATTGCTTTGCGAATTTAGTTTTGAAACAATCGTCCCCATTTTATCATAGCATAGAGTGCATTCCACGGGCAGGCCCGGCATACCCAACAGTCCGGGTCATTGAATACCTCACAGGTCTTCATTGTATTCTGCATGTTAAGACCGGATACATCTTTTTTGAACATTGCCATCTTTCGCCTCTTTGATAACGTCAATAGCTGCAGCAGTGGTAGTAGAAGTAGAAACAGAATACGATGGCGAGCTGCTGCAAAGCATGTGAATATTGATCTAATGAGAAAATAATCAATAAAATATATTTGATGTTGCTTTTGCATTAGATATCTGCTTGCTTGCACCGCTTGGGTAGACCAGTGTCAGCAAGTCGACGTCTGAGCCTAAGTTTCTGGAATCATGCAGGTAATACCCATCGCTTAAAAGTGACACATTGCCAATCCTGAGAATTGCATAGTCTTTACCGATCTCTGAAACAGTTACCTCGTCAAATTCATAGAACATGTTCCTTATATCTCCATCGAGATTATGGCTCCCCATCAATAATGTGTAAGCCTGTACAAATGTATCGAGCTCAAAGGAAATAGTAACTGTAGCATCAGTTCCACTGAATCTCATTGTCATCTGCTCGTAATGTATATACTGAGGATCTTCGGTTGCAGCAGTTGCCGGCAATGAAATAAAGATCATTGCAAACAGGAAAGCAATAAGTATATGAATAATGGGTCTCATTTTCTAAACGCTTCCTGCTTATCAACTTTAATATTCATATAGTTTTGCAATATAAAGGAATACATTTATTTTATATGTGCATCTATATGCAGGAACAAATGAAAAACAAGGAATAGTCAGGTTGACAACAGAAATCATAACTGTGAGCAAATCATGGGTACAGAGATGACTACTATTGATCAAAACGAACTTTATGATCTTGATTTCAACACCACGGACTCCATAGATGTCCCTAAGCTGTTGATCGACCAGATCATCGGGCAGGAACATGCTGTGACAGTGGTCAAGAAGGCGGCAAGCCAGCGCCGACATGTAATGATGATAGGGACTCCAGGTACCGGTAAATCATTGTTAGCAAAGGCTATGGCAGAACTTTTACCCAAAGAAGAACTGCAGGATATCCTTGCTTACCCTAACCCTGAGGACCAGAACAACCCTAAGATAAGGACCGTACCAGCCAGCAAGGGCAGAGAAATAGTCATGGCCCACAAAATGGAAGCCCAGAAAAAGGTCCAGTCCCGCAATATGCTGATGATGATACTGGTCTTTGGTATAATCATATATTCGTTCTATGTGGACCAACTATTATGGGGGATCATAGCAGCTATTATGATACTCTTGCTTACACGCCAGTTGCTGCCAAAAGAAGAGATGATGATACCCAAACTTATTGTAAATAATTACAACAAAGAGCATGCTCCATACATCGATGCAACAGGTACACATGCAGGAGCACTACTTGGGGACGTGCGCCACGATCCATTCCAGTCAGGAGGACTTGAAACGCCTGCACATGACAGGGTTGAGAGCGGAGATATACACAAATCACACAAAGGTGTTCTATTCATCGACGAGATCAATACTCTCAGCCTTGAATCACAGCAAAGCATGCTGACAGCGCTCCAGGAGAAAGAGTACGCTATCACCGGACAATCAGAACGCAGTTCCGGTGCCCTTGTAAAGACAGAGCCTGTACCATGTGATTTCATCATGGTAGCTGCAGGTAACCTCGATGCAGTGGAGAAAATGCATCCCGCCCTCAGATCAAGGATCAAGGGGTATGGCTATGAGATATTCATGCGTGACTCCATGGAGGATAATCTCGAGAACCGCAGGAATCTTGTGCGTTTCGTAGCCCAGGAGGTAATGCGCGATGGACATATACCTCCTTTTGACAGGTCGGCAGTTAATGAGGTGATCAGGGAAGCCAGGCGTAGAGCGGGAAGGAAAGGACACTTAACTCTGAAGTTAAGGGATCTGGGCGGTCTTGTGAGGGTAGCCGGAGATATTGCTCATGCTGAGAGCGCCCCGGTGACCACAGATAAACATGTGCTTGCCGCAAAGAAGATAGCCCGTTCCATTGAACAGCAATTGGCCGATAGTTATCTCGAAAGACGTAAAGACTACCAACTGTTCCAGAAAGGCGGTTCAGCCGTGGGCAGGGTCAATGGTCTTGCCGTAATGGGTGGAGATTCGGGAATCGTCTTGCCCATCATGGCCGAGGTGACGCCAGCTCAATCAAGTTCCGAAGGACGTGTGATAGCCACTGGTATGCTCAAGGATATAGCAAAGGAAGCTGTCCAGAACGTATCTGCTGTGATAAAGAACATCACTGGAAAGGATACAGCAAACCATGATATTCACATACAGTTCATAGGGACCTATGAAGGTGTGGAAGGTGACAGTGCATCCATCTCAATAGCTACTGCTGTGATCTCCGCTCTGGAGAACATACCCGTAGACCAGTCTGTGGCAATGACGGGTTCTCTCTCTGTGAGGGGAGATGTATTGCCCATCGGTGGTGCCACCTACAAGATAGAGGCTGCAGCTTTAGCAGGCATAAAGAAAGTAATAATCCCCAAATCCAATGAGGATGACGTGCTTATAGAAGAAGCCTATAAGGGTAAGATCGAGATAGTGCCGGTAACGAACATTATAGAAGTTATGGAGCACAGCCTTGTAGGAGTCGATAAAAAGAGAATAATGGAGAAGCTTATGAAACTGACAAGCCTTAAGCTCAATCTCGATATTCCTGAAGTGGTTCCCACATGAGAGGATATTGGTTTTAATATGACCCACATGAAAAATGTTGACTTTTACGACGTAAGAGTGGTTGATGCCACCACTACGTCCATAATTATTGACAATGGAAATATCGAAGAGATATCTGTGAACTATACACGGGGTGGAGGTATACGTGCTCTGTGCGGAGGTTCCTGGGGCTTTACTTCAGCTGATGGCTACTTCGATGAGAAAAAAGCACTAAATGCTGCCTCTGAGCTTGCCATTAGCATGAACTCCCGAAATCCCAAAGAAAAAGTGGACCTTACACCAATAGGAAAACCAACTCTAAAAGGCCTTCCTCGCATAAAGATAGATCCACGGGACATATCCATTGAAGAAAAAGTTGAACTGCTCAAGGAAATGAGCAAACGGGCAAAACTTGATGGGATCAGCAGTACAAGTGCTGTTTACTCTGAATCCGCAGTAAAGGTATGTTACACCAGCATTGACGGTCTGGATTGCGAGTATGAACTTATAAGGTCGGGATTTGCCGTCAGCGCAGTGGCCTCGGAGAATGGCATTTACCAGGCTGGAAGGGAAAGCAAGTTCGGTGTCAAAGGATACGAAATATTCGATGAAACGAATGCCCTTGAGCTTGCAACAAGTGCGGCGAACGAGGCACTTAAACTCATACATGCAAAGCCGGCAAAGGGAGGGAACATGCCGGTGATACTTGACCAGGAGCTGGCAGGAGTATTTGTACATGAGGCCGTAGGACATGCTTCCGAAGCTGATCTGGTGCTTGAAGGAAGTTCCGTTCTTGAGAACATGGTTGGGAAACAGATGGCTTCACCCCTTATCACTATAGTGGATGATCCTACACTTCATGAATATGGATACTTCCCATTCGATGACGAAGGAGCACAATCACAAAGAACCACGATTATAAAGGATGGCGTACTGCGCTCTTTCCTGCATTCCAGGGAAACTTCGGCAAAGATCGGAGGCGAACCCGGTCACAGCAGATGCCAGGGCTATTCCATGCCCATAGTGCGCATGAGCAACACGTATATTGATAATGGCAATTCCACTTTTGAAGAAATGCTTGAGGAAATAGGCAACGGCATGTATCTTATAGGATCCAGAGGTGGCCAGGTCAACACAGGTGAAGGCATATTCCAGTTCAATGCAGAAAAGGCATATCTCATAGAGAAAGGGGAGATCACGACCCTCATGAGAGATGTATCTCTGTCCGGAAAGACCCTTGAGATACTCAACAATGTGACACATGTGGGAAATGATCTGAAAATGAATTCCGGCAGGTGTGGAAAAGGTGGACAGCTGGTGCCTGTGAGCGACGGATCACCTCATATTTGCATCTCAAAGGCTGTTGTCGGAGGTGCCTGAATGTATGATATTGCAAGAAAAGCCCTTAGTGCTGCCCTGAAAGCCGGTGCTGATGAGGCTGAAGTTTACCTGGTCAAAAGTGAGGTGACCAGTATAGATATCCGCAAAGGTGTGATCGAGGGCTCCAAGGAGAACATAAACCAGGGAATGGGGATTCGTGCTGTAGTTAACGGTGCTGTTGGATTCGCAAGCACCAATATAGACACTCGAATGGAAGACGCTGCCAGGACTGCAGTTTCTTCAGCCAGGATAAGAGGTAGTGATCCGGCATGGAGGTCATTCCCAACGGATGGAAAGTATCCTGAAATAAAGGGTACATTTGATCCCCGGATCAAAGATATGGAACTTGATGAATGCATAGAGCTTTCCACAAATATGTTGGAGGGAGCATCATCTTTACCTGAAGTGCTTGTAACTGCAGGATCGTTTTCCCGTGTGGCAAGCCGACGTTTGATTTTAAATAGTAATGGCATAGAGGTAGAGGACCGCGGGACTGCAATAAGCGGATTCGTAGATGTTATAACTGGTCAGGAAGAGCCAACTACAGCCTATGAGTACGATATGTCCAGGAAAATGGACATTGATTTCTTCAATTTGGGAAAGGCTGCTTCTGAGCTTGCATCCATGTCAAGACAAGGTATTTCCATCGAACCACATCGTACAGAAGTTATTATGCATCCCTTTGCAGTTGCTGACCTTTTGACAGGTATCTTTTCTTCTGCCATTGATGCAGATAATGTCCAAAAAGGCAGGTCCAGCCTCATTGGCCGTAAAGGAGAAATGATAGCCAGTGAGAAGCTCTCTATAATCGACGATGGACTGCTTGAAGCTGGTCTTGAGACAGCCATGGCAGATGACGAAGGTGTTCCTTCTCAAACGACCCCTGTAATAGAGAAGGGCATTTTCAAGTCTTACCTCTATGATACCTATACTGCAGGTAAGGAAGGTGTACGCAGTACAGGCAATGCCTCAAGGCATTCATATTCTTCTCCTCCTTCAGTAGGGATCCGTAACTTCATAATTGAATGTGATCAGAGTAATGTGATCGGAGATACAGATAAGGGAATTTATATTAACACTGTCATTGGAGCACATACGGCTAATTACATTTCAGGGGACTTTTCCGTAGAAGCAAGGAATGCTTTTACCATTGAGAAAGGGGAACTTGTAAAACCCATAAAATCACTTATGCTATCAGGAAATGTCTTTGATATTCTTAAGAATATAAATGGTGCAGGCAAGGATGTAAGGCAAGTAGGTGGAACAGTTACACCCTCACTGCGGATAGCCGATATGAGTGTAGTTGGTTGAACTTGATTTAAGCCAGCTATTCAATCTTTTTTATGTTCTATATAATATGTGCTGTCATAAGCCTAATATAGAATACATGTGATAAGTTGAATATTATATAATTTTGTAGATGAAAGATTTACCAAAGCTGCAGATAATCATATTAATTATTTGCATTGCCACTGATTTCTATTAAAAGCAAAGGGAATATTCAATTTAAAAGCATGGATCTGGTTTAATGGATTTTCGTGTACTAGCAGATAATTCTACCGATGCAGTGAGCATATTTGACGGATGTATGAAATGTTTGTATGTGAACCCGGCTATGGAAAACGCCACGGGGATACCTGCACAAGATCTCATTGGCAAAAAATTGCACGAAACCAGAATTTCAAAAGGTGCATGCACTTACCTTGAAGAGAATATACAGCAAACATTCAGTACGGGTAAGGATACTGAACATAAGATCCAGATGGAACTTTCCGATGAAAAGGGTTCAAAAATCTGGTTGTGGCGCTTGATTCCGGAAAAAAGTGCTGATAGAAAGATATTAACAGTTTTCGTGGTTGGAAAGGATATAACAGAGAAGAAGCAACCGATAAATGCTAATTCTCTTACTGCCAATAGATTTTATACTCTTTTTGAGAACACAGTAGACATTCTCTTTGAAACCGACAGCAATGGAACAATAACATACATCAGTCACCACGTACGAAAATATGGCTTTAGGGAAGAAAACTTAATTTCCACCAACATCCTGGAAATTGTCGTTCCTGAAGACAGGGAACATGCAGCCAGAGAATACCTTAAAGTCCAGCAGCATGGAAAGATAGCTCCTGTGATCATCAGGATCAAAGATAAAAAAGGAAAGATTTGTTGGTTCGAATCCAGATGTTCAAGACAAAAAGATGCAGATGGAGCATTTCTGGGTATTTCAGGCATCCTGAAGGACATAACAGAACAAAAAACCACTGAAGAGAGATTACTGAAGATCAATCAATGTTTACTGGAATTTACTGCTAATCCGATAGAGAATGTCAATCGTTTGACTGCAACATCTGCAGAACTTCTGGGAGCAAATTCTGTTTACTATGAACGTATTGAAGAAAACGATTTTTCTAATCAGAAGAAAACAGAAAATGATAGAAATGGAAAAAATGAAGGGCCTTATCTTTTCACAAATGAAAGATCTCCGATCCATATCGTAAAGACAATAAAAATGGGAAAAGAACACATAGGTTCGCTTTATCTTTATTTCCCCAATGATCACTCGCTTTCGATGGGAGAAGAATGGGTACTGAATACTATAACTACAGCAATAGCTTCTGAGGAAAAAAGAAGGATCGCATTGGAATCATTGATGAAATCCGAGAGCAAATATAAGATAATCTTTGAAAACTCACCTATTGGCATTTTTTATATGGATCCGACAGGTAAAATCATTCATTGTAATGATGAATTGGTAAGGATAACAGGTAGTCCTAAAAAATTCATTGAAGGATTAAATATTAAGAACGTACTCATGCGCAATCCAGCAACTGTCAAAGCATTGGAAAGTATTTTTCATGGAGTTCCTCTAAAATATGAAGGGGACTATATATCCCTCTATTCCAGAAAAATAACACCCATAGAAGCTTTTTTAAGTCGGCATATCACCGAAGATGGCAAGATACTGGGTGGTATCTGCACTGTGCAGGACATCAGTGAACGCAAGGAGAAAGAACAGGTGATCAGCATCCTTGAAGCTGTTAGCCAAGCTGCAAGCAAATTCTTACAGATTGGCTTATCTTTAGAGAACTTCAATGAAATTCTGGAAAAGCTTGGAAAAGCCACTGATGTCAGCAGAATATATGTTTTCCAGAATGAGGTCAGTGAAGATGGCACTTTTTTGATGAAACAGAAATATGAATGGGTAGCTCAAGGTATTGCACCTCAGATAGATAACCCGGTCTTACAAGGTTTACCATATAGGGATGTTGCACCACGCTGGGAAAAAGTGATGAAAAGACGTTATCATATAGCAGGTATTATCAAAGATTTCCCGGATGAAGAGCGCGAAATACTAGGAGGACAGGGAATACTTTCCCTCGCAGCTGTGCCAATATATGTTGGGAAAGAATGGTGGGGATTCATTGGCTTTGATGACTGTAAACGTGAAAGAGACTGGTCGATGGTGGAAATGGATGCCCTGTGGGCAGCAGCTGACACCATGGGTGCTGCCATTCTCAGACAGCAAAATGAGTCAGAGATAAGAAATAGTCAGAAACGATTACAGACAATACTGGAAGCTGTCCAGACCGGTGTCATGATAATTGACGCACAATCACATACCATAGCCGATGTAAATCCAGTAGCTATACAACTTATAGGAAGGAAAAAAGAAGAAATAATCGGGAGATTTTGTTATGATTTTATATGCCCGACGGAAAAAGGAAAATGTCCACTTACAGACCTGAATAAAGTGATGGATTCTTCCGAATGTATTCTCCTGGCAGCAGAGGATGAAAAGATTCCCATCCTAAAAAATGCAGTATATATAGAACTGGAAGGTAAGCAGCATATAGTGGAAAGTTTTTTTGATATCTCTCATATCAAAGAAGCTGAAAAGGCGCTTAGAGAAAGCGAAGAAAGATACAGGGACCTTTTTGAGAACTCAAGTGACCTTATACAAAGTATAAGGGCTGACGGATCATTTATCTATGTAAACCGTGCATGGCGTGAAACTCTGGGGTATAATGAGGAAGAAGTAACACATTTGACACTGAATGATGTACTTCATCCTTCAACTAAAAGTCATTGTATGGAAAAACTGAAGCGTATAATAGGACATGATAAACCTGGGACCATAGAAACCATCTTCCTCACAAAAGATGGTAGAGAAGTTGTATTAGAAGGCAACATGAACTGCAAATATAATAATGGTGATGTAGTTGCCTGCAGGTGCATGCTCAGGGATATAACTGAGCGGAAAAAAGCAGAGGAAGAAATCAGGAAAAGTGAAGAGAAATTCAAAACACTATTCATGAACGCTAATGATGCCATTTACATCTATGATGATATCGGAGGAAAGATCAAGGAAGTCAATGACGTTACTTCCGAGATGCTGGGGTATAGCAGAGAAGAATTGCTAAATATGTCTCCCAGAGATTTCAATTCCCAGGAATATGCTGCACTGCTGTCGGAAAGATTAAAGGAACTTAAGAGAAAAGGAAAAGCAATTTTTGAAACGATCTATGTAGGTCGTATTGGAAAACAAATTCCTGTAGAGATTAGCAGTAAAATAATAGACTACAAAGGAAAAAAAGCCATCCTTACGATTGCAAGGGATATCACTGAAAGAAAGGTGGCAGAGGAATCTCAGAAGAAAGAACTGCTTCTTAAGGAGATCCATCATAGGGTTAAGAATAATCTACAGGTTATCGCCAGCCTGTTAAATCTGCAATCGCGGAACTTCCAGGATAAAGATATCAGGCAGGCTTTTGCTGAAAGCCAGAACAGGGTACGCTCCATGGCTATAGCACATGAGAAATTATATATGTCAAAGGACCTGGAAAATATCAATGCCAGAGACTACATCAATAATCTGGCCAGCTATCTGCTGCATTCCTACAGAATAGGCACGGGAAAGGTTGGGCTTGAGATCGATGTTGATGACATACATCTGAATATCGATAAGACCATACCCCTGGGCCTTATAATTAACGAACTCATTACAAATTCTCTAAAATATGCTTTTATCCCTGGAGATGAAGGTGCGGTAAGTTTATCTTTCAAAAACGATGGCAACTTACTTGTGCTTACTATTAGTGATAACGGCAAAGGCATACCTGAAAATATCGACATATTTAACACAGATTCTCTGGGTATGCAACTGGTCATCACCTTGATAGAACAGTTGAAGGGGAAGTTAGAGCTTGATAGAAATACAGGGTCCAGATTTACCATCACTTTCAGTCAGGACGGCTAACGCTAACATTAGTATCAGGTTCAGAAACCTGACGCATGACTATGATCAGTGAAAAAGCCATCATGATAGCACAGACATAAAAAGGCATCGTGAAAGATACATAGCCTCCAAGGAACCCTCCTATGAGAGGACCAAAAGCTGTACCTGCTGCCTGTGCACTGGTAATGAAGCTGACCCTTGAACTTATAGATGTACCTCCTGCAAGGTCAACTGCAAGAGCCATGACAGGGGTTTCCACTGAGGCCATGCAAAGTCCCTGCAAGGCACGCAGCACTATAAGTTCTTCAACTCTTGTAACATATCCTAACCCCAGAACGATCGGTATATTAAGAAATAAACCATAGAGTATCAGTTTTTTGCGTCCGTACCTGTCCGAAAGCACACCCATGGGAGTTTGTAGTATCACTCTGGAGATTACATAGGCGGATACTGCGATACTTAGTGAGAGTTCCGAGGCCTGCAGACGGACCTCGTATTCCGGAAGAAAGGCGAATATGATCATGATCCCGACCATTATAATGAACATTGCAAAGGCCAGGGAATAGAACTGTGCTGATCTGCCATTATTCTGGCTTGTTGTTGTTGTTGTTTGTTTTTCATGCCCGTTATGTGTCTCACCTACAAAGAACTGCACAAGAAGCAAACTTATCAAACCCAGAAGAGCACATAAATAAAAGCCTGCAGTGAACCCATAATAAGTGGTTACAATGCCACCCACAAGTGCACCCATGCCATAACCGAATCCTCTCATGCTCGAATATATGCCAATAGCTCTGCCTCTGTTGCCAGAAGTTGAAAAATGTGTTACCATTGCAACGATAGCTGGCACTGTAGCACCTACAGTTATACCCTGTATTGCCCTTAGAAGAACTACATGTTCGAACACAGAAACATGAGAATAAAGCACTGAGGCCACCATAAAACCGGCAAGTCCGAATATAACAAAAGGCTTCCTTTTATTCAGCCTGTCTGATAATCTGCCTGAGAAGGGTTGGGAAAATGCATTGAGAAGACCAAAGACAGTTGTTACGATACCTGCTTTCACAATATCAGGAATTTCAGGAGCAAAGATGCTATGGGTCTGCACTATATAGAGAGGTATGAGAAAAGCAAGTATCCCTGTACCCAGGTCCTTGAAGAACTTGGAAATGGAAAGGATATAAAGCTTAGGATCAAGCCTTTCTTCAACATGATCAGTTTTCACCATCAAATGCCCTCTCCATAAAATTTCTATCTCATATAGGACCACAAGCTATTCAATTCTTCCTGCACAAGGAAATCATATGAAAGAACCTGTTTTCCTGCGCAGGTATCAGCAGGTTGAGAAGAACGAATTGCCTGCAAGGTACAGAATAACCAGTTTAGTACCTGTGTCTTTCAAAAAAGAGGCGTCTTTTGAGGATTTATGGGACCTGCACCAGATTAAAATGCAGGATTACCGAAAGCTGCTGGCATCGATAGATGCTAATGGATACGATCCTGATCTTAGTATTTCGAAGTCTTCTCTTCTTGACCTGAAGGTTGCAATTATACAAAAGATGCTTGAAAATTGCTGTTTCTGTGAAAGAAGATGTGGTATCAACAGAAAAGAGAATCAGAAGGGATACTGTCGGGTAGGAGCTGTTTCAGGATATGCATCTGAATTCCTGCACACCGGCGAAGAAACTGAACTTGTGCCTTCTCATACGATATTTTTCACTGGCTGTGTTTTTTCATGTATTTACTGCCAGAATTGGGATATAGCTACCCACCCGGAAACAGGTAAGATCGCTGACCCTCTGGAACTTGCGAAATTGATAAAAAAACGCCGCATGCAGGGAGCAAGGAATGTGAACTTTGTCACCCCTACTCCACATCCGCATGCGATACTAAGAGTTATCAGAAATTTGTCAATTAACGTACCTGTGATATGGAACTCTAACATGTACCATTCAAGGGAAGTAGCAGAGTTGCTGGAAGGTGTCGTAGATGTTTATCTCGCAGACCTGAGATATGGAAATGACAAATGTGCTGAGAAATATTCAAAAGTAAATAATTATATTCAGATAGTCACTGAAAATCTGATCCGGGCATATTCGGATGCAGAAATACTCCTGCGCCATCTGGTATTACCCGGACATCTGGATTGTTGTACCAAGCCTGCAGTAGAATGGGTAGCCCACCACATTCCTCATGTCCGGTTCAACCATATGTTCCAGTATACGCCTCATTATCTTGCTTACAAATATCCCGAGATGAACAGGCTGCTTACCAGACAGGAAATGGAAAAAGCTGTGGAGATAGTGATTTCCTCGGGTCTTGAGGACGTGTTGCTATAGCTTTATTCCACCACTATTATACCGCTTTTAGTATACGGATGTGTAGCAAGATAGACGTTGTATGTCCGACTCTCATGGAAAGTGTAGGTAAAGGTCATGCCTTTGGTCAGAGTGGGAGACTGAAATGAACTGCTTTTGACAATGAATGCCACTGAATCATTATTTGTCCACCTCACCGTATCTCCCCGGGAAATGGTCAGTGATTGAGGATGGAAGGCATAATCATCGATATAAATTTCTATGTATTTTATATCGTCAGCAGATGTATTAGTATTAGCACCCGGCACATTATCTTTATTCGTACATCCTGAAAGTACAAGAACAGCTATCAGCAATATGGCTACAAAAATCTTATTTTTCATGGTACCGGGTTATGATCCAATAGATATAATACTTTTTGAAGCAAAAAAGTACTGATGTTGAATGCTTGCCAGCTCCTCATTTACGCTGGGTTCTGTACATATCCTCAAGACGTTCCAGCGTGTCAACCTCTTCAAGAGACTTGTCGTCCCTCACACGCACAAGTCTTGGAAAACGCAAGGCATATCCGGATTCATAATTTGTGCTCTTCTGTATCTCTTCAAAAGCCACTTCAAAGAGTACATGAGGTCTGATCTCTACAATAGTACCTGATTCTGATATAATATGTTCCTTGAAAAGTTCTGTCAGTTCCGCCAGTTGTTCATCCGATATTCCGGTAGCCACTTTACCCACCGGCAGGAATCTGCCTGTCTCAGGATCATGGCAGGCAAGCGCATACGAACCAAGAAAACTTGTTCTTCTGCCATAGCCCCATTCAGCTCCTATTACCACGAGGTCCAGGGTTTCCATCACTGGCTTTTTCTTAAGCCAGTTCTTTCCCCTTTTACCTGGTGAATAAGGTGATTCGGGGTTCTTTATCATGATACCTTCATGACCTGCCCGCAGTGCCTGCTCATACATACTGTTTATCTGTGAGAGATCCGATGTGATCAGTTGGCTATCCACCCTTATAAGATCACTGTTCTCTACACAGGAAACAAGTAATTCCCGTCGCTTTTGCAGTGGAAGCTCTATCAGGCTTTCGCCATTGAGGTACATGATGTCAAAGAGATTAAGATTTAGAGGTATATGCCGTACCTTATTCTGAACATCATATTTACGTCTGAAACGCTTGAGTATTTCCTGGAACGGCTTCGGTCTTCCGTCTTCGTCAATGGCCACGGCCTCGCCATCAAGTATTGCAGAATCAGCCTTAATAGCCTTTTTCACTGCAGATACGATGTCAGGTAGTGAGTCTGTGATGTTCTCAAGACGGCGGGAATAAAGGGTAACCTCATCACCCTTTTTATGTATCTGCACCCTTGCACCATCGAATTTCCATTCCGCTGCAACAACACCCAGATCCTTGATAGCCGTCTCAATGTCCGGGGTTACTTGAGCAAGCATCAGTTTTATGGGCCTGCCTACCTGCAGCCCTAAGTTCAAAAGAGCCTCAGCACCACCTTTCTTTGCAGTGACAGCCACAAGCCCTATGTCGTTGGTGAGCATGTAACCTCTCTCTACGGATGCCACAGGCACATCAAAAGCCTTTGCAATGGCATCCCTAACAATGCCTTCGCCGACCCCTATTCTCATGTCCTCTATGGCAAGCCTGGCGATATAACCAACTTCTTCAGCAGATGCCGAATTAAAAAGATATTGCAGATGCTTTATCCTGGATGTCTGGGATCCCTTGCCTGTTGCACGGGATATGTCCTTAAATCTTTCAAAGACTTCCATTATGCTCAATTCCACAGGGGAGTCTAAAAAAGAGGAAAATGTAGCCTGTCCCTTAGATACTTTGCCCAGAGCTTTCACTGTGGTCTTACCTATATCCCCCGTTTCCCTTACTATATCCTCTATTTTCTTAACCGACAGGCCTGATGATTTGGAAATGGCATTGAGTAGAAGTCCTGTGCCCAGACCGACTTCTTCATCGCTCCAGGCAGGAAAAACCTCGCCCATGACAAAATGAGTGACCACCGGCAATTCTTCGCTGGTCACAAGAGAGAACAATTCTGAAACAAGAGCCGTCATATCCAGAGATCCGGCTGTCTCTTCAATGACCTTACATATCCTGCAGAAATCCTTGAAACTTGTCATTACGATCAGCTTGCTTAATCCTTGTAAATGGAAACTATATCGCTGAGGATGGCACTTGCTGTTTCGATGGACCCGGCACCCCTGCCCACAACTATAACGGGTCCGGCAAGATCGGTTTGCAGTGAAGCTACATTCAGGGTCCCCCCCACCGCAAGTGGATGGCCCATAGGTACCAGTCGCGGAGCTACCTGGATCCTTTTCTTATTGACCTCTCCAATAAGCTTTATAACATAACCATCGGTCTCGGCCAGCATCAAAGCTTCAGGGGTGATGCGGGAGATACCGGTAACATGCACATCTTTGTATGTGACATCCATTGAGAATATGGCATTTGCAAGGATTACAAGCTTGCATGCTGCATCTATGCCTTCTACATCATAGGCCGGATCCTTTTCCGCTATACCCAGTTCCTGTGCCTCTGCAAGCATCAGCTCATAGGTTGCATGCTCTTCCATCATGCGAGTGAGAATATAATTGCAGGTACCATTGAATATGCCTTCTATACTGATGACATCATTACCTGCCAGTGTATCCCTTACAAGATTAAGTAAAGGCATTGCACCCCCAACAGTGGCCTCGAACCTGAAAGCACAATCCGATCTTGAAGCCAGTGCTGCAAGTTCCCTGTATTTTAAGGCAAGAGGACCTTTGTTGGATGTTACAACATGCCTCTTTTTACTGAAAGCTGTAAGCATATTCTGCAAACCCACACCACCCGTGTCGATATTCGTAGGAGTTGTCTCTATGACCAGATCATGTTCTATGTCACGGATGATATCATGGCCTGTGAGATTTGCATCGCCTACGATCCCTTCTGATGCCTTGCGCTCAAGGATCATGGCAAGGTCCACACCCGCCATGTCAATAATAGAGGTTTTTGAATCGGCAACTGCCACGATCTTAATATCAAGACCCATTGATCTTAACTCTTCTTTTTTACGGAGCAACACCCGTGCCACTCCCTGGCCAACAGAACCAAACCCAATTATAGATGCCTTTATTGTTTTCATACTATAACCTCACAGGATCTCGCTCTCAATGGGCTCTATTAACACGAGGTCTTTCTTATTAGCAATAGACCTGAGCAATGATATGGCATCCCGTAATTCTTTCTTTCCCACTGCATCAAGCTTGAAAGAGGCAGAAGATGATTTGTTTATACTGGGCATAGAAAGGTGCAGTTCAACTACTTCCGCATATCCGGTCTTGTCAATCGTATCGATGGTGTCTTCCAGGTCCGTATGAACTATATGACCGATAAGTACAACTGTTCCTCTTTCGAGATATTTTTCCTCATTGACCCGGATGACTCCCACGCCAAGCTCTTCCAACTTTGTGATCAGCGGAGTTATGCTCAAGGACTCCGTCTCGAATACCACCTGTACAGGAATGGTGCCACGGGGAGTTCTTTTCTCATGATGATGTACCACAGAGACAAGGTTACCCTTAAGCTCAGATATTGGCTTTAATGCATGCACCAGTTGTCCGGGGGCATCCTGTAATTCTATATCCATAGAAACTCGCATGTGCTGCCTCGTTTTATTTGAAATGATGATTTATATTGAAAAGCATAGGTACTTAACGCAATTATATATTTTGGTGATCCTTTTCCTTGAGCACTATGATGTTCCCTCTACCTTTTTTGAATTTTTCGATGATGCCCCTGTTCTCAAGATCGGATACCATGAGACTTACTTTTGCCTCTGAATAACTGATTTTGCTGCGAAGGTCCCTTTGAGTAATACGTCCCCCATTAATTTTTATTATGTCAACTACCTGCTGAAGGTCCTGAGGCAGCGATAAACCGTTATAATTCTCATTTTCTGGATCTGAGTAGCTATATTCACATAAACTGGTTTCGAGATCAGCATTCTGGGACCTTTGTCTCTTTTTCAATACTAAGAGTACGATTACGGCAGCAATGAGCAAAGAGCCTGCTACTGTTAGAAAAATAATACTTTTTGATCCGTTCTTATCCTGAAGGAGAGATTCATCATCAAGCAATGTCGTGACCTCCGTGAGGTCAGTGTTGTTTAAATTACCATCAGGATAAGACGGCAGAAGCAGCATATCAAGTATGTAGTCTCCCTCATCTGTAATATTAAGTTTCTCTTCTGCATATGATACTAATTCTCCATTTTCGTAATAACTTGCTTTGAGGATGTAGATCCCCATCGGCAGATCGAAGGAGTAGAGACCATATTTGGCTACTTGGGACTGTGGAGGTGTGGAGTTAACTTCAACAATTGTATTCTCCAGAAGCTTAAAGGTCTCCCAATCATATATTGCACCGTGGACAGTCGCCACCTCCGCAGCCTCTGCCATTGGGAAGAAAAACAAACATAAGACAGCAAGTATCAACAAATGATATACTCTAGTATTAGTTTTTTTGGAAGACACAATTTTATATTAACTGACAAGATATGTAAATCTTTTCCATCGCCTGTCATCTGAGCATTTATGAAGTTTATTCAAGTAAAATAAAGCAGATTTATCCTTAGAAAACGCTTCACATGAAGAAAGCATGATCATAAAGTAAAGTATGTATTTATTTGAATTTGCCAATGTGGTGCTTGACGAAAAACGTCTGATCAAAACTAAAGGAGAAATTTAAAATGAAAAGTCTACGAACAATTGCTTATGTTTCCGTTGCACTCCTTATTGTGAGCATCCTGGCGATTGGAGCAGTATCTGCAAAGGCCGGAGAGGGCGGAAATGGAGGAAAGATGGCGAATGGAAATGGAGATTGTATTAGAGCCTGTGATGAGGACTGTCTCAATGCTGGCGTTTGCCTTAATGATGGAGAATGCCCCTATGATGGCGAGTGTGTAAATGCAGGAGATTGCACACCTAACAAGTATCTTTATGATTATGGAAATAATAAATAATCTTTAAAGAAGATGCTTAATTGGTTCTGTAGGGATCTCTATATTAGTAGATTTCTACGGAATCACTAAACTCAGTCAATAAATATATCTATGGGGGGAGATAAAAACGAGCTATATGAAATTAATTAGTTATATTACTATAATATTGATATTAACAAGCGTTTTCTCTGCCGGTGTCCTTGCAGCAAATTCAGAAGACAGCAAAAGGGATGCCTCAATTCAAGGTGACGATGAAAAAAACCAAGAAAAAGAGCAAAATCAGATCTCAGTAACTGGTAATGGCAATGCTGACGAGAACGGAGACACTGCAAGCCAGGATAAACAAGAGAAAAACCAGGAAGAAGAACAGAATAGTGTAAGTGGTAACGATAATACTGATGACAATGGAAATGCAGCAACCCAGGATAACCAGGAAAAGAATCAGGAAGAAGAACAGAATAGTGTAAATGGTAACGATAATGCTGATGACAATGGAGATGCAGCAACCCAGGATAACCAGGAACAAAATCAGGAAGAGGAACAGAATAGCATATCTATAAGTGGCATTGCTGCTGCAAATAATAAAGGGGATGCTTCAAGCCAAGGCAACACAGAAAAGAACCAAGAAGAAGAACAGAATAGTGTAAATGGTAATGATAATGCAGGTAGTGGAGATTCTGCAAGCCAAAATAATGAAGAAAAGAACCAAGAAAGAGAACAGAACAGTGTTTCTTCAAGTGGCAGCAATAATAATGATGTTAACGGGGCCACTATAAGATCGGGAGAATCAAACAAAGGGTATTTTGCTGCGAAGCAAAGACTGCAGCAGATCAATTCCAACATAAATAGTGGTAAGATCAACGCCTCTTCAAAGGAAGTATTTGAAGTAAGACAGGAATACCTGCTTGAAACCATTAATTATACCTTATCCAATTTAGAGAGTCTGAAAGAAAAAACTCATGCATCCCAAAGAGAAGATGCAGATGTTGTTATTGCTGAGATAGACGAATATATTTTCGAACTTGATGCTGAAAAGGATTCTGTGAAGAATGCCACTACAACCCGGGAGCTTGCCAAGTCTGCCAGGAATATTCGCGATATATGGAAAGATGCAGTAAAAGATGCCTACAGAACAAGAACAGAATTTATAGATGATAAGATAGGAAATTATCTGAATAGATCCGTGTCTCTTTCAGAACGTCTTTCTAAGGAGATAGAAACACTCCAGCAGCAAGGTGAAGATACTGCAGAGCTTGAAGAACTGCTCAAGGAATACAATGATCTTATAGAACAAGCCCGGCAGAATAGAGAACGTGC
>NZ_JBFYLB010000008.1:0-18263 GCF_041305605.1 Methanomethylovorans sp.
TCACCCATTGAGAGCACACCTGCGTGCTTTGCTGCATATGAGAGGTCAGCTACTGCTGCTTCACCGGCACACATGCTGTATGCGGAGATGAAGGACATACCAACCTGCATAGCCATCCACCTGCTGGTCTGGGCACCATCTGTTACCCTGCTGACCACGGTTGGAATGTGAGCTGCCTGCCAGGTTGTCTTTCCGATGGCTGCCTTTAATTGTTCTGCCTGCTCTGCAGGGAATTCCTTGTTGATATCAATAAGGAACTGCTTGTCGATCTCATCTGCAAGTTCATCGTCACCGGTGAAGATCTTACAGTAACAGTCATCCACAAGTGCGGGGTGGGTCTCGACCATGTGTTCCTGTACCACTGCACCGCCTGGAAGGGCGTGGTTAAGGGTCTCAAGGTAGAAGTTGATTGTCTCTGGTGTGACCTCGATACCCAGTCTCTTCTCAAGGGTCTCGTGGGCTAAGTCTATACCGACGATACAGGTTCTCCTTATGTCATCCCACATCTGCTGCATTGCTGCATTGTTCACGTAGTGCAGGTCGTCGACCTCTACCATCATATCAGTGCCTGATATGAAGGATGGAGTAAGTGCTCTCTGACCGAGTGGTATACCACCGCAGTGCATCATAGGGTTGTAACCGACAAGTCCTCTCTTCTTGGCGAGCTCCTGACCTGCCTTCTTCATTTCAAGTTTCCTTGGGTTCTGTTCTACTCCGAGCCTGTAGTACCTACCAACCATGTCGGTGATCTTGCCACCTTCCATCTTGTTGGAACCGTGCTCTTTTGTGAACTTGATCTCCAAGTCTTTTGCGAACATCTTCTTTCTGTCTGCTACCATTTATGTCACCTCGATTATTCCGGCTTGAATCCGTATTTTGTTCTCTGATCGAACACTCTGTGGACCCATTCAATAACTTCTTTGTCGCCTCTGAAAGCAACGTTGTCCACACGGTAAATGGTTGTCCTCTTTGCTGCTTCCTTTGCAGACATTGGCTTTCCAAGCTCGACCTTCTTGTCTATAGGTCTTCCTACCTGGTCCTTGTGCATCTTTACGATACCGTCTTTCTCGAGCCTTGCTCTGTCCAGCATGTCGAACATTACGCCATCTTCCTGAAGCCTCAGGGAGTGACCGTGCACAGTTGCGCCTCTCAGGCTTGAAAGTGCGGGGTCGAACATCTCTGTCTCTATCTGGAACTTGGCAACCTCTTCCATATCTCTCTCGCGGGCCTCGACGACCTGACGGCCGGAAAGGGTACCTGGGTCCACACCTCTGAACTTTATGGCTGCACCGTAGGACCTGAAGTATGGTACTGATGTACCATTGTACATTGAATCTACGAACTGCACATACCTTACCCTGTCACCGGCCTTGGCGCCTGGGGTTGCTTCGACGGTCTGTCTGATGGAGCACTCTGGCTCACCCATCTCTGCAAGTGGGGGATGTGTGCTGCGGTAGTCGCTGCCTGGTGGGCGGTGTCCGAGGATCATTACAAGATCGTCATCGGAGATCTCCCTGAGCTTTTCCACATCGCCAGACATGTGTTTCCTTCTGTTTGCTGCAACAGATGTTGCACCTGGGTAGTACTGTGGTTTATATGCCATAATCATACACTCCTAACATCTAATGATTTCATTGTGGTTTTCACGGCTTTCACGAGTTCGTTCAACTTTTCCCTTGAACATGATTCGCCTCGTGTAATCCCTGTCACAATTTCCATTACTTTTCCTTTCGTCACAATATCCTTGTCTTTCGGCCTCACAAGCCTTGTCTTCACACCTGCCATTGCAAAATCCTCAAAATCTACGGGAGTCTGACAAACAATAATGGCAGGGACATTCACTTGCTCAAGTATATTCCTTACCTTCTTTAATACATGGTCCCTTACGTTGCCTGTATGTATGACCGCAAGTTTATGCCTTGAGATCTGGGCTACTTCTTCGGGTGATATTCCGAAGGTACCGGAACCCATGTTGGTATCAGGTATACCTGATCCTGTATTCAGCACCAGGACGCTTACCTGTATTTCTTCGCGACGCATACCGTATGTTAGCTCGCATACAGGTTTAGTGATATGCCTTCTTCCGGGACTCATTGCGATCGCAATTACATCGGACCTTCCGGTTTCGGAGAGTGTGCCTCTTTGCGCAAGACCACCGCCTCTTCCAAGACCCATCCCATGTCTGCAGTCAACAACCTGTGTTTCCCGGTCGAACATAACATCACTCCTTTTTGAGGATGCATACCTGGTCTTTCAACTTGCCTTTCGGATCGGTGATCCCGATCATAAGAGGGTCCTGATCAGGCCCGAACCTTGCATAACCTGAAACTGTCTGCCGCCTTAGCATGAAATTACCTTCCCTGAACTCGAAGGGGAACGGGAATAACTTCTCACATATCTCATGCACCTGTTCTTTCACACCAGCATCTGTCACTTCCAGACGGATGCTACCCACACTGACCATTAATTCCACTGTCTTGCCTTCTATTTCTATCAGGCGTCTGGAATCATGTGCCAGAGAGGTTCCCTTTGCAGGACCATATGGTACTGTTCCGGGTAATCTCGGGCCGTGAATGAACAGCCTGACGACTCCTTCCAGATCCAGGACCTCATTAAGGAGAACCTGGGCGGTTTCTGGCCTGAGCAAACGCTGAGGAACTATTTCAAGCTGCAAATGCTTTGTTGTGTCTGAGGACGTATCTGACATCTCTGATTACCTTTGGATACCATGACTAAGGTATTAATGGATTTAGAGGGCTCCTGCAACTGCCTTGATTGGTTCCCTGAATTCTTTCATTGAACCGAACACGTTGCCCACAAGTGCGGATGTCTTCTCTACCGTGAACATCTGGGTACCTGCATCAAGTGAAACTGCTGCACATACACAAGGAATTGCGAATCCTCTGGAGTGCCTGGTAACTACGTGGTTACCGTTGAAGATACCTGGTCCGCCACCGCCGTATATTGAGTGGCTGAAGAAGGAGAATCCGACTGCTGTACCCTGGGCCCTTCCCATGTCACAGCCTGGAAGTCCTGTTTCTTTTTCCAGGATGTCATTGAAGTACAGGATGGTTGAAGAAACGTTCTGTGCTGCTCTTCCTGCACCACAGTTCACCATGGTTGCTGCAAGCAGACCTGCTGCTGCATATGCGTTCCACTTGGAGACATCCTTTGCCTTATAGAAGTTGTATCCGGATGGTGCCTTCTTGTCAACTGCTATGACGCCGTCCTCGATAGCTCTCTCGACTGTGGACTGCACCACAGTACCGATAGTACCGGTCTTGCTGTTCTTGGTAACAAGGTCACATACCATGTTGTTAGCGTTCAGACCCTGGTATGCAAGACCCAGGAGCTGGTGCCTCTCGAACAAGCCCACGGCGTTACCCATCTCGTACATGCTTACGTGCTCGAAGATGGATGAGAGTGCTGCAGCGTTCATGGCCTTCTTACCGGTGATAGCTGCGATGTGGTTGGTAGTGATGTTCCTCAGGGAGTAACCCAGACCTTCGTTGTTCTGTGGGATACTGAGGATGGATGCCACGTTGCTGCCCATCATGTCCATTGTCTGTGGGTAGCTTCCCCAGACCGCTCCCTTAACGATAGGTGCATCGAACATGTCTACTTTGTACATGTCAATGATGGTCTGTACCATAGCTGCAGCGCTTACTGTGCTTGCTGAGACGTAGTCTGCACCTATTGCAGTCCTGAGGGACGGGACCTGCACAAGTAACTGCTTTCCGCCGGCAAGTACCTTTACATTGGTGTCATCATCTGCATTTACTCTGATCAATTTTGCAACAGAGTCTTCGATGGCACTGGCGTTTGCAACGATGTCATATTTAAGCCCTCTTCCAAGGATACGGCGGCCTGCGCCACCCATTTTACCACTGGCAAGAGCATTCTCGATACCTGCAAGGTTAACTGCAACAGTCCTCTTGGTGTCTTTGACGATATTCTGTATGGCTGCGTTTCTTGTTGGCGCAATGTCCATAAGATCGACGCCGCTTTCCAACAGCTTACCTTTGTCGTCGTAAATGTCTATTTTATCAGACACGTATGTTTCCTCCTATTTATTAAGATCCATCATGGAAAAATGTACAGAAAGGCGTTAAGAAAAAATCTGTACTATCGTTAAAGCATACGATATTTTCCATCGGGATTACCCGCTAATTAAGATTAATTAGGTTTTAAACCTTTTGCATCAATGTCCTCTCTGCTTTCAATGTCAGGGCAATGGTTATATATTATAAATTATATAATATATCTCCCTGTTTAATGTTACTAAATGTAGTAATTTTAGAATAATATGTGCACATATATGCTTAAATTTTTCATATTAGATGCTATCAATTGTCTTATTTATATATATTTGCTTTAATTTCTCTTCTTAAGAACGATGCGCTATCAGGTATCACAAAGGTTTAAGTAATACATGTGGCATCACACCATACAAATGGAATTAGTAGCCGATGTTGGTGGTAGTCCGGGCATAGACTGCAATGGGTTCTGCACATATTGTTATTTCAAGAAAGTAAAAGAGATACCGCCCTTTGGGTGTAAATACTGTTTTCCCTTCCAAAAAGGATGTGATTACTGTACCAGAGGTGTGAGAGAAGCATATACTGGTTTTAAGCCCATGCAGTTCGTCCTTCATAGCCTGTCCGATAGTATCAGGTTCAGAGCTAATGAGATCGAGAAAATAACCATTAGCGGAGGAGGAGATATTAGTTGCTACCCACAATTGAGGGAACTGGTATCCATTCTATCTCAGCTCGGAAAACCAATACATCTGGGATACACCAGTGGCAAAGGATTCAATTCTCCTGATGATGCACAATTCTTCATAGAGCATGGTGTTACAGAAGTATCCTTTACTGTATTTTCCACCGACCCCCAGATTCGTGCAGACCATATGCGCGATCCCAATCCCGAAGCATCTCTGCAGGTGCTTAAGGATCTCAGTAAGAATTGCGATGTTTATGCTGCCATCGTGCTCATACCCGGTGTAAATGACGGGGCAGAATTGTGGAAAACACTTGAAGACCTGCAGGAAATGGGAACAAAAGGGGTCATACTCATGCGTTTTGCAAACTGCAGGGAAGAAGGTCTTATCCTGGACAATGGTCCGATCCTCCAAGATATAGAAACACATACTATAGAAGAGTTCCTCAGCATAGTAAGGGAAGCTGCCTCAAGATATGAGATGAGGATAACCGGGACCCCTCTGGAAGATCCATTGATCGGTTGCCCCTTTGCACTGCGCAATGATGAAAAAGCCCTGGAAAAGTTACCGAAAATACGAAAAGAGGCTACGATTATCAGTAGTAATGCAGCTTCTCCAAGACTTGCAGAGATCTTTGCTAAATTAGGAGGCTCTGTGAACGTAGTGCCTGTAGACAAAGACATCGGCTGCTTGATCACCATCGAAGACCTGAAAAGCCTCGAACTGGCAGATGTCAAAGAAACAGTATTGATTCCCGGAAGGGCATTCGTACATGATCCCGAAGCAAAGGCGGCATTATCCAGGGACGGCATGGAAAGGTTCGTGCGCCGTGGCCCGGAGATGCTCAGCTATGATGGTGAAATGTCCATAGGTATGACCCGGGAGGCAGTGATCGCCTTTGAGGTCGAGCAGTTCACTGAGTTGATCAACCAGATCAACGCCTTTGGACTACCGATCACATAAATTCCATTACATGAACTCTGAAAGTCCTGTCTGCTTGGACTTATCGTTCTCGAAAAGAGACTTTATGTCAAGTCCGATGAGTTCTATACGCTGTCGGGTATAAGCTGAAACATTGTAGTGAGCAGCTACTTTTTTCGATACTTCCAGGTACTTCTTTACAGCGCCTTCATGTACTGTCAATATTACACGACCTCCGCATTTCGGACACACTCCTGTAAGCGGAGGTCTGCGGAACTTTTCATCACATTTGACACAACGTGTACTCTGTCTGGAAAAAGCCCTCAGGTTACCGAACAGGTCCGGAAGGAAATGAGAGATCAGAACTCTTTCCGCAACATCCGAAGCATCCACAGCCCTTATCTTATCAGCCAATGCAAGCTGGGCATCCATCTTTTCCACCATGCTCCCAAGTGTCTTATAAGCACTTACAGGAGGTCCCATGGCAATATCCGAAGTATCATGTGTGAACATGAAATAATCATACTGCAACGGAGTACCCAGGCGACCGCTCACAAGGTCCATTTTACTTTCCAGTTCTTTTGGGTTTGTGTAATTTAGCGTAGCTTCGTAGAACTCAAGTGGATAATATGCACACACATCTATATTGTGGGCTTCCTTGTCTACCTCGCTTGGATCTAAGCGGGTGGTAAGTACAAGTGGTGCATCCATCTTTCCACCTCTTCTGTCCGGCAGGTATTCCCTTGAGAAATTTATCAGTCCATCCATGAGCAGCATTACACAATCCTCGTCGCCGTCACAGTTACGCCGCTTAGCCGCATGGAAAAAAGGATGAGCATAACCCACCGCAGCTCTTGTGAACCCTACGAGCCTTCCCAGGACACCTGCGGATGTATGGGGTGCAAGACCCATGACAAGCGTACCCACAAGATCTTCAATGCTTTGAGCATTATAGTAGGGTTCAAGATGATAGTATCTGGTCAGGAGATCGTCTATATACCGGGTGATCCTTAGAAGATATTCAGCACAGTCGTATGAGACAACTATGTCCTGAACCTTGAGGCACACCACCTGATCCCCACTGGTAAGTGGTTTTCCATATATGTCTTCGGAATAACCTATTTCCAGCAGTTTTTCCACATGTATACCCAGCTCATCAGCTCTTATATGTGTCAAAGGTATATCTGACATGTCATATCTCACGGTGCCATCCTTGAACGTATACAGTTCATGCTTGGCACGCAGAATACCCTTTTCAAGAGGTTCAGGGGTCATGTTGCGAGACATCATTTTTTTGACACCTTTGATGGCATCGAGGTTCGACTCACGCTCACCCAGTTTCTCAAAAGCCCGCTGATACATGTTCTTGAAGTCAAGGTTTTGCAGACGAGCACATGTGGTGTTCACGCCACATTTCGGACATGTCTCCTTATTGACCGAAAGGCCACACCGCGGGCAGGAGAGCTTGGGGATGGTAAATTCACCGCATTCGCATCTGAATTCGTATGAGTCCATTCGACATGCAGGACATATCCTTGAGCCGATTTCCACCCTTATAAGCCCTACTTTTCCATTTACAGATTCTTTGTAACTGGCAGCATCCTCGAGTTTGCGGGTATTTCCACCGGTCTCACCGATAGGAAACAGTACATGTGGTGCTGGCGACATCATTCTCTTATCAGATTTCTCGGGTCTTCCCATACGGGCACCTATTCTTGTAGGAGCACGTGCCCGTACAAGCAGTCCACTAACCTTATTGACAGCATCAAGCGCATTCTCTGCTTCAATACAGGTCCAATTTCGGTGAAGGTCTGTTCCTATTCCCAGGCATCTGAGCAGTGGAAGGGGCTGCAAGATCAAGATGTTGCCTTCAAGGACCCTGTGCAAGATCAACATGTTCTCAAGGAGGGTCTTGATCCCACTATCAAAGGTTGGTCTGAAGGGTAACGATAACACAGTATATGTCTCATCCAAAGAACCATGTTCCTCAATGAACTCTGCCAGCCTTATAAATTCATTTGTAGTTATATCGTGCCATAAGTAAGTAAAATCCGGATGAAGAGGAACACTATATTTCTCACACACCTCCAGGGCAAGTTCCTGGGGAGGATGCTTCAGTTCTGGCCTAACGGATCCATCTTCGTCAGTAGCAAGAGAATAATCCTGTATCCACCATTCAAAACAATATGGAGAAGGAACTAATACGTGGTTGTTCTCAAGGAAGTCGCCGTAATTGATCAATATCTCTCCGATATCGATAATATACTCCACTTCTTTGTGCAGGAGACGTGCCTCTTCCAAATCGTCTATCCTGACAACATCCCCTGATCTTAGCCTTACCGTGGGACCTTCAATAGAATCCACAGGAGCCATGCCTGCAGCTTTGCCAGGCCTTTCAACTTTAAGCTGGGTTCCGGGAGCAATGAAATCATCCAGGATGACCATGCTGGCAGGACTGATACCAGCAGCAGCAAATGAAGTATTGCGGGACCGTCCATACCTTAACCTGAACCCTCCATGTCTGGACGGATGGGAAAAAACGGGTCTTCCGGCTATAAGGTCTCTAAGATACTTGTCCTTAGGCTTTACACCTGCGGTTTTTTCATCTTCTTCATCGCCACTGTTCTTTGCACCTGCTATGAGCGTTTCCAGCCAATCCCACCCGTCCATCTGTAGCTTTTTTACGTGTTTAAGGACCTTCGGGGCTTTCAGGGCAAGACCCTCTGCCAGCACAAGAGCCATCCCTCCTCTAACACGGTTTGTTTCTATTCTCTCCAGATTCCTGTGTCCTTCCACTTCTTCTTCTTCTGTTGGCTCCCCATCTATACAGATGGGACAATTCTCTACTATCAGCTTGATCTCCGATTCTGAAGGTGTATATTGTAAGTTTGCCACCCTTCTGTAGAGCAGGATCTCTTCCACATATCGTTCCACTTCTTCTTTACGTGGTTTGTATCTGTCAATGCCCACACCTCTGCGCACATAATCTCCCACGAGTACAGAAAGAGCCTGGGCGGTACCGCCGGCACTACGTATGGGACCGGCATACAAGATACGGATGTACTCACTGCCATCATCGTTCTTCCCCAGGTCCACCCTGTCAATACCTTCAATTGGTGCTGCAACCACACCTTCCGTAAGCATTGCCATGGATACGCGGATAGCTGCTTCTATAGCTTTTTTCCTGTCATCGATATTACCAACAGCACCCATAGCCACATCCCTGCCAAGAGCAAGGGCAGCCTCTTCACGAGACATAGTTTTTTCCAGTTCCCTTATATGTTGAGCTACACCTTTTACTCCTATGAGATTCTCTACTCTGTCAGCCAGGTCCTTGGCAAGTGGTATCTCTACAAAGGGCTTTGGATCACGACCTCGTTTTCTGGCCTCATTGGAAATATCCATCTCATGTTTTAGCTTTGCATCAAGCCAGTGGAAGTACTCCCACATCGAGTCGCTTGCAATTATCTCTCCCATCCGGAAAACCTCAAAGTGAGTACATGTAAAGGAAAATGATACGGGTCGTTCACAGCAATACTCTTAATCACGCCACGATATAAAAAGCAATCTCATCTTGGTCAGATAACATATTTCATATGTAGAACTGGTCAACAAATTGTTCTCTATCACACGAACAAGGTTATATATCATAAACAGAAAAGTATAATACACCTATTAATGGGAATTCTAAAAAGGGGGTTTATTATGAAGAAGATCTTATTCATTTTATTGATTCTGTCTTTCATTACAATGAGCACTGCAAGTGCAGAACTTTTCAACGACCTGGATAGAGCTGTTACGGAATACAATGCCTACTATGAACAACTTCCCAGTCCTATTAAGATCCTCCTTGGCAATGAAAGGATCCTGGCCAACATTACATTGAACGATGGGAGTGAACTGAACGTATATTTTGTCACAGAGAATGGCAGGGTGGATGAATTTGAAAAGGTCGAACAGGTAGAAGACTACGAGCCGACCGTGATAATAACTGCCGATGAAGACACTGTCATAAGCCTTATAACGACCACAGACCCGCTTTCTGTCTATGAAGAAGCTCGTGAAAGTGGAACTCTCGTCATTGATCCTATAGGTCTTGTCAGCAGTGCCAAGTTCCTGGTCTATGACAATGTGCTTGAACCAGGTTGGAACATGATTAAAAGATTTTAACAATTCACTAGACGAATATGAATAAGCCGCTTATGAAGTGGCTTATTTCTTTTTAAGGCTGCTATTCTGTTGTTTGGCTGATCTATATCCATCTTTACAGGACCAATAGATCTGTCTGATCGTGGGAAAATCCGCGCAAAAAAGATAAACAATGGAAAATGATAGAAAGTCCTCATGAGTGCGATCGAGATAACTGGCCTGACAAAAAGTTTTGGCACCCTTACAGCAGTCGGTGAAATGGACCTTTCCATCGACCGTGAGATCTTCGGTCTTCTCGGACCGAATGGTTCCGGAAAGACAACAACTGTCAGGATGCTGACAACAATTCTCTCCCCAACTTCCGGAGATGCGTCTGTCTGTGGTCACTCAATTACCAAAGAGCCACGGAAGGTAAGGGATAAAATAAGCTATGTACCCCAGGACATGGCGGTGGATGCAAAACTAACAGGTCGGGAGAATGTTATCTTCTTCGCAAAGCTCTACGGTGTAAAACGACCACATGACATAGCTGACGAAGCTCTTGCAAAGATGGAACTCAGCGACCGTGCGGATGATCTTGCAAGGACTTATTCAGGCGGGATGCGCAGAAGGCTTGAACTTGCACAGGCACTTGTCCATGATCCGGAAGTGCTTTTCCTTGACGAGCCAACTATAGGGCTTGATGTTGCAGGAAGGAAAAAGATATGGGAGCATATCATTGATCTGAAAAATAATGGGATGACAGTTTTTGTGACAACCCACTATATGGACGAAGCTGATTATGCCTGCGACAGGGTAGGCATCATCGATCATGGTGTCGTGGTCGCTAATGACTCACCGGAGGCACTTAAAGCCCATTGTTGTAATGATATTGTTGCCATCAGGGCGGATGGTGAATATCGCGGTATTCTTATAGAAGGTGTTAAGTTCCTCGGGCAAAATGGAGATGAGCTAAGATTTGAGACCACTTCCGGGGGAGAAACTGGCTTTGATCTTACTCGTGCACTCACCGATTCCGGAATGAAAATAAAGTCCTTTGCTATACGGCAGCCTACTCTGGATGATGTTTTCCTGTCCCATGTTGCCGAGCAGGAAGAAACGGGTGCGTTCGACTACCATAGATTCAGGACAATGCTCAGGAGGAGAAGATGATCCAGACCCTTTATTATCTTGAACGGGATTTCAGGCGCTGGGTCCGTGGAAGGATTAATGTTGTCTCTGCACTTGTAATGCCTGCAGCATGGCTCATATTTGTCGGCCTCGCTCTTCCCATCCGGTTCACTGATAACTATCTTGATTTTATCACACCGGGTATCCTTGTGCTGACCATGCTTGGTGCTTCCCTCCAGGGAGGAGCTCTCCTAATGTTCGATAAAGTTCTGGGATTCCTCCCCAAGTTTCTTGCTATGCCTGCCCCGCGGGAAAGCATTCTGTTTGGTAAGATCCTTTTCATAACCCTGCGGGGATTGATACAGTCAACGGTTATTCTTATCATCGCAGTGATACTGGGAGCACACTTCCTGGATTTTTTGCTCCTTATCCAGACATACCTGATCCTTATGATCTTTGGGATCCTGCTCTCCTCAGTAATGACCACAGTTGCACTTTCCCTTGAAGACCACGATTCATACTCAGCATTCAATGCCATGGTATCTATGCCGCTTTTCTTCACAAGCAGTGCGCTGATGCCCTATGATCAGATGCCAGGATGGCTTGCTGCGATCGCCAGGCTTAATCCTGTGAGCTATGCCATCGATGGTGTTCGGGAAGTACAGGCAGGGATCTTCCCCGCCAGCACCTTCCTGGGATTGATGATCGGTGCCTTCATTGTACTTGCTGTCAGCATATCCGTGTTCAGGAAAGCGACAGTATAATGCTTATTGTGGATGACCGGACACTGATCAAAGAGGTAGTATTCCAGGTGGTCTATGATATTGCAAGCAGTTTTGAGTGAAAACTTTCTAAGCGGTGTGATTCAGTTCATAAATATAAAAGTTATATCGCTTTGCCTAACTGAAGTTCACCAATATCGGATCTCAGGATTTCCATTTCATTTTTCATGTTTTCCAATAATATACCTGTCTTCGTATGATCAAATTCTGCTGTGGTTTCCATCTCTTTTGCCAGTTCTGCTAAAGTAATAAAACCGACATTAAGGGCAGCTCCTTGGATCTGATGTGCATATCTTTTTATAGCTTGCATATTGCTTTCTGAAAAGGCATTTGTCATATTCTCAAGGCTTCTGGGAAATGAATCGAAAGCTGTGGCCAACAGGTTATTAAAAAGATCTTTGTCGCCTTCAACATTGTATGTCAATATTTCCCTATCAAAATGCACAAGTCTATCAGTTTTATTCTTATATTGCTCAGTTAGTTCTACCTCATCTGTATATTTTTTATCGCCTAGTTCTTCAGAGCAGGTGAGTTTGAACAGCCATCTTTGTAAAACACATTGGATCTTACCTGCTATGACCGGCTTTGTGATATAATCGTCCATGCCTGCTTGTCTGCAGCGTTCCAGCTCACCTTTCACAGTACCTGCGGTAAGAGCAATTACAGGTGTATGGTTATTGCTATCTTTTTCAAGCTTTCGGATAGCCATAGCAGCCTCATATCCACTCATTTGCGGCATCTGAATATCCATAAATACCAGGTCAGGTTTATTTTCCCTGAATAACTGGATAGCTTCTTTTCCATCTTTTGCTTTCAGAACGATCGCTGTGGGTAAAGATCGTGATACAATGGCCGAAGCAAGCATAATATTGGTTTCATTATCGTCGGCGATCAAAATCGAGTAATTTCTATTTTGTGGATGAATTGCTGATGAAAGGTCCATATTTGATACATGTTCCTTATGCGTAGCTTCAAAGGAACCAAAGTGATCGATCACTTCTAATAACTGTGTTATTTTTACCGGTTTTATCAGACAGTAGCGGATACCAAGTCTTTCTAACTCTGCATGGATATATGGACCATCGTCCGAGTTATACAAAAAGACTATCTTTTGGTCATCAAAAGAAACATGAGGAATTTCACGGAAACTGCGGATAAGTTCAAGGCCATCCGTGTGAGGCATGTGGTGATCAACAATGACCATATCGTACTTTGTCAGTTCGCTGACCAATTCCAATGCTTCTGCTGCACCAGTTGCAATATCTGCATTGATACCCTTCATTTGCAGCATGCTTTGCAAGATGGAACAGTTAATAGTATTATCATCCACTATGAGCGCATTATGAATGCTTATATCTTCACTCTCCACTGGTTCACATCTTTCTGACGGCAGACTGACAGTAAAGTAAAATGTGGTACCTTTCCCAGGTTCACTCTCAAGTTCAAGCAGGGAATCCATTTTATGAAGTAATCTGTTAGAAATTGCCAGTCCAAGTCCCGTCCCGCCGAATCTGCGAGTGATAGAGTCGTCTGCCTGTGAAAATGATTGGAATATCTTACTATGGCTTTCCTTTGGGATCCCGATCCCGGTATCACGTACTGAGAATGTGAAATTTGTCCTATTTGGTTTGTCTGCACTTTGAGAAGCCACTATTTTCATTTCAACTTCTCCCATCTCAGTGAATTTTATGGCATTTCCCAGCAGGTTTATCAGTACTTGCCTCAATCTCAACCTGTCGGCAACTACATAACGAGGCAGATCCGGTGATATATTCAATAATAATTCTAAGTGTTTCTCATGAGCCTTATATTTCACAATATCTGTGATCTGCTCACTCAATTCTATCAGATCTGTTCTTTCAGGATAAAGTTCTAATTTACCAGCTTCTATTTTCGAGAAATCGAGCACATCATTGATCAGGTCCAGCAATGAATTGGCTGATGTATAAACTGTTTTTACATACTGTGATTGTGAATCCGTAAGGTCCGTTTGCATTAGCAGATCAGAAAAGCCGATCACTCCATTAAGGGGTGTTCTAAGTTCATGACTCATGCTGGCAAGGAACTCGCTCTTTGCATTATTAGCCCGTTCGGCCTGATCTGCCATGTCGTTAGCGTGGGCGATAGCTTCTTCGAGCCGGAGGTTGGTCTTAACCAGTTCTTCTTCTGCCTGCTTCCGTTCGGTGATGTTGCTCATGCATATCATTTGCCCTCTCTTGTCATTGTGTTCATCATAGAGCGGCAAAAGATCTATGTTGAACCAGAGGACTTTCTCTCCAGCCTTTCTTTTGACTTCCATGTTACATCTACTGTTTTGTTCAAGTCCAAGATCAAAGAGCTCTGGCCATGAATTCAATACCTCTGATGCCTGTTTGCCAATATCTTTTGATTGGATCCCAAGATACACGACAGCTGGATTGTTGTAGTCCATGATCCGGGAACATTCATCAAAAACAACAACACCTTCCGGCACATTTTCAAACAGGAAACTACGTGCCAACGGGGCCAGATCGAACAATCCATAACGAGTAAGTCCTACGAATATCAGGAATTCACTGATAGTAAAAGAAAAAGGAGTCGGATCCAAACCCCATGAAATTATTCCGAAGAGGTATATCAATAACACAAAAAAGGGGACGAGGCCCCCAATAATTATGATCGTGATCTGTTTACGAAAGGCTGAGGAAGCTTCTAACCACATATTTAAAAGAATCGCATTGCTCAGGAGAATACATGTAATACTGTAAGATTGCTGGACCCAGTACCATGTTCCATGCTCAAAGATCAGAACCGGAAAAATGCTTTCATTGTTCATGCTTACGCCTGAGTAATACAGCTGATGCGTCTCATTAGTAAAAACAAGGAGCAGTGTGACCAAAGGCACAATGAGGATAATAGTGAGGTGATAGATCGTCAGCATTTTTTTCTTACCGCTATAACTAATGGTAAAAAGAAGAAAAAGAGCCGGTATCCAGGAAATACCGATGTATTCCAGCCTATAGAACATGAGAGCATCATTGATCGTTGTCGAAGATATTTCCAATGCATAAAAGAGAGAGTAGACCGCACTGCAAAGCAGAAGCAATGAAAAATAGGATGCACCTCGGGATGTTTTGAGCTTATTGGTGTACAATGCAATGATGCTTAATACCAGCCATGAAGCTATTAGGGGAAGAGCATATGGATTTAAATACATCGCGGCTTATTATATATATCTATTTATATATAATATCTGCTACTAACTTATTAAATCTTTAATGCTTCCTCCATATTTTATACAATTTTATTGATGTTTATGGCCATCACATTGTGGATGAACTGTGAAAAAGAGAATTTAAAGGGAAAAAGAGTTATTAAGTAAATATTTAATTGAAACTGTCAGGATCACTTCAACTTCTTAAGTGAACGGCGAGCCATCAGGCTCGATGACATCGTATAGAGGAAAATGACGATGCCTGTCCATAGCAATGGATTTCCAAGTGTATCTTTTCCCAGATACGACAATGCGAGGCCTATGGACAAAATAATGACATTTATCCTGGTAAGCTTTTTATTTGTTTTGAGTATTGCAATGTATCGTTGTTTTGCCTGTAATTGATCTTTTTTGTACCCTTTCATAAACACACCTATAGTTTTATTATCATTTCTGAGGCTTTCCTCAGCCTGTTCATTACAGCTGCACCCACACCTTCGTGAGTAAAAGAACCATCTGCAAGTATAATATTCACTCCTCTCTCGTCCAAAGAACGTAAACCCAGAAACAGATTTCGGGCTACTTCTTCAGGTTCGTCTTTACTGCCAAGATAGACAATATCATTTGTAAGAGAAGAAAGACCGGTGCTTGTGACAAGCAAGCCCACTCTGGCTCCCCTGCAGGTAAAATCAGCATACATTTCACTGATCTTATTTAACACAAGATTATGAGGTCCTTCCAGAAGCAGAACAGTTGCACTGGGAGAATAATGAGTATATTTCATACCCGGTGACCTCACAACATCCGTAACATCTGTCACATGGTCGCTGTACCCTATGTCAACCTCTCCAATGATCTCTTCTATTTTCTGTTCAGAGACGTAGCCTGGTCGTAGCACAGCAGGTTTTCCTCCACTCATATCAATAACTGTAGACTCCACACCTATACATGTGCTTCCGGCATCTATTACAGCATCTATCCTTCCTTCCAGATCATGCAACACATGGGCTGCGCTTGTAGGACTTGGACGACCTGAAATATTAGCGCTGGGTGCTGCTATGGGTTTATCAGATATTCGTATCAGTTCCCGTGCAACTACATCAGCAGGCATCCGTACAGCAACCGTATCCAGTCCACCGGTAGTGATATCTGGAACAATGGCAGTCCTTTTGAGGATAAGTGTCAATGGACCAGGCCAGAAAGCCTCTATGAGGGAGAGGGCTTTCGGAGGGATCTCTATAACTAATTGCTCTACTTGTTCCACAGATGCCACATGTACGATAAGCGGATTGTCTGCCGGGCGACCTTTCGCATGGAATATCCTGTTAACAGCTATTGGATCAAGCGCATTGGCCCCCAGTCCATATACTGTTTCCGTAGGGATGGCAACAGTGCCACCTCTTCGGATAATTTCGGCACATTCCCTGATAACATCTGAGAAGTTCTCAGAAGTTATTTTGAAAACTTTTGTCTGGTGATTCATTACTCGATCATATCACATGCCATTGTTCAAGGCAGCTTGTAGTTCTGCATGGCTTTTTCCATATTCTTCCAGGGAAGTACCGGCAAGAACTGCATCAATGGCCTGCCTGCAAGCCCTTGCATCGGAAACTGTACCTATTGGATGTGTATGTATTGCACTGCCAAATTCTATTATGACATCTTTGCCGAAGATCTTCATAAGTTCCGGTATCAATGCAGGTTCTGATCCACTTGAAACAACAGGGAACGTGGGCCTGATCCCATCCCAGTTCTGGGAAAGGATATGCATTTTTTCATTTGATTTTACTTTATCCATGACGCAACAATCATGTAGTGCCATTAACTCTTTTTTGTTTTCATGGACCTTGTCAGCAATATTGCCTATGTACAACTGATCAAGTCCTACAAGACGTGCAAGCTTGGTTATCAGATATAAGCTGATACCGTGTTCACCCACTCGGGTAAAGGCAGCATGGCTCATACTATGTGCATGTATCGCAAGTCCAAGTTCTTCAGTGACATCGCGCAATGTCTGTAGGGAGCTCCAGCCAGTGGAAATTGTATCGATCATTACATAATGTCCACCTATATTGCTTATAAAATTTGCTCTCCTTATCATTTCTTCGCATGTGGGAGCAGTGATGTTGCACATATACATCTTTCGCTCACCCGTTTTTTCTTCTGCATCGTCCCGGGCCTTGAATGTAAGTTCAACCCTCTTCTCGAACCTGTTGAATTTCTGATCGGTCAGGTTCTCATCGTCTTTCACCAGATCACAGCCTCCTACAAAAGACTGGTATGCTACATTTGCATGTGTTGCCGGATCAAGTCCAATCTTTGGTTTTACTGTAGAGATCACTAAAGGACGGTCATAAACACCGGCAAGTTCCCTTATTCCCCCTATACCATACTTAGGTCCCCATAATTCGCTCACCGGATCTGCCGGAAAAGTCATATCATGCAACTTTAGTCTGGTCATCATTTTGCTATTGAAAATGTTGCCTGCAACCGTACTGATAATCTGGGAAACAGAGCAAAACTCGAACAGATCCTGAGGATAGGAAACTCTTACGATATGCTTTTTCTTATTAATGTAGAATACATGGGGTTTTAATTTCTCTGCAAGTTTTGGGCTTAAGTGAGAAATATCACTCCATCCACCAATGGAACATTCGCCAGCCATATGATTGCAGGCTTCCTCAAAACTAATTCCCGAAGCTGGTTCCAGATGATATTCGCATACAAAATCTGTTTCATCCGGAGTATATCCGATATCAATGTACTCTTTTAACATACCTATCTTCCCTTCATATACGGAACAACGAAAAATAATAACTAATACAAAGTACCACTCAGAGTAGGGAATTGTGACCCATCTCATAATATAGGAGAGGTTCTCAAATAAGCATTGTGTTAGACCGTTAACATGTACCTTAAAAATATTGTAGAGAATTGATCCTTAGGTTTAAAGCGCAAAGTATAAGGTAAGATGAACAGTTTTCTGCGAAGAGAAAGTATATATATCATTACTTCGTATGAAGGGCAAGTGAGCGGGTACAACATTTTTAACCCCACTCCCACACTAACCCCCACTCCCCAACCCGCTCACATGATTATAATGCAGGGGGTTTCTTAACCGTGTGGTTCCATTGTATCCCATTGTAGTGTAGTTGGATCAAAATAGACTATCACGGCTTTATTATAATCATTGGATGGATCTATAAAAATGGAAATGTGATGGGTCAGTAAAAAAATAAAAAGGTTTTTATTTTTTGCACCTCTCACATGCTTTTCCATATTCATCGATAACGGATTCTTTACACAGGCCGACTCCATGTCTGTGAGCTGCCCTTGTGATCATGTGAGCTGCTATAGGAGCTGTCAGAAGTAAGAATAGACCCAC
>NZ_JBFYLB010000009.1:0-15796 GCF_041305605.1 Methanomethylovorans sp.
TTCAGGAATGCAAAGAACTACAATATAGATCCGAACAACAATTTCCTGAAAAAGACCAAGTTCTCTATCCCTGAAGTAATCTCCCTTTTAAACGTCTATGATATCGAGCTGGAATGAACAGTTGATAAATCAAAACAGAACCACATTTGCCAACACTTATAAATTCCTTAACTGCAACTCTTTTATTTATGTATGAGCTGATGGACACCGCAGAAAAGATCCGCACCATGGAGATCCGTGGAGCTGGCAGGATAGCAGTTGCAGCCTCGGCAGCCCTGAGGGATCATGCACAGACATTTAGTTCCCTGTCCCCTGAGGAGTTCGAGAAAAGCATCAATGAAGCTGCAAGGATACTTGTGGAGACCAGGCCCACAGCCGTATCTCTCCCCAATGCTGTGGCTCTTACTAAAAAACATTCATCCCATGACGTTAGTGAGGCCATTGCTGAGATCGTTGCTAATTCCGAGAGATTCATCAAAAATGCTAATGAAGCCCTTGATAAGATCGGCAGGGTGGGTGCCAGGCGTATCCATGACGGAGATGTCATAATGACACATTGCAATTCCCATGCAGCCATCGCCATCATCAAGACAGCCTTTAAGCAGGGCAAGAAAATATCTGTCATTGCCACCGAATCCAGACCACGCCGACAGGGCCTCATAACTATAAGGGAACTGAACGATGCAGGCATTCCCACGACACTCATTGTGGATTCCGCTGTGAGGTTGGTGATGAAAGATGTGGACCTTGTGATCGTTGGTGCAGATTCCATTGCCGTTAACGGTGCATTGGTCAATAAGATCGGTACTTCCCAGCTTGCGCTGGCAGCCAGGGAAGCCCGTAAGAATGTTTTAGTTGCAGCTGAGACTTACAAGTTCAGCCCCAATACGATCCTGGGTCAGATGGTTGAAATTGAGGACCGCTCAAGTGATGAGGTTATAGACCCCAATATACTGAAAGAGATGCCCAATGTAAAAGTAAGGAATCCGGCTTTCGATATCACTCCGCCGGAATACATCGACCTCATAATTACGGATGCAGGTGCTTTTCCTCCTGCAATGGCATACATAGTGATCAAGGAGTATCTTGGACTGGACCTGGTGGATCTGAGATGATCTGATCATCTCAACATATTATGCATGTCGAAATAAAAATCACTTGTTGTCCTTCCAGTTCCACCATTTCAGCAGTTGAGGGTCATGCTTTTCATTCGATGCGTAATACACTGCGCATCTGAATACATAGAGCATGCATCTGTCTATCTTCATCCCGGCATTATCACATAGTTTCAAGTAGAGTTCTTCAGGGTCTCTTTCTCTCAGGTCTGCTACTGAGCGAATACCCAACTCCCATAGGTCCTCTGCGGTCTTTTCACCGACTCCCGGAATAACCTGCAATTCCTTAAGAACTCGGGTTTTGTTCTCATCCTTCATTTCTTCCCCACAGTGGCAACATAGATCACAAACTCATGTTCACCGTCAAGGTCCAGCAGTTCGTTCATGTCATCATCCAGGAAGGCCGCTATGGCACAAACACCACAATCAATAGCTTCCGCACTCAGGTACAGGTTCTGGCACGCGTGACCCGCATCAAGGTGCAGGTAACGGTACCCCCTTTCTCCGTAGCGCCATTTCATCCTGTATGCCACCGCTGTCCAGATGAAAGTCACTGCGCTCTTCTTTACAAAATCCTGTCCCAGGCAGGCTTCAGTGATCTCCTTTGCCATGTCGGTCTCAATATCCAATTGCAGTAGTTTATGCCCTATGGCAAGGAACCTGTACAGCCCAGGCTCAATACCCTGCACATTGTTGATCAGCAGATAGGTCTCCAGGGCATGCCTTGCTCCTGCCGATGGCACGGTCCTGAAAGTAACGACATTTTCTATTGTCTCTTTAACTCCCTGTGTACACCACAAAAGGTATGAAAGCTCGTTCAGGGTAAGGGGCTTATCGGAATAGCTGCGCACGCTGGTACGATGTTCGATGGCACGTCTTAAAGGTATGTCCCTCACATGAACAGTATTGGGATCCGGTAGTTCGATGATCTCGATAGCATCATCTGGCTCTTTTTGCAGAGGTGGCTGAGGATATCCGTCTGTTTGCGGTGCTTTCCCAAGGTATTGGAACCTTGTCAATTTCATGAAATCTTTGCCGATCTCTTGCATTTCATACTCCCCATTTGCATATTCACTGCTACGTTCAAATCCTTTATGATATATGATCTCTGAGTACTTATCTACTGTCATATTCTTCTTTATTTGAGCCGATCACCACAAATCCTCCTTCCCCATATCCACTTCTGGCAGGTTCGACATCTTCTATCATTTCCAGTGGCTTAAAAAGTGTCTGAACCGTAGTAAGATCCCTGAAACCAGCTTCAAGAATGCATGCAGATATTTCTTCGACTGAATGGAGTCTTATAAATGCGTAAAACCCGTTTTTATGTGGTTTTTTCTCATATTTTTTCCTGTATGCATTTCCAAGTTCACTGTTCCCGTCTATCATTCCCAGGATCAGTCTGCCACCAGGTTTTAGTATCCTGTAAACCTCAGCAAATGCTTGCTTAAGGTTAGTCAAAAAACAGTCCACAGTGACCATAAGAGCAAGATCAAAGCTCGTATTCCTGAACGGTAAGTTTTCGGCCACTGCTTGCGTGCAAATTATATTTCGTTCCCTGGCCAATTTCAGCATTCCCATGGAAGGGTCTGCACCATGGGTGATATGCAGGGCTTGTGCAAATCTACCTGTACCCACTCCTATCTCTATGAACCTGTGTTCCGGATGTACGTGTTCCATCACTTTCCTTATAGCTGCCAGTTCGGAATCGAACACTTTACTGTGCTGATCGTACCAGGAATCGTATTCCTGTGCATGCATATCGAATGATGTTCTCATTCAAGCCTCCTGATAGTTAGATCTCCACTTATTCCTAGATATGTTCCCTTCGGTTCAGATGATGGTATTAAGCTTCTATCAGATGTCGTATGATCATTTCTACCATGGCTTGTGCTGACATACCCGTAAGGTTCTCAGCAAGTGTGATCGAAGGTACAAGGAAAGAACCTATAAAAGCGGATATTGTTTTCTTGCTTGAGTGCTTCTCATGTATCTGTCTGATCCTGTTCTCTTCCTTTTCAAGGAACTCCATGGCAAGCTGCAGTTTTTCAAGCTCTTCCTCTTGCCACTCGTATTTTTCCTGCGATGTCATCTCAAGTAATCTTTCGTAGTTCATACGATACCTGTCATCTATCCTGTCCAGCTCCACCCCGACAGCTCTGTCCATCAAAGCCTTTGTGGTACCCATGGTGACAAAGAAAAGATACACTCCCAAAAACAGCAGAAATAGCAGGAACAGGGTTTCGTATGACACTATCGATCTGGGTGATATGAATGTTATAATTGCCAGGGCAATTATAATGAAATAATTGCTCACCACCATGAGCATGAAACTCTGTACAGGTTTCAGGCCACCCATTCCATCAGCATGGAATACATCTATCTTCAGGAGAGAATCTGTTTTCAGTGAAGCAATGATATTAGTGAGGCCGAGCACAAACCACACGATGATGGCCAGCATCAAGTACATCAGGTATGCCAGGATATGGTTTATCACGTCAAGCAGAAAAGCCCAGTTACTGGATGGGTCGAACAGGGAAAAGTACAAGGGAATTTCCCCTTCGGAATATTTCCACTGCCAGAACCTTATGACTTCCAGCAGTATCAAAGGCATGACCACCAGCAGGATAGTCCGGTTTAAAGTACCCTTATTCCCCAGCCATGATTCCAGTCTTTTTTGGAGAGGCAGGAAGCTATCCTCCTTGAAAAGCGGTATTATTCGGTCAAATGTCTCTTTCACGTTAGAGAAAAAGTAGGTTATCAGCGCGAACTGGTAGCCCATCAGTATGCTAGTAGCTGACAGGGATAGCAGGTTATATGAGGTAAGAAAAAGGAACCGTACTTTTGCAGATAGCAGCATATACAAAAAAAATATACTCAGAGTTATTCCCAGCGAGTATAGAATATAATTACCCGAGAACCTGCGAAAGAACTTATCTGCCCACATGTGCATCACATGCATTTTTTCCTGTTATTCCTTCTTCCATTTGGTTAAGCCGTATCCGCAGATCAGGGAGGCAAATGCTGTGATCAGCAGGAATCCGGGTACACTTTCACTTTCTCCTTCTACCGAAGATGAAGATTCTTGCTCTGTCTGTTCTTTCTCTGCCTGTAGTTTTTCTTCTTCAGAAGTTGCTGTGTCCTCAATTTCTTCCTTTTCGATCACCTCTTCCGTTTCTCTCTCCTCTTCTGTTTCGCTTGTCGCTTTCATTTCTTCAGGTTGTGTAAATGTTTGTTCCTCCATCATGGAACTAGTAAGCTGTATGGACTTCTCTATCTCGGCTTCTCCTCCCCTTGTGAATCTGATGGTCTCCTCATAGGTCCGGTAGCCTTCAAGTTCCAGTCGCAGGTTATGTTCATCAAAATCTGTAAGAACTATATCTTCCTTGGGAGTGAAATCGATTATCTCGTCATCAATGAATATCTCGGCTCCTCCGGGTTGTGAGACCACCGTCAGGAGAAGGTAAGGTACGACAAGCATCATGACCTGAACGTCTGTCGGCACAGCACCCACATGGATATCCCCAATCGATATACTAAGGTTCTCCCCTGTTGCTTTGGGCAGCAGGTAGTTCTGATCCTTCACCAATACTTTTTCCTCGATGAGTTCTCCATCCTGTTCAACCTGTACCCGGACCTCTCCGTTTGCATTCACCTCACTTATCAGTAGTATGTATCCATCTCCAAGATCAAAACTATCTCCTATCCTCTTTTCTACAGTTTCCACCGGAGTTGCAAATACAATGGGTTCCCGAATTACTTCTATTCTCATCAGTTCCGGTCTTACGACAACAGGTAGATCTACCATTACCGGTGTTTCTATTCTTTCAAGTTCTTCCGATCCTGTGTCAATGCCACTCATATAGGCCAGGATGTTAATAAAAAGAATTTTACCAGTATCTGTCATGCTTTCAGGTGAAGCGGTAAAACTCCAGAAAAGGTATTTGTTATCCTCCAGTAGTAGTGGATAATGCTCTATGTTCCCTGTTTCTCTTCCAAGCATTGTCATGCCAGTGCTTACTGACGGGATATAGATTCCAACATGCCCGCTGGAATCGTAAAGCTGTAATATGGCATCCTCCGGGATATTGATGCTATTTGGTTTTTGGAAGATTGCATGTGAAGCATCAACCACATAGATACTGTTCTCGCTTCCATGCCAACCGTTGGGATATCCGGATCCCAATCCGAGCTGTCCGAAAAGTTCATAGCCTCCCTCTCCCAGTCCTATGAGGGGTCTGTTGCTATTTTTTATATCATCAACATAAGTAATATCGCCCCACGTAGTATCCGGTCCTATAATGATAACGTTATATTTTGAAAGGTCGGAATCTGCAATTTTTCCCAGTGGTACCATATCTGCCTGATATCCGCTGCCCTCGAGCAATGAAATGTAGTATTTTGCGCTTGTTGTGTCAGCAGAGTATATATATGCCAACCCTGTGCTTGATTCCACAGCTATTGCCATTGGTGCTATGGAAATAAGGATTAGCGTAACCACTAACCATATTACGGATGCTCTGAAGCACCTCTCGTCCACTTGCATACAATTGCCCCCAATAGAAATTATGAAATGTTGTTATAAATAATCATCTTTCAACAAGTGGAATTTCGATCCTATCAGGAAGATATAATAATATACAGTTACACAATCCAATTCATGCAAATAAGATGTGAATGGGCTTCATTCAGTGATCTTGCCCTCAAATACCATGATGGGGAATGGGGTGTGCCAATACATGATGACAGATCGCTTTTCGAATTCCTTGTGCTGGAAGGTGCACAGGCGGGCTTAAGCTGGGAAACTATACTCAGGAAAAGGGATAATTACAGGAAGGCTTTTAACAATTTTGACTATGAGAAGGTTGCAGCCTATGATGATGTAAAAGTGGAGGAGCTGCTTAAGAACGAAGGTATCGTTCGCAACCGACTTAAGGTGCGGTCTGCCATTGCCAATGCCCAGGCTTTTAAAAAAGTGAGGGATGAGTTTGGTTCATTCGACACTTACATCTGGAGCTTTGTGAACCACTCACCTGTCCAGAACTCATGGAAGTCGCTGGCAGACATCCCTGCCAAGACCGATATTGCAGAAAAGATAAGTAAAGACCTGAAAAAAAGAGGCTTCAGTTTCGTAGGTCCTACGATCATCTATGCATTCATGCAGGCAGTAGGCATGGTCAATGATCATGTAACAGATTGCTTCAGGTATGAACAGTGCAGAGAGCTTGGAAGAAAATAGATGCCATCTATTTCTATTGTTCTAAGGAATGAGTGATATAAAATAATTAAAAGGATATTTGTTCCTGACCCTTTCAGGACAAATACCCGTATGGGCTCTCTTCATACCGCTTTAATATCTCTTCAACAGATGCATTTGAAGTCTCGGATTCGGAACCGAATAGCAGGCTTGAAAGGGACGGTTTGTTCATGTAGACCACTGTAGGTTCACCTTCTATGTCAGCCAGTTCCGTAGCAATATCAATAGCATCATAGAAATTTCCAAGTTCATCCACAAGGCCTAATTCCTTTGCCTTTTTACCGGTGTATATTCTACCATCTGCAAGGTCTTTGACTTCGCTTACGGACATGTTACGGCCTTCTGCAACATTTATCACGAAAGTCTCGTAAACTTCCATTATCACGCTGTCTGCGTATTCCTTTTCCTCATCAGAGAGGCCTCTCCAGGATCCACCCATATCTTTGAACTCTCCGGACTTGGCTATGTGGAATTTTATTCCTTCTTGGTCATAGTAAGCAGACATATTTTCAAAGGTCCAGATTACACCTATACTACCGGTCATTGTAGAAGGGTTTGCCACTATTACGTCAGCAGGTACAGATATATGATAAGCAGCACTGGCAGCTACATTGCCCATGGATACCACTATGGGCATGCCTTTATCATGAGCTCTTTTCACTTCTTCATATATCTCTTCTCCGGCAGTTGAAGAGCCTCCGGGGCTATCGACCCTTAATACGATCGCTTTTACGCTTTCATCTTCCATAGCCTTACGGATATTCTCATTTACTCCATCAGGAGTGGCATAGCCCAATCCATCATATATGCTGCCGGAAACAATTGAACCTTCCACGTAGATCACTGCTATCTTGTCACCTGTGGAATACAGGTCACCATCGAACGTACCCATAATGGCTGCAAGGCTTGCACCAATGAGGATCACAAGGAACCCGGCCACTACAAGGTACATTTTCCATCTGCTTTTACGGGGTGCCGTAGGCAGAGGTGTATTTCGGGTATAGGTCGAAGGTCCGCTTACCGGAATCTCCCCTTCCACTTTGCCTGCCGAATAGGGATTATTCTCCATGGCCGGTGTTTCTTCCCCATAATTTGTATTGGGATCATTTGCCATATCTTCAGGATTCATCTGGATTATACCTTCTTGGCAAGAGAATGTACATGAACATTAAAATAGTTATCTTGAATAATGCAAGCGTAATATATTTTATAAAAGCATTGTATCCTCATCAAGCAAACAATTTCATAATAAAACCTTACTTACGAATCATATCCTTTTGGAGATAACACATGTCGAAATTACCTGAAGATAAACCCGTACTTGTTACGTGCGGTCTTCCTTACGCTAACGGCAAAGCTCATGTAGGTCACCTGAGAACATATATTCCTGCGGACATCTATGTGCGGTCCCTGAAAAAGCGTGGCAAAGAAGTAACTTTCATTTGTGGTTCGGATACTCATGGAACACCTATAGTTGTGAACGCAGAAGAATTGAAGATCACTCCAAAAGAGCTGGTAGAAAGATATCACCAGCATTTCTATGAGGTATTCAGGTCTATGGGTGTCATATTTGATGCCTTTGGAACAACAGATGATCCGGAAAACCACAACCGTACACTGGATATTGTCAACAGGCTCATCGATAAAGGTTATGTTTACCCTAAAGTCATTGAGATCGCATATTGTCCTGCGTGTGACCGTTTCCTTCCTGACAGGTATGTAGCAGGTGTCTGCCCTCACTGCGGTCAGAATGCAAGAGGCGATGAATGTGACCAGGGATGCGGTAAACACCTGGAGCCTGGGGAGCTTAAGGAACCCGCATGTACCATTTGCCGGGGTCCTGCACATTATAAAGAACAGGAACATTTCTTCTTTAAACTTTCCGAATTCAAGGACTTCCTGCTCGAACACCTGGAACATCTGGAAGGTACATCCAATGCCAAAAACTATGCTCTTGGCTGGGTCAAACAGGAACTTACCGACTGGTGCATCACAAGGACGCTGGAATGGGGTGTGAAATTCCCCGGTCACGATGATCTTGTGGTTTACGTATGGGTGGATGCGCCTATAGGTTACATCGCCTTCACAGAGGAATGGGCTCAAGCTAACAATGAGAGCTGGGAGAAGTTTTGGAAGGGTGATTGCCCCATTGTCCATTTCATTGGCGGAGATATCATTTACCACCACTGCATATTCTGGCCTGCCATGCTCAAAGGTGCTGACTACAGCCAGCCTTGGGCGGTTGTGTCTTCCGGCATGGTGAAGATCGAGGACAAGAAATTCTCCAAGAGCCGGGGATATGTGGTATGGGTACAGGAGGATTACCTGGACCACGGTTTCCATGCCGATCTGCTCAGATATTATCTTATAAGCTACACCTCCCATACCAAGGAAGTCAACTTCTCATGGAAGGTATTCCAGGAAAGGATCAACACTGAGCTTGTGGCTGTGCTGGGTAATTTCCTCTATCGCAGTCTTCTTTTCGACTTCAAGAACTTTGGTGAGATCCCGGCAGGTAAGATCTCACCTGAGATCATGGAAAAGATAAAAGTGACCATCGATGAGGTCACAGTTGCAATGGAGGAGTTCGAGTTCAAGAAGGCTATTGATACTGCCATGGCACTGGCTTCCTTTGGTAACTCCTATTTCCAGTCCAATGAACCCTGGAAACTCATCAAGGAGAATAGGGAAGCATGTGCAGAGGTACTGGCAAACTGCATACAGATTGCAAAGGCCCTTATCCTCCTGTTCGAACCCACTCTTCCTGAAAAGATGGAGGTCGCCTGGAAGCAGATAGGCATGGATTCAGATGTGCATACTGCAGGATATGAAGAGGCTCTGGTGCCTGTCGTAGCAGGTATAAAACTTTCTAACCCAAGCATCCTCTTCGATAAAATAGAAGATGCCAAGATAGATGAGATGACTGTCATTTCCAACGAGCGGATACGCAAAGCTCTTGCAAAGGAAGCAGGCATAAAGGAAGAAGAACCTGTAGTCGTGCCTCTGAAAGATGGAATAACCTATGAGGATTTCGCTAAGGTGGATATCCGTGTCGGTAAGATCCTCAGTGCTGAGAAGATCAAGAAATCCAAGAAATTGCTTAAACTGATGGTGGATGTAGGTGAACCAAAACCCCGGCAGGTGGTTGCAGGTCTTGCGGAGTACTATCAGCCGGAAGAACTTGTGGGCAAGATTGTCAATGTCCTTGTCAATCTCCAGCCTGCAAAACTGTGTGGCGTAGAGTCCCAGGGCATGCTATTGGCAGCTGATGCAGGCGAACATGTGTCTCTGTTGACCCTGGACAAGGAAATGACACCAGGGTCGGTCGTGAGATAAAATAATGAAAAAAATAGTGAATTCTTACCGAACAGTGAATCAGCGTACAGGTGCGGATGTATTTGCACCTGTTCTATAATTTCTTTATTTCTCTTTTTCAAGCACCATCTCAAGGTAAGATGTCCTTATGGAATCTTCTTTTCGGATGCCTAATGATTCGAGAAATTCGAATATTTGATTGCGATGCTCTTCTATATTAGTTTCAGCCTGTTTCTCAACCTCGATGAATTCTCCAATCCCTTCCACAGAGTCAAGGGCGATGATCATACCCTGGCAACTGAAGATTTCTCTTTTCTTGCGGACGATCCCCGATTCAAAGAAACCAAGAGCTACAAGAATACTTCTTGCACTGTCCCCATCTACTTCGGTTTCAAACTCCGGACGGGTCTTCGAAATGGAATCGAGTTTCTTTCCTTTGTATGTGAGCACTGATCTTCCATTCACGGAGCGTATTCTCAATGCTTCGTCAGTCGTAGAAAAATCCCTTAGAGGAGAGTTATAATAGGTATCCAGGTGTTTCTGGATACCTTCCGGTTTTGCACCCATGATGGCAAGCTTTTCACGAAGCAAACTGTGGCTTGCCCGGACTTTTACTTCTATCTCGATCATTTCATTCAGGTACGAACTTGGTACCGTAGTATATCATACCTTTCTCACCACTCTGGCCCAGTTTCCTGAACACAGGTCTTACTTTCAGACCTATCCTCATGGATGCCGGGTCACCTATGATCTGGCTGGTGAGGCTTGGTCCTTCTTCCAGCTTCACGATGCCGAGTACGTAAGGTGTCTGTTTTTCGAACCCTTCAGCAGCAGTGTGGATCACAGTATATGTAAGAAGTTCTCCTTTTCCGCTGAACTTGAAGTTTTCCAGTTTACCATCTCGTCGGCATGTAGGGCACATGTTGCGGGGTGGATAGTAGTATGCTCCACAGTTAGTGCAGTGTGTACCTATCAGGTTATACCTGGCAACCTGTTTTCTCCAGAATCTCGGTACTGACATCGTGATCACCTGTCCCTCGAAAATATGTGTACTACAGCAGTGGCACCTGACCCTCCTACGTTATGGGTCATACCGATCTCAGCACCATCCACCTGACGTTTTCCTGCATCTCCGCGAAGCTGTTCGACTATTTCCACAGCCTGTTTGATACCGGTGGCACCCACCGGATGCCCGCAGGCTTTTAGTCCACCTGAAGTGTTCACCGGTATCTTGGCTCCTATAGCAGTGTTTCCTTCTTCGGTAAACTTGCCGCCCTCTCCCTTCTTCACAAAGCCCAAGTCTTCGATAGCGCATATTTCTGCAATAGTAAAGCAGTCATGTACTTCCACCAGGTCTATATCATTAGGCGTGAGCTTTGCCATTTTGAAGGCCCTTTTGCCTGCTTCCACGGAGGCAGCGAGGGTCGTGATGTCCTTACGGTCATGGAGGGCGAGGGTATCACTGGCCTGGCTTGTAGCTTTTACGTAAATGGGCGTGTCAGTATATTTGTGAGCAATGTCAGCAGGTGCAAGTATGACCGCTGCTGCACCATCGGTAATGGGTGAGCAGTCAAATATGTGCAGTGGATCGGCCACCATAATGGACTTCAGCACGTCATCCACACTTATCTTGTTGCGATACTGTGCGATGGGATTGTGCATGCCGTTAGCATGGTTCTTCACAGCCACCTGTGCCAGCTGTTCGCTGGTGGTACCATACCTATGCATATGCAGTTTTGCTATCATAGCATAGAGTCCGGGGAAAGTTGCTCCCATTATGCCTTCCCATTCCCGGTCTGCTGCAGCTGCAAGGGCAGTCGACGCGCTTGAAGAGGAGATATCTGTCATTTTCTCTACACCGGCAGCTACTACTATGTCCTCAAGTCCTGATGCTACTGCGTGTATGCCCTGTCTCAGGGCTAATCCTCCGGACGCACAGGCCGCTTCCACACGGGTTGCCGGCACGTGGAGTTCCTTTGCGAGTCCGGCATAGTCTGCTATCAATGCGCCTATATGTTCCTGTTCTATGAACTGGCCACCGCTCATGTTACCGACTATGATAGCATCTATTTCTTCTCCGGTTACTCTGGCATCTTCCAGGGCACCTACACCGGCTTCGGTTATAATGTCCCTTAAAGAAACATCCCAGTTCTCTCCAAACCTGGTGGTCTTTACACCAATGATCGCTACATCTCTCATTTGTCTCACCTCATGCCAGTCTTATTTTTCCCTTGTGTTTTGCATATGTTGCATAATCTACGTATATCGGATCTGCCAGAAGTTCCAATACAGTAGGTGCCTTGTTGCGTATTTCTTCGATCTTATCAGTCACTATGAAACTAAAAGCATCTGCGCCGGCACCTGATCCGAAAGCAGTGGCAAAGATCCTGTCTCCGGGTTTTGCCTGGTCAAGGGTTGCAGCAATTCCCATCATGCACGATCCTGAATACGTGTTACCAAGCTTTGGCACGACCAGGCCGGGTTTTATCTGTTCCTTGCTGAAACCCAGGATGGATGCTGCGCGGGATGGGAATTTACCATTTGGCTGGTGAAAAACCGCATAATCATAATCCTCTGGTTTTGTACCCATTTTCGCCAGGAGTCCTTTTGCTGCATGTGTGACATGCTTGAAATATCCCGGCTCACCGGTGAAACGCCCACCGTGTTCAGGATATGGCATACCTTCCCTTCTCCAGAAGTCAGGTGTATCGGTGGTAAAGGAGTATGTATCTTCAATGACAGCTACAAATTCTGATTCCTTGTTGCCTATTACGAAGGCTACACCTCCGGCAGCTGCAGTATATTCCAGTGCGTCTCCGGGTGCACCCTGTGCAACATCAGATCCTATAGCCAATCCCAGGTCTATCATTCCGGATTGCACAAGTCCCATACATGTCTGTATGGCAGCAGTTCCGGCCTTACAGGCAAATTCATAGTCTGCAGCTGTCAGGACAGGGGTAGCTTCCACAGCTTCTGCAACTATGGTACTGGTAGGCTTTACAGCATAAGGATGGCTTTCTGAACCTGTATATACTGCTCCTATCCTCTGAGCATTGATCCCTGCTCTCTTTACTGCATACCTTGCAGCTTCTACTGCAATGGTGGCCGTATCTTCATCAAAATCAGGTAATGATTTCTCATATACCATAAGACCTGATTTCAGGCTGTTAGCATCGTCGCCCCAAACCCGGGCGATCTCTTCCACTTTGATCCTATATCTTGGAATATAGGCTCCGTATGAGACTATCCCTGCACTCATTTCTTTCACCGATAGTTATTGTAAGTGTTATTCCATTACGTGGTACTGGCTGTATTTCTTGAGGTTTTCGATCAATTGATCAATATCCATTGTGGTGGCTAAAAGAGGCAACCTGTCTATCTCTGCCATCTTCTTTGCCATGGGGTCCAGCTCATTGCCTCTAAGTCCGTGTATCACCACAGCACCTGGTTTGAGATTTGTGACCCTTATGGCTACAAGGGGAGATTTTCCGGTTGTCACCTTTGTGAATATCATGGCTCTTTCAGTACTCCATCCGTAAAGTTTCTGAAACTCATGGGACGAAAGTTCAAGAATAGCTTTCTGGCTGTCAACCACCGTAAATCCATAAAGGGGTTTTTCTATTCCCCTGTTTACAAAATCAGCTTCTATAAGGCTTGCCAGTTTGGCAAGTTGCATAGGAAAAGTGTACTCGTAGGTTGCATAGACAGCCCTTGAAGTATTGTCTGAGAAAAGCATACTTTCATAGGAATGTATCTTCTGTCCGCCTCTCAGTGAGTCAATTTCCAGCAGTGCCTCAACGATCCTGCTTACTATGAGCGTACCGGGGGATTTCCTCCTTCCACTTTCGTAGTCGCTTATAACGGAAGGGGATACTCCCAGATAACCTGACAGGTCCGTTTGGGGTATCTCAAAGTTGAGCCTCCATTTTTTCAGAGCCTCGCCTGGTTTCTCTGAAAGTGTTATTTCACCGGCCATCTTTTCTGCAAGACGTTGGCGTATATTCTCACGAGATGCATTATCAGCCATTTCATATTCTAAACGAGGCATACTTATATATATTTAACGAATGTCAAATCGTTGATTGACGAACAAAGGCAAATTGTCAGTTTGTATAATATTTACTTATTTATATTATAACGGAACTATATTATAAATACATGTCTTCCAATAACACTGAACAAAACACTAACGTCTCAGACATAGTATTGTATCTCAAATGTCCAAGAAAAGTATACTATACAAAACGTTCTCACAAAACAAGGTCCAATGATGATGTTTCTTATGTAGAACATCTTCTTTTTAAAGAGTTTGGTTTGAAATATCCACAGTTACTTGAGCATTTTTCGTCAAAAGCCGATGACACAAAAGGCAAAATGCAAAGTATATTCGATGAAACATGTGCTGAATTAAGCATCATATATGCTTCTGAACTTGAGAGTGTTTCAGGGTTAACAATATCGGAAGCCATTGGAAATGTGAATGCTTGTCTTGAAGATGTTGCCTTCAATATAACAGAGATGCTGGCAGATGCGCATAACATGCCGCTGGTAAAGGCACTGTGTGGCATGCAAGTAGAACCTGTTCTATATGGACACAAAATGAAAGTTTCCGGTATACCTGCAGGTGTGGTTGAACTTGAAGGCTCACCAGCTCCTGTGATCATCAAAACTGGCAAGTGTCCAGAATATGGAATATGGGCAGACGACAGGCTTCATCTGGCTGCATTTTCAATGCTTGTACAGGAGGTTCATAATAAACCGAATGATGGTGGCATAGTTATCTATTCCAGATCGGGTTGCATAAGGCCTGCAAAGATCAGAGCAAATGACAGAAGGCAGGTGCTTGGGGTATGCAGCAACATAAAGAAAATAAAGGACGGTTTTCTGCCGGAAAGAAAACAGATACCTTTATGTGGTGATTGCGAGTTCCTTGGGAGCTGTGATGTAAAGTCATCCCTTGTGTCAAAATTCTTCTGATTTTATCAGAGTTTTTCTTTTTTTGTGTTGTATTTTTCATTAGTTTATAGCTGAGAGCTGCCATCCATAGTCTTTTAAACAGATATTGCGTTTTTTGATTAGATATGAAATTCATTGACAAGCTTTTCGGAAAGAAAAAGACAGAAGGTCTTTCTGTCAAGTTGAATATCGATGAACTTTCCCTGTTCATTGCAACAGAATCTGAAAAAGAGTTCAATGAACTCAAACCTTTAATCCTCAGAAAATACAAAGGGATCAACATCTTGCTAACTGATATACCTGAGGTAATAGAAAGCCTCCTTTCTGCCGAAGCTATTGAAAATGCTAACAAGAGGGTGGAAAAGGTAGGGGATGCCAACCGGGAAAATATAGCCAACAACCTGCGATTGATCACTGAAAAAGTGGTACCTCCTGAGGATACTTCTCTTGATAATGCTTTTGATTTTTGTGTAACTGCCAAATCCACGCTTAAGAATGTTGTGGAGAACACGCACAGAAGCCAGCTTTATATTAAAGCGATTTATCCTGGGGAATCGCAAAAGATCATATCCACATTATCAGGCCTCGAAGATCTGGTCGATGAGCTATTTGCACCTCTCAGGGACAAGAAGGCCAGAATGGATTCCTTTAATAAGCTCTCCGAGGAGGTAGAGAACTATAACAGAATGCAGAAGCAGATTATGGAAAGCCAGAATAAGGTCGAGCATCTTGAGTCCAGGATAAGTTCAATGAAAAAAGATGTCCATGATGCGAAGAGCAGGCTCAATGAACTTGAAAGCAGCCGGGAATTCGAAAGGGCAAAACAACTTGAAGATGAGATCAGCGTTCTGAAAGAACAGTTATCAGATATTGATCACAATATCCAGAGGTTATTTACTCCTCTGTCAAAGGTATTTTCCAGAATGGAAAAGCAGGATAAGAGCGAGATATGTGTGCTCTCCCTACAGCACAGGCAGATCCTTGAAAAGATAACACATGATCCAGCTTCTGCTCTTGAGCATGATATGGATTCCTTTTTTGCGCAGATCAAACCGCGGATAGAGAACGGTAGTCTTGGCCTCAAAGACCAGATGTGCGAGAAAGCCCTGCAACAGCTGGATAAGCTGCACAGTTCCAAAGACCTGTCATCTCT
>NZ_JBFYLB010000010.1:0-10179 GCF_041305605.1 Methanomethylovorans sp.
AAGTGGATACAGATCATCTGCTATGCCATGATGGACAGCTAACATGGATGGATGCCAAAGTGGGTAATGTTGAGATCACATCCCGCAAAGGCAAAGCATGTGAGATCAATGCATTGTGGTACAATGCCCTGGTCATTGCCTCAAAGATGGCTTCAAAGCTTGCCATAGAGGATCCGGGTTTTGCAGAAAAGGCTGAAACGGTACGTAAAAACTTTGAACAGGTCTTCTGGAACGAAGAACAGAATTGCCTTTATGACTGCATTGGCTATGATGCACAGGGAATAGAATACAAAGACGGCTCATTAAGACCTAACCAGATATTAGCAGTATCGCTACCCTACTGCATGCCCGACCAGGAGAAGGCAAAAAGCATTGTGAGAAAAGTACAGCAGCATTTGCTGACCCCCAGAGGCTTAAGGACACTGGCACCCTATGAAGCTGCCTATATTGGTAAATATGAAGGGAATGTCCTTCAAAGAGATGTTGCCTACCATAACGGGACAGTATGGCCCTGGCTCCTGGGACCATTTATTTCGGCCTACTGCAAAACAAAAGGTCACTCTTTAAGGAGCAGGATGTATGCAAAAGAACTGCTGGACTGTTTTATACCTCATCTTTCAGAAGCTGGTATTGGCACTATCTCAGAGATATTTGATGGTAATGAACCTCACATACCCAGAGGATGTGTTTCGCAGGCATGGAGCGTGGCCGAGATTTTGAGGGCATATTCGGAAGATGTACTACTTAAAAAGATCAGCAAATAGTCTTAACTGGGATTTCCCACACTTTTCTTAACTGTGAACCAGAACTGGGTACCTGTGGCGTCAGGGTTGTCCTCAACGCCTACCCTGCCTCCGTGAAGATCTACAGTTCTCTTCACGATCGCAAGCCCAAGACCGTGTCCTTGTATATCGCCAACATTGAGCCTTTTGAATCTTTGGAAGACAGAAGGTTTGTCCGCATCTGATATCCCGTCCCCGAAATCGGTGAGTATCACTTTCCATTCATCATTGGAATCGTGAACCCTTATTAGTATCTTTCCTCCCTTGGAACCGTATTTCAAGGCGTTTGCAAGTAGATTGGTGATAACGCCACTTATCATAGGATTTGCTCTTGCATAGTGAGGACCTGTGTCCTTATATTCTATTTTCAGACCAACTGCGAGTATTTCGTACTTGTACGCGTCAATGGCTTCAAGGATCATTGAATTTAGGTCGAGATCTATGAATTCTATTTCCTCAACACTCTCAAGCCGTGCAAGGTTGGCAGCGCTGGTTATGGTATCCAGGATCTTGGAAATACTCTCTTCAATGATACCAAGTTTGTGAAGTTTAACCTGATCTGTTTCTGCACTTTGAAGTATCTCTGTAAATCCTCTGGCCACACCTGCCGGATTGAGGATATCGTGGCTCATGATATCAATGAATAGATCCTTAAGCTCATTAGAGCGCTTGAGGTTGCGTGCATATTCCTGCAACCTGTTCTCTGCTTCCTTGCGGGATGTAATATCCCGTACAATGGAGACCGTTCCTCCGTTATCAAGAAGTGTAAGAGATACTTCCTGGAAAAAGAGTGTACCATCCTTTTTCCTGCCTTTGCTCTCTCCTGTCCACTTACCCTTTTTCAGTAATTCCGGCAAGTATTGTGTTCTAAATATCTCGAGGTCAACAGGATCATACACTATGTCCCAGGTTTTGCCCAGAAGTTCAGACGGAGAATCATACCCGTACATTCGTGCATGTGCTTCATTGGTATAGACGAACTCTCTTTTTTCATTGAGGATAGACAGACCATCTGTGGCAGCATCCATTGCTATCTTCTGAATGTTTATCAGAGACTCTGCTTTCTTCGCATCAGTAATATCCTCTCCGGAACTAAGTGTACCGATGACATTACCGGCAGTATCTCTAATTGCCACATTGTTCCATCTGATGATCTTCTCGGTTCCTTGACTTGTGAGACATGGATTCTCGACAAGATTATTGGCGAGAGGGGGAGAAATTATCAGATCCGAATGAAGTTTATTGACCTCATCCCTTAAGTATACAGGTATGAAATGATCTACCCAGTTCTTTCCAACAACTTCGTCTTCACTGTAACCAAGTATCTCACAGCCTTTCTTGTTGATGAGCTTGACATGCTTTTCATTGTCCAGCACAAGGAACATCACACCTGCAACATCCAGATAGTTCTGTGCCTGGTCTCTCTCCCTTAATATTTCGTCCTGAAGTGCTTTAAGTCTTAACAGTGAATTTACCCGGGTCTTTAGGGACAATCTATCAACTGGCTTTGATAAGAAATCATCAGTGCCAACTTCTATTGCCCGTGCACGATCATCACGATTTGAGAGTGCAGTAACCATTATAATTGGAATATGAGCTGTATCTTTAGAACTCTTAAGGATCTTACATACCTCAAATCCATTGATGTCAGGCATCATTATATCAAGGAGGATAAGATCTGGTTTTTTATTACGTGCGCTCTCAAGTGCTTCAAACCCGTTGAAAGCAGTGATCACTTCATGCTCCGAATGCAGATAAGCTTCCAGAAGTTCTACGTTCACTGGTTCATCATCTACAACAAGTATAGTGAACCGGGGTTTGACATTGCTCATTATTTCCATCCAACCAATCAAAGAGTTATTAGTTAGTCATACACTGTGGCAATCCCAATTAGATCTCATATCATTGAATACAGACCGATTTGATCGGATCGTGTGCCACAGAATGGTACACATTATTATTAAACTATTTAATATAAATAATACTATAAATATTTATTTATTGTATTTCCTGTAAAATATGGTTTATCTGCCTGTGACAAGAAGTAAATCTGCAATAGAATGCTGATGCCGGTCAGTGTAAATAACATAAATATGTATTTGGCGCCAAATGACAGCTTTTCTGATCTGCGTGCCTATATAGATGTTTCCTGTAATTTATCAGTTGCTTGTTTCTGTGATGTAGGAAGAACACCATCATAAGGTATGATAAAAGAAAATATAGAGCCTTGACCCAGTTCGCTTTCCACCCATACATAACCACCATGCAATTCCACGAACTTTTTCACCAGAGCCAAACCCAGGCCAGTACCTTCATATTTACGGGTACTTGAAGAATCGATCTGTGTAAATGGGTTGAAGATCTTAAGTTGATCTATTTTAGATATGCCAATACCATCATCTTTTACTCTGAACTGCGCCAGTTTTCCTGAAAGAGTTCCTTCTATGTACACATGACCACTATTGTTAGTAAATTTTATTGCATTACTTGCAAGGTTGTACATGATCTGCCTGAATTTCAGCTTATCAGCCCTCATATTATGCATTTTAGGATCTATACTGATATCCAGAGAGATGCCTTTTTTCAACGCCAGCGGAACTACAATAGCATTAATTTCACTTATGACCTCAGAGACATTGAAATGCTCATATGCCATCTGCATTTTTCCGGCTTCCACTTTTGAAAGATCAAGAATGCTATTGATAAGGTCCAGAAGATGCTTCCCGCTGGATGACACATTCTGTAAGTACTTATGCTGTTTTTCGTTAAGCTCACCGAATGTCTCTTCAAGGAGAAGGTCTGAAAAACCTATAATAGATGTAAGAGGGGTACGTAATTCATGACTCATGTTGGCTAGGAACTCGCTCTTTGTATTATTTGCAGTTTCAGCGCTTAGCTTGGCATTCAGAAGATTTTCTTTTTCCTGCTTTTGTCTGGTTATGTCTGCAAAAACATAGACAATACCAATAACTTCATTTTTGTCGTTCTTAATGGAAGTACCTGTGATTGAAATTGGATATTTTAGACCGTTGCTGAACAATAGCAGATCTTCATCGTCCCGACCCTCAAAAACTCCATTTTCAAGCACCTTAAGGACCAGGTCAGTGATCATTTCACCATTTATGTAGGATACCTGGATTATTTCACTTAACGGTTTTCCAACTGCATTAGATTCCGTCCATCCTGTAAGGATCTCGGCCATGGGATTCAGGTGCTTTATTGTTCCCGATGTGTCTGTAGCTATAACAGCATCGGCCATGTTTTTTAATGTGGCTGATACCCATGCTTCCTTTTCTTTGAGCTCTTGCTCGACACGATGCTTGTAGAGTGTGATCTCTATGTTAGTATAGAGATCTTTGTCTTCGAATGGCTTTAATATATATCCGAAAGGCTCTGCGATCTTTGCTCTTCTAAGGGTATCCTCATCAGCGTAGGCTGTAAGGAATATCACAGGTATGCCAAAACGAGTGTGGATCTGGAAAGCTGCCTGTGCCCCATCCATATCACCTTCTATCATTATATCCATCAGCACCAGATCGGGCCTTGTTCCTTCTGCCTTTTCAATGGCAACTTGCCCGGATGATGCCATTCCCGTCACCACATATCCCGAATCCTCCAACCTGTATTTGATATCAAGAGCGGTGATCCGTTCATCTTCAACTATAAGGATTCGGGAGCCTTTCATGATCTAAAACCTCTGAAAGAAAAAGATATAAAAGATATTGAAGCAGTTTGCAACATGCTATAAAATGTAGCTATATACGATTTTCTAAGATGACAATCCTTCGGAACAGCTACAGTGGGTATCAATTGATTTACCTCAATGGATATTTATTCTCTACAAAGAGAAGAAATACAACTTAATGCGTCTCAACTATTATAATTAGTCCAATATAAATATTTCCTATTTTCTCAAGCCACACTACTTGCATAAATCATCTGAACACAAAGAACGCAAAAAAAGAAAAGGATAAAAAGAAGGTCATTTCTTGGCGACCTTTTCCTCTTTCAGCACTTTCTTTGCAATGATAAAGACCACAAATGCAATAATTACGAAATTGATCACCTCTCCCAAAAATGCTCCCCAGCTGAGAACAATAGGACCAAGGGATACTGTAGCAGTTTGCCATGCACCCCCGGGAACAAATGGAGTGATAATTGGCATGACGATGTTATCCACAAATGATTTTACAAGTGCTGTACCTGCGATACCCATAATAAAAGCGATAGCCAGTGGTATTACCTTATATTCATAAAGGAATTCTTTAAATTCGCTCATAAAACCCATGCAAACCCTCCTTACTAGAGATTAAAATATGTAGAGAGATAATAATATTTCAATATTACGCAACTCTTTGTGAATCTTGAAGTAGAGCTGCTAAAAACAATCCATAGCGCGTTACCATATATGCTGGAAAGGAGGAAATGCAGACACATTTATATATAAGTATTATCCGACATCTCATCCATAAACCGCTCCAGTATACCCTCCGGACACATGCCGATAACCGGAACCTGCGCATTTCCAGGCTGCACTTTGACAACTATGACCCCGCTTTTTACTTCTTCAAGTAACCGCATCAGCCCTTCCGGAGTGTCTGTGGTATATACTTCCCAGATCCCTGCTCCCTTTGCCATGGCTGCAAGATCAGTGTACAATGATGTGGCTGTAGGCTCATCACCCGTTGAACCGTATGTGCCATTATCTATTATTATCAGCAGGTAATTTGTAGGGTGCTGGCTTGCTATGGTGGCAAGACTACCCAGATTCATAAGCATGGAACCATCACCTTCGATAGTTATGACCTGTCTTTGAGGCTTTGCAAGGGACAAACCAAGACCTATGGATGAAGCAAGTCCCATAGAACCCAGCATATAGAAGTTGTGTGCCATATCGCAGACATGATACAGTTCCTTGCATGGTATGCCGATGTTACTTATTAAGAGTGCTCCGTCTTTTCTGGCTTTCTTTGCAATGGCATCAATGGCATCCAGACGTATCATCATAACCTCCAGAAACCTATCTTTAGCAGCACAGCCACAGGGCTTTTTTTTTCCTGTGCAGTGGCCATGGCTTCAACTATGATGGCCTCTGCCTCCTGTTTAGAAGATGGCACAAAATAGGGTATATTCATTATCTTAAGTAAATGGGGGGTAAGTTCTCCCATGGGCACCTGTGCACAGACCGGTTCTCCTTCCACGCCCCTGTGGCTCATGATCATGAGTAAGGGTATACCATAAAGTTTGTTAAGGGAAGCAAGGGCATTAATGGAATTCCCCAGACCCGAATTCTGCATCAGCATCACAGTTCTCTTTCCACCCATATATGCTCCCGCACATACGCCCACGCCTTCTTCTTCCCTTGTGACCGGCACATGGATGATATCCGGGTCTTTATCAACCATCAATATAAGGTCCTTCAGGTTCACGCAGGGTACACTGACCACGAAATCCACACCTGCTTTTTTCATGCTCCTGATCACTGCTGCTGAAGGGGTATTATCCATTCTGTGTCCTCATGTTACTTCTGGTCTACCATACTTTAAGGTCAATGGCCTCTATACGAAGCCTGCGGCCCTCTACAGAAACCACGATACCGGAATGCACTTTCTGCATCATGCAGTGTTCAGGCAGAAACTTCACTGTCTGGCATACTGATGGAATTTTTCCTTTCACCACTATGCCTTCGAAAGCGAGGATCATACATAAACCCGCGTCCTTGAAAGCAGGATCATTCTTTCCAAGCCTGTGCAAAGGTCCTACTATGTGTACAGTGTATATACCCGGAGACTTGTCTATCACCCGGGCAAAATGTGTGATCGGGCAGCCAAGAGGCCTATAGCGCAGTATGTCACCTATTTCTACCTCAAGAGAAACATCCAAAGGGTGGATATCCTCTCTGCAGGAACATTCTTCCTGGAGGGGCCCAAGTGAAAGATCGGCTCTAAGGCCATCAATGATGCCAATTACCTCATCTTCGGTTTTCTCTTTGCCCACAAGCCCTTTTAACTGCTCCAGGTTTGTCCTGAACATATCTCTCTCTAGGAAAGGACAGCTTGCAAGGGTTGCTGCATCGGTGATCTGTGCGGCAAAATCCCTGCATTGCTTAAAGCCACAGCTGCCGCAATTATATCCGGGCAGCAGGGACAGGATCTTGTCCACTGTTCACTCACCTCTGTATTCCATGGAACCGTCAAGGCTGCGCAAAACTCCCATGTGGTGTTTGCGAGCCACCCGCATTTCACCGGTACACAGGGAACAAATTGCAAGAGGGGGATTATACCTTAACTCCATTTCCGTACCTGTACAAGGAGAAGCACTTATCAGTTCAGCCAGCTCGAAAGAGCCTTTACCTGTCAGGCCGTTGGCTTCCACAATACTGCATCCTGGATTCACATCAAGAACTCTTTCCCTGAACACTTCCCTCTCTGCCTGGGAAACCACGTCTCCTTTTGTCATGACCACGACGTCTGCGGTGGTGAGCAGCGGGCCGACCTTAAGAGGAGTGTTCGGCCCTGTAGTGACATCGATAACACACACGGCAAGACAATCATCAGGATAGGGAGCACACCGCAGGCAAAGGCCTGCAGTTTCATTAAGCAGTATGTCAGCACCCTGTGATCCTGCCCATTTCAGCATGTCCTCTATATTGTAAATAGTAAAATGGTCCGGGCACATGTCTTTGGCAAGCCCTACCCGAACCGGTATCTCAAGTCTTTTGAACCTCTGGTCATCATCTGTCCACAGGCAGTCTATTTTGACCACAGCAGGGCTGTTTCCCAGAGATACAAGAGCTTTGATCGTGTGCAACAGCACAGACGTTTTACCTGAGCCCGGAGTTCCGGCAAGTACAACAAGTTTCATACCGTTCCCTCAACAAGATCGCCCCTGCGGATGGTTTCCCTGAGGGAGAGCAGCCAGTTATCCACTTCAGCTATCTTGCAACATATCTGCTGTTCCTGTGAACTTGTAGTGATAACGTCCACCATGCCTCCGTTCTTCATCACTATCCTGCGGGTGGCCATGAGGGCCAGTACAGGATCATGGGTCACAACTACCACGATCTTGCCTTCGCATGCAAGCAGTTCCAGAGCTTCCTGCTTTCTGATACCTGCATTTTCGATCTCATCGATGAGCACCACAGGGGAGTCACTGATAACTGCAATGTCAGCTGTCATGAGGGAGCGTGACTGCCCACCACTCAGTGCCGTAAGATGATGATGGAGAGCTATAGGTTCCCCGGTAAGGGTATTGGCAAGCTGCAAAACCCTCTCTACAAGTTCCGGTCCTTTTCCTCTGCTTCTGGCATGCATTACAAGGAAATCCTCTACTGTCATATCTGCCAGGAAATGCATTTTCTGTGAGAGCTGCGCTACCAGTTTAAGCCGGGGGTCCACTCTGATAGAGGCATCCGGCACTTCCCCGTTAATAAGTATGTGCCTCCCCGAGGATGTATCGCCCCGCGCAAGCTGCTCAATGTCATCGATGAGAGTGCTTTTTCCCGAACCAGTGGGGCCAACTATGCCTATGATCTCGCCTTTGTTAACTTGTACTCTGTCAATGCACTCAGTAAATCCTTCCTTATTGACACCACCCAGAATGGTTAGTGTTGTAACATCTCTCATATTCTTACCTCTGAAACTTCTCTGCAACTTTTTCTGCTATCTTGAACTCTGCTTCCGGGTCATGGGCAGAGACCCGCATGTCTGGAATAATAGGATACAAATTGTGGTCCCTGCGCAGCCTTTCCATTCCCCCGCCTGTGATGTTAAGCACGATACTGTCATTCTTGCCTATGGTGCCTTTTTCGACAGCCTCCATAAGCGCAGCAACAGCAACTGCAGCAGCCGGATTTATATCAATCTCTTCCAATTCTTCGAACAATTGCTGTGCATGTGCAGCAGCAGCATTATCAATACCATAGATCCTGCCGGTTGTGGCTTGCAGGGCATCCCGTACACCCCCTACGATCGAAAATGGTGGTTTCCTGTTGAAAAGAACATCATCGTACATATCCTTTGGACACTTTTCATCCACTGTACCTTTAGTTGCAATATTGCCTGACCACATACTGATAAGAGGTGCACATGGCAGGTTCTGTGCAAGATGTAGTTGTGGCAATACATTGCCAAAACGTCCATCCCGGATGAGCCTTATGGCAGCTTCCCATGCAGAGATCCCACCGGTCCCGCTCCCCACGGCCTGGAAATAATGCATGGGCAATTTTTTCATAGTAAGTACTGCATCCAGCATGACTGTGCCCATGCCATCCCTGCGTGCCACATTCTTTGCTCCTCCTTCACTTACGAACCCCTCTTTTGAAGCCACATTACTGGCAAGCTCAATAGCATTATAATAATCCCCTTCCACAGTTACCAAGCATATTGGAGATGTATCTTCATGAAGGGTCCAGAGCCGATGGGCACTCTTCTCCGGAACAACAAGCAGCAATGGCTGTCCTGTTATGCAACATACGTGTGCAAAAGCACGGGCTGTATTCCCTGCTGAAGCAACAACCATTATCCTGTTATCCTTCCTTTCCAACAATCTCTGCATGGTAGGGTACGCTTCCAGATCCTTGAAAGTACATGTCATCATGGAAGCATGCTTCTCTGGCCAGTATCCGTTATAAGCTATATATAGGTCAGAAAGGCCCAGTTCCCTTGCAAAAGCTTCACTTTTATATGTGACCGTGTTGCCTGTACCTTCCCGGATAATACCTTCCACAGGAAGCCAATCGTAGAATTTCCAGATCCCAGGCAGATCCTTGGGAATCAGCTGTGAAGCCTCGTAAGAAGTGCGTAAAAGTACATCATGTCCTTTGCTGCATGCCAAAGACATCGGATCTTGCACCTCGTCACAGATAGGGCATCTGACAGAATACTTATGCATGAGGCCAAGTTGGTGATGCTAAATAAATATGTTTCCTTGGATATGAGTTTGTTTGCCGTATTAGGATAGAAATTGTGGAGAAAATATCCTATTTAGGATATATGTGCTTTCAAGATATTTTGTCTAACGTTAAGGAGAGGCTCTGGATATGAGAAAGTAAACATTTCACGGATAACTCATAATCTGCTATCAGTGGATATAGTTTCCATGTATTTAGAAATGTTGTACAGAGCTGCATACAACTCTCATCGAATTCCTTCTGGTCTTTTCCCTGTAATGCTATTGATAGATTATTATAAAAGAATTGGAAGTCTTCATTATCCGCTACAGTTGTGTGCATCCTGGCAAGATCATTACTATCGTAAATGTGAGAGGTGAAACTTTCGGATAAATAGGCGAGTGACTCGTCCAATATGCTGAAAAGACTGAAGAACTTATTAAGGGCATGAAGATTTTCCTGCATCAGAGCCATCTCTGGCAGATCCGTGAGCAATAACCGAAGCGA
>NZ_JBFYLB010000011.1:0-29586 GCF_041305605.1 Methanomethylovorans sp.
TGATATCTCTTCCGCCTTCCCTTCGAGAGCATACATCACGATCATCATGCTCTCTGCAACGTCGTCCTGTCCCACCGCGAGAATGGTACCTCTGGAAATCTCGTGTATCCTGTGCCCTGCGCGTCCCACTCTTTGTAAAAGCCTAGAAACCTGCCGTGGAGATCCATATTGTACGACATGGTCCACCTTGCCGATATCAATGCCAAGTTCCATGGAAGAAGTGCATATAAGGCCTCTTAGGTCCCCTGCCTTGAAAGATTCCTCAGCTTCGATACGTGCTTCCACGGATAGGGAACCATGGTGTACTCCTATGGACTCACCCATTATCCTGAAACCTGATGCCAGTGCTTCAGCACTTTGTCTTGTGTTGACGAAGACCAGAGTAGACTCATGCCTTTGTACGATGTCCCGGATGCATCTGAGGTGAGCTGCAAACTCAATATCACATCCTACCAGCTGTGATACGTCCATGTCCTCTGCAGCTATCTGCGGGCGCACCACATTAAACTCCAGGAATTTGGACATGATAACCTGCAACACAACCACGTTTCTCTCTGATCCTGCAAGGAACCGTGCAATTTCCTCAGGATTGCCTACAGTGGCAGAAAGTCCCACTCTCTGGAACTCTCCTGCAAGCTCCACCAGCCTTTCAAGGCCCACTGCAAGCTGCGCTCCCCTTTTTGAAGCAGCTAGCTCATGGATCTCATCCACTACCACATGTTTTACATAGCTCAGACCTTCACGCAGCAACTTGCCTGTGAACATTGCCTGCAAGGTTTCAGGTGTCGTGATCAAAAAGTCCGGTGGTCTGCGTGACTGTTTTTGGCGTTCGTTACGTGAAGTGTCTCCATGACGGACCTGCACGTTGATACCAAGCTCCTTGCCCCACCACTGTATGCGCGAGAGCATGTCCCTGTTCAATGCCCGCAAGGGTGTGATATAGAGGGCTGATATGCCTTTTCTCTCTTCCGGGGATCTTGCAAGGATGTGGTTAAAGATAGGCAATACGGCAGATTCCGTTTTACCAGAACCAGTAGGAGCTATGAGAAAAGTATGTTCACCTTTTAGTATATGGGGAAAGGCTTTATCCTGGGGCTCCGTAGGTGCCTTGAATCCAAGTTTTACCAGAGTCTCCTGAATTCTCGGATCAAATGCATCGAATAGATTTCCAAAACTCATTTTTGCCCCTTCCTTCTTCCCTTACGGTCTTTTTTCGGACCATGTAATTTACGCACGTTTTTCAAAAGCCCCAGATTTGTACCATCCAGCAGATAAAGCTCTGCATTATCGAGTTCCACTCCCCCTGATGAAAATATGGGTCCCAGCAGGTCATCTTCCAGCGACTCGTTGAATGCAACTCCTCCGCAAAGTTCATTGAAAGACGGTATTATGAACACCTGTGGGTTCCGCCAATCCTCATTCAGGTCCATGCTACTGTAATGTGCCTGTAATACTTCTTTTTTTAGCCGGGTGCGCACCCAGGCAGGTTCCACCACCGTATGGCCAAGAGGATCTGTAAAACGGATAGTGGGGTGGTTGTGTGCCGCTATCATGTACTCTACTTTAAGTAGTTCGGGAGCAGGCCAGGTATGACCGTGGAAGTATCCCACACTATCTATAACAGTCCCTCTGGAAGAATGCAACTGCACATCTTTCCCATCAGGAAGAAGGAACTCTATGCCAGCATCATGGTTTCCAGGAAGGATATCCACATGCGCGTGTTCTGCCAGAGTTCTCAGGAAATAAGGGAGCTCGTCCCTTTCCTGCCAGGAGATCTGGGGCACGTTATGTTTCACGTCACCCAGAAGGATGATCCTGTCAGGCTCTACGGATTGGATATATCCCAGAATGCGGTCAAGACCTTTTTGCATGCGGCTGGGTATGGAAAAACCACTTGCATACAGGTCCCATTCTATTCCAAGATGTATGTCTGCTATCACCAGGGATGTCAGTTCATTTTTCACAACAAGTGCAGGTTCATTGAATATGGGTTCTATTTCTATGGTCATTCGTATATAGTATGGATTTTGCTTTAAATATGGTAGTAATGCATTTTAAATTATGTCAGTCTTTCTTGTATGAAGAAACCTTAAAACACATGAATGCTGTAAACGTACAAAAAGAAGGGCTTTTAAATGGTTCATCATTCAATGGAAGAAAGTCTTCAGTGTCCGATCGATCAGGCCAGGATCACAGCTGGCATGAGCGTGGACGAACTGATACATGCGCTGGATGGTTGTGCTTTTGGAGCAGGCCGGATAGCTGATGCAGTAGATATCTATCATGAGATGTTAAGCAACAAGAGCACCAGTTTCTTCGGACTTGCCGGAGCCATGGTGCCAGCAGGCATGCGTGCCATTGTAGCCGACCTTATCAGAGATGGCTACATAGACGTGTTGGTCACAACAGGAGCAAACATGGTGCATGAGCTAGTGGAATCCATGGGCCTGCACCATTACAAAGGCAGTGAGCAAACTGATGATGTGGAACTCAAACACCAGGAAATAAACCGCATCTATGATGTGTTCCTGCCTGAGCATCATTTTACGGATTTTGAAGAGAAGATGCAGGCGATATTCTCTGATATAGGTGACAGGACAATATCCATCAGAGAATTCATGACGCATATCGGTAATAACATCGATGACAAGAACTCCATATTGCGTACTGCTGCAGACATGAACGTGCCTGTGTACTGCCCTGCTATCCAGGATTCAATGATAGGGCTGCAGGCCTGGCTGTACAAACAGATGCATACTCTTAATGTCGACGCATTCGCTGATATGAGGGAGATAATCGATGTCTGCTACGAAGCAAAAAATCCAGGTGCATTGCTAATCGGTGGTGGAGTTCCCAAGAACTATATTTTCCAGTCCATGCTCGTGACCCACCAGGAATTTGAGTATGCTATACAGCTTACCATGGATACTCCTGAGACAGGGGGCTTGAGTGGTGCCACACTTGATGAAGCACGTTCCTGGGGCAAGGTAAGTGAAAGTGCCCGTTCTGTCACTGTTCATTCTGATGCAACAATTACTTTGCCTCTGCTTGTGGCAGCTGTAAGGAGCAGGCTTTCTAAAGATCATAAATAACAAATCAGGAGGGATTATTCATGATAAAGGATACAAGACTCATACTTGCCCTGGATGTTACAGACAGACTGCAGGCGCTTAAAATAGTCCAAAGCGTAAAAGGCCACGTGGATGCAATCAAGATAGGTTATCCTCTGGTCCTGGCAACAGGAAAAGACATCATAGGCGAAATTGCAGAAATGGCACCAGTGATAGCTGACTTCAAGGTCGCTGACATACCTAACACTGACCGTCTGATATGTGAGGAGGTGTTCAGGGCGGGAGCAGATGCTGTAATTGTGCATGCTTTTACCGGTTCTGACAGTCTTAAGATGTGTGTGGAAGTTGCCGAAGAGCATGGTAAAGAGATATATGTGGTTACAGAGATGAGCCACCCCGGAGCTCTGGATTTCATGCAGAAGGCAGCAGAGGATATGGCACAGATGGCAGCAAATGCAAAGGTTGCGGGTGTTGTTGCGCCGGCTACCCGTCCTGAGCGCGTAAAAATGATCCGCAGTATAATAGGGGATGATCTAGCCATTATATCCCCCGGTGTGGGTGCCCAGGGTGGAAGCGCTGCAGATACCATCAAAGCAGGAGCTGACTGGGTAATAGTAGGAAGAAGCATTTACCTTGCTGATGATCCAAGGCAAGTGGCTATAGGCATTGGAAAAGAAATAAAGGATGCTTAAAAATTATTATGTGTGCCTGTGATGAGATCATTTTCTGAACAGTGATGAACCCTATGAGTCCTGAGGCACACTCTTTTTAGTTATCATACAAACTTCTGCTTGTGTTTACTGTACAACACATGGATGATACCATCGGCCAGTCCCATTTGCGGCACGAACATCTCCGAGATTCCACTCCATTTCATTACCGAAAGATATATTTTTGCTGCAGGGACTATCACATCTGCCCTGTCAGGTCTTATTCCCAATTCTGATATACGTTGTTCCATGGTGAACGAACGGATGTAACTATGCAGTTTTTTTAATTTGTTGTATTCAAAAGGTTCCCCATCTTTTATTTTGGACATACTGAAAAGAAAATTTATGTTCCCTCCGCTTCCCACTGCGGATATTGGCTGATAGCGGGAAGAAACATGCTTTACCCACAGCTTCATATCTTCCCAATCCCTTCTGGTCACCAGCCCCTCTTGTATACGTATGCTTCCAATATCAAAAGACCGGGATTCCATTATCTTGTCTTCATCGAAAACGATTATTTCGGTGCTGCCACCGCCAACATCCACATACAGATGACATACATTGTTATTATCGTCAGCCAGTCTTTCTACGTGGTTATAATAAATTATCTCGGCTTCTCTTTTTCCACTGATGATGGAAAGCTCGATCCCGCTTCTCTTGCGGATACGGTCAACTATTTCCCTGTTGTTGTTAGCTTCACGCATGGCTGATGTAGCGCATGCCATATGGTCCGCAGGTTCGAAAGCGTCCATCAGGTACTTAAAGCCCATCATGGTCTTGACAAGCTGCTGGATCTTTTCTTCTGATATTCTTTTGTGGGGGAATGCATCTTCTCCCAGCCGTATCGGCATTCTGAAAAGGGAAACCTTCTCATACACGGGACGAACACTTTCCTCTTCCACCCTTGCAAGCAAAAGCCTCACTGCATTTGAACCAACGTCTATAGCAGCGAATTTCATTGCGTCCCACCTTTTCCGGAAGCTTTGTCGTTAAAGAAAGTATACAGTTCGTCCTGTGATCTCCTTATATCACTTGAAAGATTCCTTTTTACATACTTGTTATTTTGTTCCTTATTAATGATACGTGCCTTGGTATTATCAGCAAATTGGGTCTCCATGAACTGCTTAAGTTCTTTCTGTATGGAAATATCGTAAATAGGGACTGCTACTTCTACTCTTCTGTCAAGGTTGCGCACCATCCAGTCCGCAGAAGAAATGAAATATTTCTCGTCGCCGCCATTACAGAAAATGAATACCCTGGAATGCTCCAGATACTTGTCTACTATGCTTGTGATCGCTATGTTCTCACTGAGTCCCTTTATTCCGGGAACAAGGGAGCATATGCCCCTTATTACCATGCGGATCTTTACTCCTGCCTGGCTGGCATCGTACAGTTTCTCTATCATCCTGCGGTCCACAAGGTTGTTCATCTTCAGGTACATATAAGCCTTTTTTCCAGTCCTGGCATTGCGAATCTCTATATTGATAAGCCGATAGATCTTGTTGCGCATATAGTGAGGTGCAACTATGAGGTGATCATAGCTTATATGCTTGTAAGTATGTTCAAAGAAATCGAAAAGATGTTTCACTTCCTTAGTGATGGCAGGATTGGAAGTTAGCAATGAATGGTCACTATAGACATGAGCGGTGGCCTCATTGAAATTACCGGTGCCTATACACGCATAGCTTACTGGTATATCGTTTTCCATCCTTGTTATCTCACAGAGCTTTGCATGTACTTTAAGTCCCGGTACCCCATCTATAATGGTAGCACCTGCCTCCTCCAGTTTCTGTGTCCAGTAGATGTTGGCCATTTCATCGAAGCGAGCCTGCAGTTCGATCACCACGGTCACAGATTTGCCATTCTTTACAGCGTTGATAAGGGCATTTACAACATTGGAATTCTTCGCTACCCGGTAGAATGTCATTTTGATGTCTGTCACGTTAGGGTCTATAGCTGCTTCTCTTAACAGGTCTATCATATGGTCAAAAGAATGGTATGGGTAACAGAGCATCACATCTTTACTGTGTATCACATCAAGGACACTACGGTTAACTGGCAGGTCCGGATGCCTTATCTGTTTGCTTTTTTCATATAGCAGGGAACTGGTACCCACATCCGGAAAGTTCATGAAATCCCGTGCATTGTGGTATCTTCCACCGGGAACTATATTTTCAAAGTTTTTTAGTTTCAGACCCTCAAGGATGATATGGAGCAGATCTTCGGGGATCTCCCTGTCATATACGAATCTCACAGGTTCTCCTCTTTCTCTTTGTTTTAGACCCTCAGAGATCTTTTCAAAGAAACTTTTCATCACATCGTCATCTATGTCAAGCTCAGCATCTCTGGTCAGTTTGATGGTGTATGCAATTATGGAATCATAATCGAAGATAGAGAAAATGTTTGTAAGACCGAAGCGTATTATATCATCCAGCATTATTATGTACTGAGTGTCAGTGTCTGATGGCAATGGAAGGTAACGGGGTAACACGTCTGCAGGAACCTCGATCAAGGCGTAGTTAAAATCCTGTGGGTCACGGTACTTGTACATTGCAATTGCCAGGTATATGGCCTGGTTCTTAAGATAAGGGAATTTCCTGAGTTCCCTGAACATGATGGGTACAAGCCTGGGACGCACCTTGGAAATAAAGTAATCCCGAACGAAGTCCTGCTGCTGTGGGCTAAGTTCTGTTTCATTGATAATGGATATATTTGCTTTTTCGAGCTCTTTTTCAAGCTCTATAAATATCTCATCGAATCTATCTCTAAGCTGCAGTACCCTTTTATGGATCATTTTCATTGTTTTCTTTGGAGAATCCCCGATTATTTCACTGGATTTCACACCCGCATCTATCATTCTGTGAACGGTGCCTACTCTCACACTGAAGAACTCATCCTGGTTAGATGAGAAAATACCAAGGAACTTCAGGCGCTCCAGCAATGGCAATGAAGGGTCTGCTGCCTCCTGCAGCACTCTTTCATTAAAAGAAAGCCAACTTATCTCACGGTTAACAAATTTGACTATTTTTTTCACCATCTATATCACAATATATAATTTAAGTTAGATTTAAACTTTCCAGTCAACATATGTGCCACTACCTGAACACAACTTCATGGAATACCATCGTAACGAGATATTCTCACAAAATATTTGTTCATCTATAATAACATTTTATACTTATTAGCAATAGCCCTATCGACATGTATATAGTCTCTATATCAGTCTGGGTTATGCACGGTCTCAATCGTGGTATAGTGAGGCGACCACACCTGAGAACCTGGTCCCGAAATCCGGGTCCATTGCTTTCGCCCATACTTCCGGAAAAGCTTCAAATAATTCTTTGATCTCGTTCTTACGGTAGGCAAGATAATTTTCTATTCCAGGCTCTGATAATATTATATGCTCTTCTCCCGATTTCCTGCTCCCTCTAGAACCCCATTTCCCGTATTTCAAATAGTTTTTCAGTAATTCCATTGCAACTACTGCATCGTGAATGTCACCAAGATTGTCCTGCAGTGCTTTGAGGTCTTTGACCAGGCTATTTGTTTCTTCTCCCAGGACCTCCTCAAAGAATTCCAGGGTATATCTTAGGATCTTCACATCTATGCGCAAAGCATGCAACATTTCATAGGAAGGTTCATCTCCATGCACAAGATCATCGTAGGCCCTTACCGTAGCGAGCTGATTATACAAAAGAGGGGGCAGGACATCCCTTACTCTGTGGGGCAGAGGCCTGCCATACTTATCTACCAGAGATTCTTCCCATCCTCCTTCTTTTTCCAGCACTTGTGTGAACTTGAGCTTGAACTTATCATACTTACTGCTATCAAGATGCAGCAGCATCAAGCCTCTTGCCTTGTCTCTTTCGATCAGAAGGGTGCCAATAAGCTCATCCAGTTCCGACATTCTTTGCTCCGGAAGCGATCCAATATGATGCTGTATCTTTTCCATGAACACATCCAGATCCCGTACAGCTCCAAGGGATCTGCGTGTTGCTTTAATGCCCCTGAAAAAAGTTTTCATTACATCCATGTCCAGATGACCATTGAATACCTCCAACACGGAGCGCATGCGCATGGCTGCAACTCGCATATCATGTAGTTCTTCTATATCCTTACCCAGCATTGTGCCACGTTCATGTTTAAGCATCCTTCCAAAATGGAATCTCAATATCTTATGGGCTGCTTCCCTCATGTGGTCATCTTTTTTGATGTCAGTTCTTTTCATTGAAACGAAGCTTTTGACTTTTGTTCCAGCAGTGACATCCTCTGTAATACTGTCAGTGGTCGTTGCCAGACTTCCTATGGTTTCAAGTGGTTCCGGGGTCTGATCTATCATTGTTTCCGGAAACACTGTTTCCGGCATGCTCTCCGTTGACGACTCTGCTGTACAGATTTTATTTTGTTCGGTATCTTTCATGATTATCTCAGTATCACATGTATATATTTCATTTTCATGACAGGTAGAGTTCCACCTCGAAAATTCACTTGCGGGGTGTAGTATATGGGAAACCATCATACTGCTAAGGGCTGCTGTTAATTGATTTTCTCCGGAATACATAGTGTTGCCTCTGTCGATATTTTCGGGCTTGGATCTGCGATCGATAGTAACTGAAATATTTCCGGATTGCTGCAACATGATGTTGAATAACAGCAGGAAAACTCCTGCAGCATAAGCAATCATTACGTATGCCACTTCAGGATAGAACCAGGCATCAGGATAAAGGAGGATGAAACCAAGGACGCCTGAAGCAGATAATATGGAACCAAGCGATAAAAGAAAGCCTGTACTTGACTTCAAAGGGAAGAGTAGGTTCAGGCCAACCATGATAAAAGGAATACTTATCCCTGCAAGCCCCAGGGACAGGACTATCTGGCCAGGTTCCGAAAATCGGTTAATGCTTTCAAATATTGCATATATGATCGAGGATGCCATGCAGATCAAACCTGCAATGATCATGAAAACCACAGATTGCTTTGAAATACTATCCTTCCACTCTTGGTCCATAAGTATTCCTGGTTTTCCTGATAATTAAAGTTTTGTGCATGAATAAAAATGAAGGGAGTTCATGCATGAGCGGGCGGTCAAGGTTTAAGACGCCTGAGCTCCCGGATAATACCCTGTATTATCTTTCTCTGCCTTTCAAGCTGTTTTACTTCCCCTTTCACCATGCGGCTTTTTGTACCAGGACCTTTGTGGCTTTTCATTTTCTTGCGGAATGACTTGACGTTGCTTTCCACATCCATTTTCACTTTTTCCCTATCTTTCAGGACAGCATGTACAGGGCATACTTTCACGCATTTGCCACAGTAGATACACATGTGGTCATCGATAACTGCTTTGTCCCTGGAAATGGAAATTGCATCCACTGGACATCGCTTAACACACTTTTTACAGGCTATGCATTTCTTCTTCAATATCCAGGGCATATAGAACACTCTTAATTAATGGGGTCTGCAAAGAAAGTACCCGCACAATTTAAATGTATTGTGAAATTGTCTCTTACTCTTCTTCAATGTAATTCATATCTACAAAATAAAAATCTGTCGAGGATATAATATATATGGGGTCAAATATATATTATCACTTTACGCAGGTAAAGAGAAGGCATCATGCAAATAATGGACTTGATAAATCAACTGGGACTTGATCCTTTCCTTGTAAATTTTTTCCAAAAACTGGGAGTATCTCTCATGATAGGGATACTCATAGGGATCGAACGTGAGCACTGGAGGACCAGCAAGAAGATCTACGCAGGAGTAAGAACCTTTACCATTACATGTCTTATCGGCATGTTAGCTACATTCATGCAACCTTACGTTTCCTTTGATATACTCCTTATAACTACCATCTTTATGTTTTTTTCCTGCATTCTTACAGTATACGCAGTGAACATAGTCTATGGGCGTTCTGGCCTTACCAGTGCGATTGCTCTCTTTTTTACATACCTTTTAGGTATTTTGGTAGGCAGTGGTATGTTCCTGGTTCCAATTGTTTTCGCTGTTGTTCTAACATTTGTGCTTATTGAAAAAAAACCATTGCACTCATTGGCAGAGCATTTGTCTGAAAAAGATATCGCAGGTGCACTGAAATTCCTGGCAGTAGTTTTTGTGTTGTATCCCTTAGTGCCTAACGAACCCATTTATGATGTGCTTAATCTCAAATCAGCCATCCTTATAGTTGTCCTTGTGTCATCTATTAGTTTTGTAAACTATCTATCTCTCAAAAAAATGGGTTCCAAAGGAGGCATAGCTTACTCCGGGCTTCTGGGCGGTCTGGTCAGTAGTGAAGCTACCATTGTAGCACTGGCAACCATTTCACGCAGGAGGATCAACCTCACAGAGAACATATACATGGGTTCTATGCTGGCAGTCATATCCATGCTCATCAGAGATCTTGTCATAGCTATAATTGTGGATACCAGTGGCAGGACTGCATTGCTTATGCTTCCTCCTTTTCTAATAATGGGTCTTGCTACAGTGATGCTTGTACTGTTCGAAAGGCAGAAGATGGAGGTCACCCCGGAGACACTTGAGATTGGCTCGCCTTTTGCTCTTGGCCCTGCTTTTAAGTTTGGTTTGATTTTTGCTCTTTTTCTTTTGCTGGCAAATACGGCCAACACTTTTGGAGGACCTGTAGGTACATATGCTACAGCTTTGGGAGGTATAGTGAGCAGTGCGGCAGTTACTGCATCTGTGACAGCTCTTGCACTTGGTGGTAGCATCTCCTATCAGACAGCTGCTGAAACTGCAGTAATGGCAAGTATTATAAGCACACTGACAAAGCCCGTATTTATAAAAATAACTGGTTCCAGAGAGTTGTTCAGCAGATCCCTGAAACCTTTCATATTGATAGTTATTACCGGAAGCGTGGCCCTCATAGCCTGGAGCATATTCCAGCATGGATTATTCAGATAAATATGAATTTCAAAGAGAGGATCAAATGCTCGAAAGTGTTAACCTGTCCCTTCGCGTAAGCAAGGAAGATTATAAGCTTCAGATAGAAGAACTGTACATCCGTATGGGAGAGCTGCAGCGTAAGGCATGGAAGATGCAGATACCGATAATGATGGTTTTTGAAGGATGGCACGCTTCCGGAATGGATACTATTATCAATCGTTGCATGTTAGCATTTAATCCAATGGGGTTAAGGTTTCACGTGACAGTAAAACCGAATGATGAAGAATCAAAAAAACCTATGTTGTGGAGGTTCTGGCAAAAAATACCAGCATATGGGAAAATAGCCATATTTGAAAGAAGCTGGTATAGCAGAGCCATAATTGAACACTTTGATCGGAGATCAAAGTATAATGGGTTAGATCACTGCATGCGAGAGATAAATTACTTCGAAAGGCAACTTACAGATGATGGGTACCTTCTAATGAAGTTCTTCATGCACATAAGCCAGGAAGAGCAAGCTAAAAGGCTTAGGGAATACGAAAAAAAAGATATTCCTGTATCCGTTGTCAATGAAGAGCTGGATTATGAAAATGAGTATGAGAACTATTTTTCCGTGATAGATGAAGTAATAGGAAAAACTCATTTTCAACATGCTCCCTGGACAATAGTGGAAACAGAGAACCTCAATCATGCAACATTGAAAATACTTTCCACAGCCCTTGAAATGATGGAACAGCATATCAACAGCAAGCTGGAGAGCAAATGTCTGCTGCCCGATCCAAAGAGAATAGATAATTTTAGGCCATCATCACCTGGACTCTTAAATGCAGATCTTTCCTTGATGATGGAAGACGAAGAATACGAACAAGAAAAGGATCTCTATCAGAAAAGACTTGGTGAACTGCAATACGAACTATTCAGGGAAAAAAGACCTGTTGTAGTTGCCTTTGAAGGCTGGGATGCTGCCGGCAAAGGGGGTAATATAAGGCGTATAGCCGAAAAAATTGATCCAAGGCTTTACAAGGTTGAACCTATAGGAGTCCCTAATGATTATGAAAAGAGTCACCATTATCTGTGGCGCTTTTACAGAAGAGTGCCTGAGGCAGGGCATATTACTATATTCGACAGGAGCTGGTACGGTCGGGTGCTTGTGGAACGAGCGGAAAATTTCTGCAAGGACGATCAATGGCAGCGAGCATATCAGGAGATAAATGAATTTGAAGAAACTCTTACTGATTTTGGAACTATCATTGTAAAGTTCTGGTTGCATATAGACAAGGAAGAGCAACTTCGAAGATTTCAAAGCAGAGAAAGAATCCCCGATAAACAATGGAAGATCACTCCTGAAGACTGGAGGAACAGGGAAAAGTGGGATATTTATCTTAAAGCAGTGGATGATATGCTCTTGAGGACAGATACTGACTATGCTCCCTGGACAGTGGTGGAATCGAACGATAAGAGGTATTCCAGGATCAAGACTCTAAAAACCCTGGTCGATACCATAGAGGAACACATTCGTTAGATTGGCATCAGCTTTCAGCTCTGAATACTATCATCTGATCAAAGATCAAACGCCACAGGTCACTTTTAGTGTCAGCTCTATCGGCATCTATGGAGGCCCCCTCTCCTTTGACCAGGACCATAACATTGTAATCGTCTACAATGACCTTATATAACTTGGAATTCATGCGACTGTAATCCAGTCCATCTGCAATGCGTATGAGAGCAGCTATTTTGAGGATATTCGTCTGCATTCCCTCCGGCAGCTTCCCGAAGGTTTTACTCTTTAATTTATCCAGTTTTTTCTTATCTATTTTCTTCTTGTGAAGGAAGGTTGTCCACACGGCAATCGGCCGGAATTTCTCAGGCAATTCTTTGGGAGGCGAATACATCAGAATGTCCCTTCCGGCTTTATGATGGTCCTGCACATCGATATACATTCCGATATCATGTACAAGGGAGCATATCCATGTCACACGACGATACTCATTCCCCAGGCCATGTATGCCTTTCAGTTCATCAAAAAGCTGGAGTGCATTTTCTGTTACTTTCCGGGCGTGCATTCTTTCGATGTGGTATTTCTCAAAAAGGGTCTGCAAGGGTAAGGGATCAAGTGAAGTAACAATTTCTTCAGTTACTGGTTCGTTGTCAGCCCTATTCAGTAACATGATTCCATGTTCGAACTTTGAAGGACTGCCCCGGATCAGACCGAACTCTTCCTTTAATACGCTTGCAAGAGCTTCCAGTTCAGTCTGATCTGCATCTGGTAACAGCTCGGCTTCGAGTTCCTGGTATTTCATGTCTTTTCCCCAGGCACTAATCTTCACATCATCAAGGCTAAGTTCTGCAAACTGCTTCTCCTTTTCTGTATGAGATATTTTTCGGTTATACCTTAAGTGGTTAACTTTAAACAATGGCACCAGAGAATTGGCTCCCACAAGCTGTGAAAGAAAAGTTTTCATGTGCGATTCTTCCCAATCTCCGATGGGTTTATCATTGGCAAGAGTACATTCCATTTCTTCCCTGCTTCTTATTCCATCTTTCCCGTATCCACCGAGGGATTTGAGGGTATAGATAATACTCTGTCCTTTTTTCCGCTGCCTTAGGTAATATCCTTCTGACATGATCAGCATGTCTACGGTGTCCAGATATGTATCTTCCAAGGCGGTCCTAACTGCAGTGTCAGGTTTGAACTGACCGATAGTTGGAACATTAATTAAATGATCAAACATGTCCTTATCAGGAACGGAAAATTTAGCTTCTATTTCCATTGATATCATAAAATAGTGTGCTTATTGGTACTTAGTATTTCCGCAATGATGAAAAAAGAGGCACGGGTCATTAAAAAAGATAATAAAAGAACAGTGCCATCAATGGCCTGTTCAGATGTAGAGCTATGTCAGTTTGAATCTTGAAATACTTTCTCTCAAATGATCTGCCATGTCTGCAAGATTCTGTGCCTCTTGGGAGAGGTCTGACATAAGAATTGCCTCTTCTTCAATAGTGTCAGAAATCTTCTTAGTGCCGGTTGCAGAATCTGCCGAAACAGAAGATACATCTTCTATTGAAGCTGTTACTTCTTCTATGGAAGCAGATTGTTCCTCTGTGGCAGCTGCGATCTCCTGTGCCATCCTGGCAACTTCATCACCACCTGTTATTGCATCTTTTACAGCTCCAACAGTCTTATTTAGATCAGCAGAACCAGCTTCAACTTTCGCAGTTTCCTGTTTTATTGAATAGACAGCACTTGTGGTTTCAGTTTGAACGTCTTTAATAAGGATAGCTATCTCTTTTGCTGCTGAACCTGACTCTTCAGCAAGCTTGCGTACTTCATCTGCCACAACAGCAAAACCACGTCCATGCTCACCAGCTCTTGCAGCTTCGATAGCAGCATTCAATGCCAGCAAGTTTGTCTGGTCTGCAATACTAGTGATTAAGGTTACGATTTCACCTATCTGAGCAGATTTTTCATTCAGCTTTTCTATGATCTTAACAGATTCATAAGATGAAGATTTTATTCCATTCATTTGTAAGATCAGAGATTCTGACTGTTGTCCTATATCTTGCATCAGTTCATTGGCATTGACTGCGGTTGCTGAAGTCTTTTGAGCATTGTTAGCTATGTCCTGAACAGCCATAATCATGTCGTTCATTGCATTTGTAACTTCAGATATCTTCTGTGACTGGAGGCCTGCTCCGGAAGAGATTGTGGATACATTTTTCTTGATATCCTCGCAAGAAGTTGCCATTTTTTCAGTAGATGTTAGTAAATTCTCGGCAGTTGCTGTGACAGATGTGGATTTTTCCTGTACTTCCTGTACGATCTGCCTGATACCAGCTACCATCTTATTGATAGAAGTTCCAAGTTTACCTATCTCATCATCTGATTCCTGCACCTGCACAGTCATATCACCCTCTGCAATATAGCCTGTAGCTGTTACAATATTATTCAAAGGTTTAATCAGCAAATTGGCAATGAACAGGCCAAGCAATAGAGATAGTACAAGACCTATTGCAGAAATTATTAGAATGTTATTAGATGCCTTGTCAGCAAGTAGACTTACACCATCCAGGGGGATCAATGATTTGATGTAACCTTTTGTTGCGCCGGCATAATCATTAAAGGGTATCAGCACTACGAGGGAATTAGCATCTTCTGAAGTAAAAGATACAGTTTGTCCCTGTCGCAAGAGTGCTAATTGTTCATCATTTATTGGGACTAGGTCACTGTCAATAGTTGCTGCCAGCAACCCATTTTTGCTTGATTCCCATGCAACGCTCTTCTCATCGGGAAATGTGTATATGAAATATTCTCCAGGAGAGTCCTCTTGTAGCTGGGCAAGAAAATGCTCATCAAAACCCAGGCCATATTCCACAGAACCAATATGTTCTCCGTTGTACATAAGAGGGGATACTACTCTGAAGCCGTATCCATCTTTACCTTCTTCCAAACCACTGATGGTCTTCATTTGATAATTTGCTTCATTTACGGTTATTCTGGAAGATGAAAGGTCATCACCATATTTTTCAGGACTATGCAATCTGAGGAAAGAGGTCGAGTCCGGTAAATGAAACTGAAATTGTGCTACACCGCTTGAAGAGAGATCTTTGTATACAGGCAGGAGTAGCGTAGTGAGGCGCTCCCTGTCCTTTTCAGCAAATAACTTCAATGTATCCTGGTTTTCAGTAATGGGTATCAGGGCGGTAGCTGCAGTTTCTAGCTGCATCTCCATCCTTGTGTTAACACTTTTTTCTACCTGCAAAGCAATTTCCTGCTTTTGATATTCTATCAATAGCTCCTGATTTTGTGAACCCTGGACGGCAAAGATCGCTATCAATATCATTGATAACAGGATAAAAGAAATGATGATCTTGTTCTTAAGATTCATATACTCACCATATGTAATATTTAATGTTGTATTTTTATATAATTATCCGGGTATAAATAATTTAAGTTTTGCGGCTCTGTATAGGACCGAACTTAGGACTATCTATGATACTTGTCTGGAATACAAGTTTTTAGATTAAGACTTCATGATCGAAGAGTCTAGAGTCTTTTTTAGATCAGATAAAAGAGTCACTATTTCATTAGGCTCCACTTTTGCAGTGAGTTTATGGTCTGTATTCGGTTGTAACGGTAATTCAAATATAACAGCTGTTCCTTTTCCAATTTCACTTTCAATCCATATCCTACCCTGATGCATCTCTACAAAGCGTTTCACTAAAGAGAGGCCAAGTCCAGCTCCATCATAACGACGGTCTGTTGCAGAATCCAGCTGCATGAAAGGCTGGAACAGTTTTTCCTGGTTCTCTTCAGATATCCCTATACCCGTATCCATCACAGCGAATTGTGCCATATTGTCAACAAGGTGTGCGGAGATAGTTATCTTTCCACCTGAAGGAGTGAATTTGATAGCATTAATTGTAAGATTGAAAAGGATCTGCTTGAACCTTATTCTATCAGCAAACATCTTTTCAAAATGTCCATCGCTGGAAAACTCCATTTTAATCCCTTTTTTGTCTGCAAATGGAGATACAAGCTGTTTAACTTCATTAATTGTGATCGCAATTCCAAAGAATTCATAATTTAGTTCCATTTTACCTGCTTCAATTGACGACAGATCAAGTATATTGTTTATGAGAGATAACAGGTTTCTGCCACTTGTATGAATGTTACCAAGAAACTTAATTTGCATGTCATCAAGCTTTCCTGCATCACCTTTTATCATAATATTGGAGAAACCTATAATAGAATTAAGGGGTGTACGCAGTTCATGACTCATGGTTGCAAGGAACTCGCTCTTGGCTCGATTTGCAGTTTCTGCGGCAATTTTCGCTTGAATCAGACTTTGTTCCGCTTCCTTGATTTTGGTCAGGTCAACGAAGCTTTCAACCAGGTATTTTTTGCCTAAAATGGTAGCCGGTATTGCAGACTTTAGGATAGGGATCTTTTTACCATCCTTATTGATAAGTATTTTTTCGGATTTATCCACTGACAATCCAAGGTCAGTAATAGGACACTTATCATGCTGTGCAGGACAGATAAAATTGTGACAAAGATTGCCAATTATTTTTTCTTTCGACAGACCAATCATTTCTTCAGCAACAGGATTTACATCTACGATCACATGTGTTTCAGTATCGATGAGGACAACACCGCTAATAATGCTGTAAAATACCGTTTTCAATATCTCGTTTGCAGACTCTGCAGCAATTTTAGCCTCAATTAGGTCTTTTTCTTCTCCCTTCCTTTCTGTGATATCATGAAGAACTATCAAATCTGCGGTTTTGCCATTGAATTCGATCACATACGTCATTATTTCCATTGGGATATTTTTGCCATTCTTGGAAATGAGTTCTATTTCATAAACAGTAGGCGCTCTTTCTCCTTTCATTCTCTTCGTGTAGTTTTGAACAACGGTTTTCTTGTATACAGGTGATACGAAATTTAAGAAGTTTCTGCCAATGATCGATTCGCCTTCATAACCTGCAACTTTAGCAATAGTACCATTAAAATATCTGATCAATTGGTCCTGTACTATCACAATACCATCATTTGTATTTTCTATCAGCTTCACGTATTTGATGTCTTGATCTTGATTTCCTACTTCCTGGGTGTATTTTGAAATATCTTCGATGTAGCATATTAATTTATTATTCCCATTGATATCTGTCATTGGAACGATCTTAAATCGACCAACAACTTTTCTATCATCATTGGCTATGCATATGTGATCAAATTCTATCGGCTCGTTTTTTCCATACGGATTGTTCAAACATTCCTGTATTTTGGTATTAAGCGGGTCCTGGCACAGTCTATGGAAATAATCCTTCTCAACCAGTTTAGAATCCTTATCTCCAAACATTTCAAGAACAATTTTATTGCAGTATTCTATTTTGCAGTCTTTGTTCAGAATAATAATACCTATTGGTGACTGGTCCATTATGGTACTGACATATTCATTCTCTATTGCTGAGCAGGAAATGCCATTTTGGGAATTATTATACTCTAGCATTGTATATTCTACGATACATTATCTAAATACTAATATATTATGTTTTGTGATTTAATCCGGAATATAATCCATTATCGAGTAAAAGTACTATTTAGCATGAAATCTATAAAATACTACCAAAGATCGGCTCCGCAGATAGCCATTTTTTCATACATTTCAGGTCCAAAAAAGAATGTCGTTTGTTTGGAAGTGATTACAGAATATATTTATCTTACTTATTAATTAAATTTTTGTACCTAATTGCCATCATATAATAAAATATATCCCTTGATAATGATTACGTAGTCAAAAAGGATTTTTTCTAACATTACATATACATATTTTATATAAAGTAAACTGACTTTTCCAACAGGCCCCCTAATCCTTTTTTCTCTGGTGATTATAATAACTGATAGCCATATATCGCAAGTTCTGCCAGCACAATAATAAGTACAAAATTTCCTATAAGTAATGGAGGGACCATTTTTTTAAGGGGAAATCCCGCGAGTGCAAGCCCAATTGCCAGTATGTCGCTGGGGAGTGGAGTCAGGGAGTAAACAAATATTAGCAAAACTACGTTCTTGTCACCAGCACCTTTTACTAATTGCAAAAACCGGCCTATATGTTTTCCGTACTTTGAGGGAACACATTGTTTTCCCTTTTTGCCGACAACATAGAATACAATATCCCCAAATGTAAGCCCGACACTTGCAAAAATTGCGATGTATATCGGATCAACTCCTCCTAAGGATATCGCGACCAGTGCTGTGTAGAAGGATGTTGAAGTGAATGCAGATACACCGCCTATGGCAGCCAGCAGAAAAACAACTAGATAGGTATTATGTACTCCCAAATACCCGACAATCTCTTCCGGCGGATAGTATACTAGAAAAACAGACCATGCAAAAATGAATAAAATTAGCAGCCTTACGATCATAATGTCTCTTTTTCGGATAGAAACCGCATCTTCTGTAAGTATGCAGAAAGTAGTGGATTTCTCGGAACTGGCCGGTCCATTGATGTTGTCTTCAGGTGGCATTGATAATATTATCTATTATTTTAATAGATATTAACAGATCCTACTATCTGTTATTTGGCTCTGCAGAATACCTATTCAAATCAACATCTATAGAAGTCCAAACTCAACCGATTTAACCAGATTATCTTCTCTATTCTGTCCCCGGACAAAAATATAAGAGCAATTAAAAATTGTCTTTGCTTATTTTAGTTTAATTATTTAGTTTAATTGTTTATTTTAAACCAAATATTACTGCGAATGATTTTATATGTGATTACCTCCCAATAGAAGGATATGAAAGGATTTTCAATCAATATCGAAGATGCCACTTTGGAAAATGACAATTTTCGCAAAGTTCTCTATACTTCAAAGCACAGCCAACTGGTACTTATGAGCCTCAAGCCCCGGGAAGATATCGGGATGGAAGTGCATGAGGAAAATGACCAGTTCTTCCGTTTTGAGAGTGGACAGGGGAAATGCATAATTGACGGTAACGAGTATGAACTGGGTGACGGGGTTGCAGTGGTAGTGCCAGCAGGTGCGCAGCATAACGTAATCAACACTTCGGAAACGGAGGAACTGAAACTCTATACCATCTATTCGCCGGCGCATCACAAGGATGGAATCGTGCGTGTCACCAAGGAAGAGGCCGAAGCCAATGAAGCGGAATTCGACGGAACGACTACGGAATAAGAGTATAAGATGTGAGGATCACGACTATTCCAAGCTCAAAATTGCTGCGCTTTATGAAAATAAAGTGTTTCTATTTTTTGGCTCTGTAGAAAATATATCTAAATCAAGGTCAATCGGGTTAAATTGATAACTTCAATCAATATTATGCCCTACATTTTTAGTAATTACAGACTTATATTAATGCCAGAATATCGAAGATTTCTACAGATCCGTGTTTTGATAATTAAGCCAAAACCATGGCAATCAAATGTTTTATTTGATAAATATTGGTCATAATTAGCCTTATATAATCTGTAGTCACCTATAGGCTCCCAAAAACATCAAGGATATATCATGTCTCTTAATTTCAGGATAGTACTCGTTGAGCCTCTATACCAAGGAAATATAGGTTCAGTAGCCAGGGCAATGAAGAATTTCGGTTTTTCAGACCTCGCGCTTGTAAATCCATGCCCTCTTGAAGGAGAAGCACGTGCAATGTCTTCTCATGCACGTGATGTACTCGAGGGTGCAACCATAACAAACTGCATAGAAGATGCTGTTGCAGGTGCCAACCTCCTGATAGGCACCACAGGTATAACCGGCAGTAAATTCGATGAGCACATACGTATCCCGGTACATGTCCCCAGAGGCCTGAAACAACATCTTGAAGGCACCTCCGGTACTGTTGCACTGCTCTACGGCAGAGAAGATAAAGGCTTCACTAAAGATGAATTGTGTATGATGGACATGATCCTTACCATCCCTACATCCGAAATATACCCAGTGATGAACCTGTCACATGCCGTTGCAGTGACACTGTACGAATTAAGTGATGTACAAGCAGGAGATACACCACTAGCTGATCCTTTTGACATGGGACTTTTAATGGAACATTTTTCCCGGGTTCTGGATGACATTGATTATCCTTTGCACAAAAAAGAAAAGACGGAACTTATGCTTAAAAGGATATTCGGGAGAGCACGTCTGATCCCAAGAGAAGTACAGACCTTGCGAGGCGTCCTGCGCAGGATACAGAAACATCTGGTGTCAGAATGGAAAAAATGATCAAGTGCCGTACACGAAATATTGATATAAATTAAAAACTATGGTTGGTGCCGAGACTAGATCTGCGCAGCTAACTTTGAGAAAGATATGACAGAAATAAAATGGGAAGATAACTTCAAGGTATTCCTCAAGCAATACTATTGGGACGATATTCTTCAGCTTGCTAACGAATACCCTGAACAGCGGAGTCTTACAGTTGATTTTTCAAACCTTGAGATCTTCGATAGAGAACTGGCTGCAGAACTGTTAGAGCAACCTTCCGAAGTGTTGCCTTCTGCAGATAAGGCCTTGCAGGAAATAGATCTGCCAATCGATAAAACACTTGATAAAGCAAAGGTCAGGTTCGAAAAGGTTCCCGGCAAGATACCGATCAGAGATCTGAGAAGTAAGAATCTGATGAAATTCATTGCTATTGAGGGCATGATCCGCAAAGCCACTGAAGTTCGCCCCAAGATAATAAATGCTGCCTTTATGTGCATGCGATGTGAACATGTTACTTTCGTGCCACAAACAGAGATGAAATTCATTGAACCTCTGGAATGCGAACACGATACATGTGGTAAGAGAGGACCTTTCAAGATACTTATGGAGCAATCCCTATTCGTGGATGCCCAGAAACTGCAGATACAGGAATCACCAGAGAACCTAAGAGGAGGAACACAGCCACAAAGTCTGGATGTGGATGTGGAAGAAGATCTTGCAGGTATAGTAAAACCTGGTGACAGGATCGTCATTAATGGAGTTCTCCGTTCCCATCAACGTACCACCCGTGAGGGTAAATCTCCTTTCTATGACCTCGTACTGGATGCAAATTCCATTGAAAATGTGGATAAAGAGTTCGATGAACTGCAGATAACCTCAGAAGAGGAAGCCATTATCCAGGAAATGAGCCAGGACCCACACATATATGACAAGATAATCCAGTCCATTGCACCTTCGATCTATGGTCTTGAAGAAGTGAAGGAAGCCTTGGCCCTGCAGCTATTTTCCGGTGTTCCAAAGCACCTTCCTGACGGATCAAGAATAAGGGGAGATATCCACATGCTGTTCGTAGGTGACCCGGGTGTGGCAAAAAGTCAGCTTCTTCGTTATATGGTGAAGCTTGCACCCAGAGGCGTATTCGCTTCAGGAAAAAGTGCCTCAAGCAGCGGTCTTACTGCAGCTGCCGTGAAGGATGAAATGGGAGATGGCCGCTGGACGCTGGAAGCCGGTGCACTTGTTATGGCTGACATGGGTATTGCCGCAGTGGATGAAATGGACAAAATGCGTTCTGAGGACAAGAGTGCACTTCACGAGGCAATGGAGCAACAAACGATATCCATTGCGAAGGCCGGTATCCTTGCCACATTGAAATCCCGATGTGCACTCCTTGGTGCCGCCAACCCCAAGTACGGACGTTTCGACAGGTATGAAGGCATAGCCCAGCAAATAAATATGCCCCCGGCACTTATGTCCAGGTTCGACATGATCTTCGTGCTTCTGGATACCCCCAACGAGGAAAAGGACACACGTATTGCCAGACACATCCTGAAGTCCCACTACGCAGGTGAACTTTCAGAGCAGAGAAAAAAAATGCCCACAAGCAAAGTGACCCAGGAACAGGTAGATGAACAGATGGAGATAGTCATTCCCGATATAGACCCGGACCTTATGAGAAAATACGTGGCATATTCACGCAGGAATATTTTCCCTGTGATGGAAGAAGACGCAAGGGACCATCTGGTGAAGTTCTACATGGATCTGCGTAAGATGGGAGAAGGTAAGGATGCCCCGATCCCTGTAACTGCCCGACAGCTGGAGGCCCTTGTGAGACTTGCAGAAGCAAGTGCCAGAGTACGTCTTAGCAGTGTTGTTACTATGGACGATGCAAAGCGTACGACCAAAATAGTATATTCTTGCATGAAACAAGTAGGTGTCGATCCATCCACAGGTGCTTTCGATGTAGATATAATAGCATCCGGCACCAGCAAGAGCCAGAGAGATAAGATTAAAGTGGTCAAGGAGATCATCCGGCAAGTGGGCAGCAGGCATCCGGCTGGTAAAGCGCCTCTTGAAGAGATCTATGCAGAAGCAGCTATAGAAGGTATTGACAGAGCTCATGCAGAAGAAATGATCGCCAAAATGCGCAGGTCTGGAGATCTGATGAAGCCAGATCATGATAGTGTGAAACTTGTGTGAGGAATAATTGATGTATCTGAAGGTCCATAGTTCCGGTAGCACTGTTGTTGTTGCCATATGTGACAAGGAGATCCTTGGAAAGACCTTAAAGGAAGGCAATATGACAGTAACAGTTAATGAAGGGTTCTTTTGCGGGGAAATCGTTGATGCAGAGAGCGTTGAAAAAGCTCTAAAGAATGCAACTACGGCTAACCTTTTTGGGGAAAGATGTGTTCAGTGTGCTATTGACTGCGGTGTGGTGAGTCCACAAAGTGTAATATACATAAATGGTGTGCCACATGCTCAGGTATTCCGAATATGATGCGAACGATTTTTATATATGTTGTTGTGAATAAATATCACGAGATACAATCTAGTTGGAGATAAATGAATGACTGCCGAAGGAGATGGTGTAGGGGTTGCTTTAATTGACCGTGAAGGTCTTATCGATGCAGTGATCCTAAAACACAATAAGATGTTAGAAAAGTATAATTTTGAATTTGAAGAGCTCGATACGAGGTTCTCTTCTTACTCTCGGGGAATAGAAGATACTAAGAAAAAACATGAGGAAATACTTGAACGCATAGATGTGCTCAAAGAAAAACGCCAGCAGCTTTACCATCAGGCAGAAATGACACTGGAAAAGTTAATTGAATCGGGCATGCAGCAGAAGGATGTCAATACAATACGTGATAATATATTAAAAGCAAAATCACTTTCCTCCGGAGATGAAGAAAAAACTGTTGTTGCATCCATCTTGTCAGCCCTTTCCATCGGAGAACTTTCGGAAAGTAAATCATCCATTAAGTCCAAGATCGAAGAAGCAGTTGCATCCCATGAGGAACTTATATCAATATATGGTATAGAGAGTACTTTGACCGATGATCAAAAGCTCCATGAGGATGAGCTTAGCAAAGCAAAACCAAGACATTCATGGCTTGAAAAAAGGGTACAGAGCCATAAAGAGGCTTTAAAGTACTGGGAAAGCCTTAAAAATGCAGAGAAAGAGGTGACCACAGTATGACGGATGCATCATCCATTTCAGAGAAGGACCTGAAGTTAAAGGTTAATGAGCTGCGAACTCAGATAACCCATGACGAGAGGGAACTCAGATCCCTGTTCAATGAACTGCGCCTTCACCGCACCAATATGGGAGAACTCAAGGAAAAGAGGGACGGTTTGAACTCTCAGGTCAAGCAAATGGTCGCAAAGGCCAGGGAGCTAAAAGAAAAAAGGGATGAGGTAAATGCCAGGATATCTGAACTGAAAAATGTGAAAAATGCCAGGATATCAGCAAGCCAGCAGGCCTCGGATGAAATTTCAAAGCTGAAAGCTGAAAGGGATATGCTGAACCAGGTTTCAAGAGGAACTGTTGATATTATTTCTAAAGCATACTCTGCAGAACTTGATACTTTCCTTAATGCAGACGTTCCCCTGCAACATGAGATAGATGTCTTTGGCAGACTGCTACAGCTTGACGAACGCCTGAGAGCTGCCATGAAAGCAGATGAGGTGCATCGGAAGATCCAGGAAACTTACGATGCTACCATGTCTCAACAAGCTGAACCTGGAGAAAATATAGGTTCTACTATTAAAGAACTTGCTGATATTTCACAAAAGTATCATGTGGAAATGATCGAACTATACAAGAAAGTGGATGAGATGCGCAAAGATGCGGATCTCTGCCATGCCCAGATCAAAGAGAAATTTGGGGTTACGGAGCCCCTCAGAGCCAGGATAGACCCTCTCAAACTAAGGATCTCACAGCTTAGGGATGAACTAAATGGCTATCTTGAGAAATTGAATGATATCCAGCTTGTAAAGGATGAGAAGAAACAGCAGGAACAAAGGGTAGTTGCCAAAGAAAAGCTGCAAAAGACCGGAAAGATGAGCCTTCAAGACCTGAAAGTGCTTATGGAGAACGGGGACTTGGAACTGTGACAGGTTCCTTTGTTCTCTCAATTACCTTTTTTTCTAAGCATTAGCATCAAGGTGGCAGTAGCCGCTATAACTGGGAGAGTTATACTCAGACTGAAACCTTCAATTCCATTTGTCCCTATTGAAGTATTGTCTTTCGATGTGTTATTCTGCCCTTCATCGCTCTCATCTTCTGGTATGGCAGGTTCCGGAAGATCTCCATCCATATATTGGAACACAGGTGAAAAAGCAACCAGTTCTTCCTCATCACCTGCATAAATACTATTTACAGTAATGCTTAGTATTGTCCTTCCATTCTTCTCATATGTAAAAGTGTCACCCTCTCCAAGGATTTGACTCTTCAACATTGTATTTCCTGATGACAATTCAAGCCATACACTGTCAGCTTCCTGGTTTACACTCTTTATGGAGAAATTGTATCCCTGATAAAAATGCCAGGTGTTGCCTGTAAGAAGATATATACTCGTATCATTTACAAGCACATCTTCTACTATCAGCGACGCCTGAGCAGGCAACACCATAGCTGCCGACATACATATAATTAGAGCCAATAACAGTGCAGATAGACATTTGCCTACCCACATGGATAAGTCTTTCATCTAGTACGTGTATACACACATCTACCAGCAATAAGGTTTACCCTTTTTCCATCTTTTGTCCTGACCGAGATAGCTCCCGTATCAGTGATTCCTACAGCTTTGCCTTCAACCATCCGCGAAGGGGTCATTATTGTGACATCCTTGCCAATAGTATCAGATAGATTGATCCACTCACTAAGGATCGCGGAAAATTCCTGTGTCTTGAACTTTATATACTGCTGTTCGAGTTCGTATAACAATCGCTGTACAAATTCGACCCTGTTGACCTCTGCACCAAGCTCTTTCTGGAGGCTTGTCGCATTTTCACGTATCCCTGGCGGGAACTCATCCACGTTAACATTAGCATTGATGCCTATTCCAATGATAACGTAATCGATCTGTTCCATTTCAGCATCCACTTCTGTGAGTATGCCACATACCTTTTTATCTTTGATAAGTACATCATTAGGCCATTTTATACGGGCATCCAGCCCAAGAGAACGAATGGTATTTGCTGCGGCAAGCCCTGTCATAAGCGTGAGCCTTGCTGCATGATCAAGCTGGATATTTGGTTTAAGTATGACAGAAAGGTTGATCCCCCCTTTTGGGGACTGCCAGTTTCTTCCCAGCCGCCCTCTACCTTTTTTCTGGACCTCAGCTATCACCACTGTCCCTTCTTCTGCTTCCCTTGCCATTTCCTTAGCAAAACTGTTAGTGGACTCCAGTTCTGCAAAGTAAAAGATATTATTCCCTATCAAAGTCGTACTTAATCCGCTTTTGATCTCTTCAGGGTAAAGCATATCCGGCACTACCTTTAACACGTATCCCGTTTTAGGAGATGATTCTATCTCATATCCCCCTTCCTTCAGAGAGCTGATATACTTCCAGACCATGGCCCTGGAGACCCCTAACTTTTCTCCAAGTTCCTCACCGGAAACAGGTTTTCCATCAGCTTCTTTTAATATTCGCATGATCTCAGCTAAATTATTGCTCACTTTATCCCACCAATAAACATCTTTATCGAAATCATTCTGTGTTGCTAAATTGGTTCTTTGCCGCATGTATATACGACTCTACGGCTGCAGTGACCGCAGCTACTTTTGTCGGCTTGTTCTCAAGTGCGGATGCAAGTGTAGCGCCCTTTTCCGAATCTTCCTTTACCACTCTTTCCACATCTCTGATTATGGAATTGTCTTCTATGAAATGAGTCGTAAGGTTACCTTTGCGGAACTGCTCATGCCTTATCACTGCCTTATGGAATGGTATGTTAGTTGTGACCCCCACAACTACATATTCATAAAGTGCCCTGTCCATCCGGTGTATAGCTTCCATACGCGTAGGTGCCCATACACTAAGTTTCGAGATCATCGAATCATAATATGGGGAAATAGTGTATCCCATATGAACACCGCTATCCACACGCACACCTGGCCCGCCAGAAGACCTGTATCTGCGTATCTTTCCCGGAGAAGGAGCAAAATCGTTAAGCGGGTCTTCAGCATTTATCCTGCACTCTATGGCCCAGCCTCTGAGTGGAATATCTTCCTGGGAATATGCCAATTCCTCACCTGCGGCGATGTATAGTTGTTTTTTAGCAAGGTCAAGACCCGTGATAAGCTCTGTAATCGTATGCTCTACCTGCAAGCGTGTGTTCATTTCAAGGAAATAGAATTGACCTTTGGAATACAGGAACTCCATAGTGCCTGCATTCTCATATCCTATTGACTTGGCTCCTTTGACCGCAGCTCCTCCCATCAGTTCACGCATTTCTTCGGTAATGATCGGAGAAGGAGCCTCTTCGATCAGTTTTTGATGCCTGCGCTGTATGGAGCATTCTCTCTCATTACAATGTACAGTGTTTCCATACCTGTCAGCCAGCAGCTGGAACTCTATATGCCTTGGTTCATCCAGGTATTTCTCGATAAATACAGTTGGATCACCAAAGGCAGATTTCGCAACAGATTGAATGGAAGCGATAGCGTTGGCAAATTCTTCTCTGGAATGCACGATCTTCATCCCAATGCCACCACCACCTGCAGATGCCTTTATTATTACAGGATAGCCGATATCTTCCGCGATATCGGCAGCTTCATCCACATCTGAGATGGCATTTTCCGTACCCGGGACTACAGGAACTCCTGCTTTGCTCATGGTCTTACGGGCCTCTATCTTACTGCCCATTTTTTTAATGACCTTGCCCGGGGGGCCTATGAAAACTACTCCGGCTTTTTCACACTGGGATGCAAATACGTGATTCTCTGAGAGAAAACCGTATCCCGGATGAATAGCTTCGGAACCGGTCTTCTCAGCTACATCGAGTATTTTTTCCATATTGAGATAACTCTGACTGGAAGGTGCGGGACCTATAAGATATGCTTCATCGGCATACTTTGCAAAGAGAGCATTCTTATCCGCCTCGGAATATACGGCAACCGTTTTCACGCCCAGCTCCCTGCAGGCGCGCATTGCCCGGATGGCTATTTCACCTCTGTTCGCAATAAGTACTTTATTGAACATGGGACCTCCTTATTCGATCGCCATCAGTACATCCCCGGAGGAAACGGAATCTCCTTCCCCGAAGAATATCTCTTTAACAACTCCACTGTGTGGCGCATGTATAGCATTTTCCATTTTCATGGCTTCTATGACACATATAGTGTCACCTTCCTCCACAGAGTCACCTACACAAACCTTGATCGAAAGGACCATGCCCTGCATATGACTTGTAACTGCTCCCGGAATCGATTTTGCAGATGGCTTCTCAGACCTTTCTGTCACTGTGAGGGAACCATCCACCGGATGGACCTTCACATTGAACACGTCACCATCTACTTCCACCTTGAATTCTGTGGGTATTCTCTGAGTGCTGGAAACTGCACACGGGTGGGTTTCTGTTATAATGGGTACAAGTTCTTCTTCCTTTGATTCACCCCTCAGGAAAGCAGGTGCGATCGCAGGATATAATATGTAAGTAAGAATATCTTCTTCCTTCTTGACGAGTCCCAGTTTCTCAGCCTGAGCTTTCATCTTCTCGTATTCCGGTTCAAGCAGATCAGCAGGGCGGCAGGTGATAGGCTCTTCGTCCTGTATGAGCTTTACCAGGATGTCTTCATCGATCTTATGAGGTGGCCTGCCATACAGTCCGCGTGCATAGTCCTTAACTTCCTTAGGGATCACCTTGTAACGTTCGCCCATGAGCACGTTAAGCACCGCCTGGGTACCAACTATCTGACTCGTAGGGGTCACAAGAGGGGGATAGCCCAGCTCTGCACGAACCCGTGGCATCTCCTTGAGCACATCCTTGTATCTATCCAGAGCATTCTGTTCTTTAAGCTGAGATACTAGGTTAGAGAGCATTCCACCCGGTATCTGATATACCAGCACGTTGGTATCAATCTGTTCGGATATTGGATTAAGGACGCACCTCAACTCATCTTTTATCTTTTTGAAATATTCTGCGACCTCTGTTATCAGCTCTATATCCAAACCAGTGGCACGCTCTGTCTCTGCCAGAGCAGCTACTATGGACTCAGTGGGGGGCTGAGATGTTCCCCAGGCCAGGGGAGAAACGGCCGTATCCAGTATATCCACACCAGCCCTGCATGCTGCCATGTAACTCATGGGTGCCATACCGGAAGTACAGTGAGAATGCAGATCTACCGGTAGGTTTACCTCCTTTTTGATTGCCTTTACAAGCTCATAGGCCTGATGAGGGGAGATAAGTCCCGCCATATCCTTGATACACAATGAATCACAGTCATGCTCAGCGAGGTCTCTTGCCAGTTCCACGTATTTTTCCACGGTGTGGACCGGGCTTATGGTGTAACATATAGTACCCTGAACATGTGCTCCTTCTTTCTTGGCTACAGATATGGCTTTCTCCATATTACGAATATCGTTGACAGCATCGAATACCCTGAAAATATCTATACCATTTTCATAGGCCTTTTGAACGAATTTCTCAACAACATCATCCGAATAGTGCCTGTAGCCCACAAGGTTCTGTCCCCGAAGTAGCATCTGAGCATAAGTATTATGCATTTGTTTTTTTAGTGACCTCAGCCTTTCCCACGGATCCTCGTTCAGGTATCTGATACAGGTATCAAATGTGGCACCTCCCCACATCTCAAGGGAATAATACCCTACCTGATCCAGTTTGTCCATTATAGGTAGCATGTTGCGGGTGCGCATGCGGGTAGCTATGAGCGATTGGTGTGCATCTCGCAGGACGGTCTCTGTTATTTTTACTTTCATGTGACACCTCTGGGACATAAATGAACTAAATCTTATAAATGTAAGTGAGCTTTATTCATGTGTAGCTCAAGCTAAAATTGTACTTAATACTCCATGGTATCATATTTAGTTTCTGGTTATACAGCTTCAATAGTGCTATTTATCGCATAAACATAAATGCAATCGTGGTTATGCCCACCAAATTTCACGGTGACCAAAATGAATACTAAATATAGGGTTTGAACATAC
>NZ_JBFYLB010000012.1:0-5202 GCF_041305605.1 Methanomethylovorans sp.
AAGGAAGCAAGGCGCTATCTGGACAAGCTAAGGAGCATCCTTGACTACCTTGACGTATTCAACGGTGACCTGGAGGGAGCTATGAGAGTCGATGCTAATGTCTCAGTCTTTTACGGAGACCGCGTAGAGGTCAAGAACATCTCCTCCTTCAAGGGAGCAGAGAGAGCCCTGCTCTACGAGATAATGAGGCAGAAGAACCACATCAGACGTGGTGGCAAGATTACACTGGAAACCAGGCACTTCGATGAAGCCAGAGGCGTCACAATTTCTATGCGTACGAAGGAGGAAGAACATGACTACCGCTACTTCCCGGAACCCGATCTAGTACCCATGAGAGTGGCCGACAGAGTGCCTGAGATCCTCAAAGCCCTGCCGGAACTTCCTGATGCAAAGAAGGACCGTTTCATGCGAGAGTACGGAATAGCAGATATGCATGCCAAAGCACTTACCTCAGACAAATTTATTGCAGATTTTTATGAGGCTGTTGCTCATGAAATTAATCATAAGATCGCTGCTGTATGGGTAGCTGACATTCTAAAAGGTGAATTGAACTATAGAGATGTAGTTATTCATTCAGGAGAAAGATTTGACCCCTTGAATCCTAAAAATTTAATAATTATTATTGGTACAAGTCGAAAAGATAAGAATAAGACAACCACAGTTAATTCATTAAAGTTCATAGAAATTATAAGGGATGTGCAAGATAAAATCATCAGCGAGAGTGAAGGTATAGAAGAACTTCGTAGTCTACTTGATGGTAAAACCTATAAAAGAAAAGGAATGCCAAATGAAGAAATTATTATAAAGGCAGTTACAGAAGCATTGGCTGAAAAACCAAAAGTCGTGCGTGACTACCTTGAAGGAAAAAATAAGGCACTCAACTCTCTTGTGGGCGAGGTCATGAAGAAAACTGCTGGCAGGTCCGATCCGAGGATAGTCCAAAATATGTTGCTTGACCAAATATTTTATGATTGTTTAAAGTCTAAAGTTGATCCAAAAATTGCTGTGGAATGGATGAATATTTTAACAGGTGAATTGAACAATAGAGGAAATAGGCACTCTGTAATATGCACACCTCCGAACCCACCATATAATTCAGTAATTTTGATAGGAGTTTATAATAAAGACTCCAATCCTACATTTAGGATTGAGTCAGAAGATATTGTAGATCTCATCAAATTTGTTACTGAGAAAAATATCAGTAAAGAAGATGGTATCGAAATAATTCGTACAAGACTCGATAATAAGGGTAAAAAACTATGGGATATAATTGAGGAAAAGAAAATGTGGAGAGAATAAGCAAGCTCCCTCCAAAGTGAGCAACCTATCCAAAACAATTATATGTCTTAAACTTCATGTAACCAGCCTACTATTAGGATCATTTATTCCATATTATCAAGGTGAATTAACATGGCAAGATTCCCAGAAGCAGAAAACAGGATACTTAACAAAAAGATATGTATGAAATGTAATGCCCGCAACGCTTCACGTGCAGAAAGGTGCAGGAAATGCGGAAGCAAGGCACTACGTCCCAAGTCCAAGGAAGCAAAGGGTGGCTGATCCGGCCCATGCAAGTGGAAAAGTACCTGAACGAGATCGCAGAGCGCGAAGGTACAGTTCACTTGACACTGATCGACCCTGCATCCCAGTCCCCGGAAGAGGCGGCAGCGATGGCCTTTGCTGCAGCTCAGGGTGGCACGGATGCGATAATGATAGGAGGGTCAACCGGAGCCGGAGGTGTGCTCCTTGATCAAACTATATTGAAGATCAAAGAAGAAATTAATCTGCCCATAATACTATTTCCCGGCAGCGCCGCAGGTGTGAGTGCGCATGCAGATGCCATCTTTTTCATGAGCCTGCTCAACTCAAGGGATGTTAACTATATAACCGGTAACCAGGCCATGGGTGCTCCGCTGGTGTATAAAAGCGGCATTGAAGCCATCTCCATGGCATATATTATTATCGAGCCCGGGGGCACAGTGGGATGGGTAGGCGATGCAAAGCTCATTCCAAAGAACAAGCCCGAAATAGCAGTTGCCTATTCTCTTGCAGGTAAATACCTGGGCATGCACTATACTTATCTCGAAGCCGGATCAGGTGCAGATGGCCCAGCAACGTCTCAGATGATCGCTGCTGTCAAGCATGCGCTGGGGAACAACATGCTCATAGTAGGAGGAGGCATCAGGAATGCAGAAACAGCACGCAAATGCGTGCAGTCTGGTGCTGATATGATCGTTACAGGCACAGTTGTGGAAGAAACTTCCGATGTTACCGGTAAGATCCGGGAACTGGTATCTGCTATCAAAAGATAAATACACACAAATACATCTTTCCTTTTTTATGGCTCCTGGAACCACTTACGGAGAGGATATCTTATGCTCAGGGTAGAAGGTCTTGTAAAGGACTATAATGTACTGGAAGAACAGAAAAGAGTGCTTGAAGGCATTAGTTTTACTGTAGATGATGGAGAGATACTGGGTATAACCGGGAAAAGTGGAAGCGGGAAGAGCACACTGCTGAGGATACTCCGGGGTGTTGAAAGTTTTGATGAAGGGATCATCGAACTTGAAGGAAAACAATTCTTCCCGGACTCAGATAAGGATGATATGAAGGCCCTTATACGGAACACTGCCATCCATCTGCAGCGTAATTTCGGACTATGGAACGGACCTGCCATAGAGAACATCATTCGCAGGATCAATTCCAGACAGGAGGGGCATGAAGGCCTTCCTGAGAGCGACTCCCCATCCTACGATGAGATGTACGAGGAATCAATGGAATACCTTAAGCTTGTAGGTCTTGGGCACAAAGCACTGCATGCAACGAGTGCTCTCAGTGGCGGAGAGAAGCAAAGGCTTATCCTCGCACGCCAGCTTGCTGCAAAACCAAAACTATTATTGCTTGATGAACCCGTGACCATGACAGGACCTGGTACAAAGCAGGAAGTTCTTGACGTTATAAAGAATCTGAAGAAAACACTCAACATCCCCATAATTGTAGTGTCCCACCTGCCGGAACTGCACATGTATATCTCCGATCGGCTCATATATCTGGAAAACGGGCATATAATAGAGGAAGGAAAAACAAAAACCGTGCTGAAACATTTCCTCAAGGATATGCAACCACAGGTCATGATCAATCCGATGGAGAAAAAGGAAACAGTTATCAAAGTAAGCAATGTCAGTAAGCGCCTGGCCCTTATTAGGGTAGGAGAGGTGCTGAACTTCAATGAGTTATCACTTGACATACATAAAGGAGAAATAGTATCACTCATCGGACAATCGGGAGCAGGCAAGACTACCCTGCTTAAGATGATCGAAGGGCTTACACCCCCCACTTCCGGAGAGGTACTGTATCTGCATGATGGCGAATGGCTGGACATCACACATTTCACTCCCAAAAGGATAGAACTGCGAAAAAAAATAAGTATGATGCATCAGGAATTCACCCTTTCCCCGCATTCCACCGTGGGTCAGCAAATAGGTTTCAGAATGCGTATCAAAGGTCCGGGATCTCTGGAATATGCCAGGGAAAAGGCAAAAGATCTGAAAGTGTCCGAAGAAATACTGGATATGCTCTACACATTACCTGATCTGACAGAGGAAGAGAAAGATAAGATCATGAAACAGATGCAAATAAAACCTGAGATCTACGCCAAACTTTTCCCTAAGGTCACCTTCGAAGACGTGAAGGAACATGCAACAAAGATATTCGAGGCTCTTGATCTGCCTCTGGAAATCCTTTACAAAACGCCGTACCAGATAAGTGGCGGGGAACATGTAAGGGCCTATATAGCTCTTGCACTTACCACAAGTCCGGAAATACTCATGCTCGACGAACCATTCGGTGATCTGGACCCTGTAACACTCAGGGATGTTACAAATTCTCTAAAAAGGATCAATCGGGAATTCGGTACCACCATGATCATCGTAAGCCATCATATGGACTTCGTGAAAGAAGTATCTCACAGGGCAGTCCTTATAGATGATGCAAAAGCAATAATGGACGGAGACCCTGTTGAAGTGTCAAACCGCCTTATAGAGATGAGCCATGCCACGTACCTGGAGAGGACGATGGATTCACTTATGAATGAGTAGTGATGTGCATTACCAGAATCACTGCACAACTTTTCTTTCTTATTTACCATGCACAATAGCTCTGTTCATCTACGCATGATACAAAGATATTTATTTCAGCAAACTACAACTCTTAATGAGGTGAAATAGTATGAAAGGCACTCTGAAAAAATTAGGACTTTTTGGAATTGGCCTGTGGGCCCTTACTGAAGATAAGATCAACGAGCTCTCAAAGGAGCTTATAGAAAGTGGGGAGATGAACAAAGAAGAGGGGAAAAAGTTCGTCAAAGAGGTCCTCGAAGAACAGAAAAAACAGAAAGAGGATATTGAAAAGAAGATCAATGCAAAAGTGCAGGAAACTTTCAAGCGGGCCGATGTTGTGAAGAAGGAAGACCTGAAGATCCTGAAAGAACAGATGCAGCAGATCCAGAATAAGCTTGATGAGATAATCGGTGAGAAAAAGGAAGATACTAAAAAAGAAGAGCCGAAAAAGGAAGAGGAAGAATAACTCTTCCATATATCCACATTCATAGAGGTGTGGCAGGGGGAATTGTGGGCGATAGTAAGGCACAGAGCTTTTTTCTCAATATACTGAAAGTTATAAACCGTCTAAGACATCGCAATCTGGATATCAGTACAAACGATGTCACTGTAAATTGGGATCATATACCACCAAAGCCTCAGGTGGGCGATACCCTTACTATTACAGGTAACACAACCCCTGATTCCAAAGTCAAGGTAAAGGTATCTTTTGAAAAGAAGGTTCCTGTTATAGATGGAAAGTATGAGTACAATATGGATAACGTAGAGATACCGGATGGTCCAAACAGTTTTACCATAAAGGCCCGCAAGGCCAAGAACCTCAGCTTTAGTGTTAAGATGTTCATTACTTTTACCAGGACATTCGAAGCAAACAGTGATGAAGCGGTATTCTCAGAGGAGAACGTACCCTCAGGCAAATATGACATATCAATTCATGGCCTGGCAAATGATAAAGAGAAAGAGATCAATATATATCTTGAAGCTGTTGAGATCATTGACTCCGACCAGGAAGGAAAATTCACATACAACTATAATACTTCTGCTTTACCTGCCGGGGAGTTCACTGTGCTTGTGGGAGACTCAA
>NZ_JBFYLB010000013.1:0-7957 GCF_041305605.1 Methanomethylovorans sp.
ACATTGCAATATTCATGACACATGCTGTTCCTGAAGGATTTGAGGCCATTCATTCATGGACCGGTTCCTACGAGAAGGCTGCTGTTGGTGCAAACATCCTTGGTGCATTTGATTGTCAGGGAGAGCTTGCCCAGCCTATAATTGACATGCTGTTAAAGTCCGATGACCCACAGATGAAAGCATTTGGTGAGATGGGACCATCTACAAAAGGCCAGCCGGATCAATCCCGGTTACAGAAAGCAAAGGAATTTGCAAAGAAAATACAGGCAAAAGTTTGATAGCACAAAGATGAACAGAATTTGTCTTAAAACTCCGAATTTTCCTTTTTTAACTATACTAGACAAACAGTAACAGCTCTATACATTATGATTTCATTCAATTGGACTTAAGTTCCAGATTGTATACTTAGTTTTGAACCCACGATTGTTGTTCTGGGCTGGATACTTGTCGGCCTGGAATTCTGCGCGTTCTCAGCTTTTCCTCGCAATGCTCGACCCTCAGCCCTCTTATGTGGCTTGGGCACGGATACGCTCTCTTGAGCGCATCCGTGCTTAATCCTATAAGTTTCCATATGTTTTAAGAAACTGTGTCAACTGTTCAGATCAGTCTGTTTCAGGGATATGTATGTTATGTATGCACTTGTGATCACTGCAATGACAATTAAAGCGATTAAGTAACTAATAAAAAACTCGTTCCAGTAAGCACCAATAGCAACGCCGATGGAGAGAAGTGCAAGTTTGAATATCCCTATTTGCCACCAGGTGAATGTATACGATTGGAAAAGCTGCATGTATATTTCTTGTATACTATGGTTATATAATATATTTGGCTCTATGGCTCTGTAAAAATCCCCTATGTTCAATCAACGATTCAACTATACATTATTTTTAAATATGCTGCTAGGCATTGATGCTAATTGCCATTTTTAACCAGTTGATGTCGATTAAAATATCTATTTCACAGAGCCCAATAACTATTATTATCTGTATAAGCCATTGTTAATGGGGAAACGATGGACGAGGACAATAACTTCTCAACTGCTACTTCAGAGCCTACATTACAGGAGCAAGTTAAAGAACATAAAGTAGCCAAAAGCAAGCTTTTCGGGACCTTTGATGGTGTTTTCACACCAACTTTGCTCACAATTCTGGGAGTGATAATGTATTTGAGAGAAGGGTGGATAGTGGGAAATGCAGGTCTTCTGGGTGCTGGCTTTATTATTTTGCTTTCATGCGGCATAACATTTCTAACGGGTTTATCACTCTCCTCGATAACAACCAATATCCGTATTGGTGCAGGTGGCGCTTTTTCGATCATCTCCCAGTCATTGGGGCTCGAAGTAGGAGGGAGTATCGGTATTCCACTTTATCTGGCACAAGCCCTTGCAGTGGCAATGTATATATTTGGTTTTCGTACCGGTTGGCAATGGATATTTCCAGACCATCCGGCAATCCTTGTCGATCTGGGCGCTTTTGCAGCCCTGTTCATCATCGCTTACATAAGTGCCAGCCTTGCATTCAGGATTCAGTACGTAATTTTGGCAATCACCGTCGCCTCCCTTATCTCTATATTCTGGACACTATATTCAGTTCCAGCACAGCAGCCCATAACATGGTGGGGAACATTTTCTGGTTCTCCTGAGAACATGTTCACAGGAATTGGATTCTGGGCACTTTTTGCAGTATTTTTTCCTGCAGCTACGGGTATCATGGCCGGAGCAAACATGTCAGGAGAACTGAAAAATCCACGTGGGAGTATCCCCGTGGGCACCATGTCAGCGATTGTACTAGGAACTATCATTTATCTTTTACTGGCTTACTGGCTTATTCGCTCTGCAACTCCAGATGAACTTGTCAACAATTATACCATAATGATAGAACGCGCAGCATGGACACCTATAGTCGTGGCGGGCCTGCTGGGAGCAACATTTTCTTCTGCACTGTCTTCCATTGTTGGTGCACCAAGGATATTGCAAGCCCTGGGAGATAGCAGCATACTGCCAAAAAGTAAATGGTTCTCAATAAGGACACAATCAGGCGAACCCAGGAACTCTATAATATTCACAGGTGCAATCGTACTTATTGCATTAATGCTTCGAAACCTTAATGCTATTGCTCCTCTTATAACCATGTTTTTCCTGCTAACATATGCAATGATCAATGTGGTGGTTTTCATAGAACAGAGCCTGAATCTGGTTAGCTTCAGGCCTCTCTTCAGGATACCTTTGGCTGTATCGTTCCTTGGAGCAGCAGGTTGTCTTTTTGTAATGTTCACAGTAAACTCCACATTCAGTCTTGTGGCGGTTGTTGTTGTTGTATCCATACATAGCGTTCTTTTGCGCAAACATCTCAAAGCGCCTTTTGGAGATGTGCGCAGCGGACTTTTTGTAGCACTGGCCGAATGGGCGGCAAAGAGAGTCAACGAAATTACTGTATCCAGGGAAAGGGCATGGACAGCAAATCTATTGGTACCCATAGAAGATCCACAGGAACTGCGAGGTATGTTCAATCTGATAAGAGATATCTCCTATCCAAAAGGATTTATTAAAATTTTAGGCCTTACAGGCAAAGTAGATGAGATGGAACTATATTCGAGACTGCCAGATATTACAAGATCATTTCAGGATGAAGGTGTGTTCTCGTCATGGACAATAATAGATGCACCGTCTTTTGAAGAGAACCTTATTGCAGGCATGGAAGCCCTTGGCGGGGCTTTTTTCCGCCCGAATATCCTATTTCTGACACCACCATTATCAAAACAGGGAGAAGAAGACATTAGGAAAATAGTACAAAAGGCATCACATATCCACACAGGTTTTGTGATATACGCAGCCCATCCAAAATCCGGCCTTGGAAGACACAAATCAATTAACATCTGGATAGATGACAAAAGTCCGGACTGGGAGATAAGCATGGATCTTGGAAATATGGACCTTGCAATTCTCATTGGATATAAGCTCAAAAGAAAGTGGGAGGCTTCAATGAACCTCATAAGCGCTGTTGGTGAGGAAGGACAGAAAAGGAAAGCAGAAGAATATATTAAGACACTTGCTGAACTGGCAAGACTTCCAAACGTCAACACCTATGCTTTAGAAGGTGATATTGAAAGCATAGTTCAGAAAGTACCTCAGACAGCTCTGAATATATTTACGCTTCCCTATGAGCCTGATTTTGAGTTCATCCGTAGAATGGTAGAGTTAACAGGTTCATCCTGCCTCTTCACACTCGACTCCGGAGACGAAAATGCTCTTGCATGATGAAAATAAAAACAACTGATAGAACTTGTTCCAAAGATGTTCTAACGATATAATTACCAGACAGAATGTGCGGTGTGGAAAGTAATACTCAGGGGATTTATCCTTTTTAAATTGTTAGGTCGAAATAAAATAGAATGTAGCTTTTCTACAGAGCCTAGAAATCGTCTCTTTTCGAGGAACTAATTAAAGTTAAATTTTTAAAGAATGTGTCTATATATATCGGTCTATAACTTCTATTTCAGGCTGATGATACTGATTTTTAGAGATATTCTACAAAGCTAAAATATCAGTTACTGAAGCTAATGACATTTCTTTGCACATGACAACAATCAATGCTTCAAAGAACAAGGTAAATACTGTGTTCTGTCCTATGCTGTGGAAATCCAATAGTATTTATCCATAGATCCCCTAATTATCTTGGGGGTTAAACGTATGAAATATACATTTCAGGATTCAACAGAATTACCGGTTCAACGGGACTTTGTAAAGGATTTACAAGACTTCATCAAATTATGCAAAGAGACACTGCCGATTGAAAAAGCATCCTATCTTCTCAACGAAAAGAAGAAAAAGAGTACTGTATTGGTGGAAAGTGAGATCAAGGCACTCGATGAATTTGAAACAGGCGTCTCAAAAGCAATACAGGAGTTAAACAAAAATATTGAAGGCATGGATATCTCAAGCGTGAAAGATGAGTCGATTGCATCAATAGCTTCTATTTCTTCCAGAAAGAAAACAGAACTGGGAAAAGAGCTTGATGATAATGTAAAAACCACAGATTTTGAGTTGGATCAGTTAAGCACCAAGATGCTATCCCTTCTGGATTCTTTCTTTAAAGAAAGCATCTACAATTCAGTAGACACATACTTACTCCAGCAGGAAGATGGAAGTATTAGTGGTAAGCAAGTTTCATTTGCTGAAAACATGGAATACTGGTTTGGTTTGAATTTTAATGAAACTTCACTGAAAGTAGATCACTTATACAAGAATTTCTCATTACCAATATGGGTTTCAGGTGGGTTATTACATAGGGAAGACAGGGTGAAGAGTCTGGATCTGTCTAATCATCGTGTTGTTTCCATTGAATATAATGAGAACGAACACCTTGAAGCTCTATTAAAGGACGATAACTCAGAGCATATATTCAGGATAGTTGCTGACGGGAATACCTTCATGATATTCCATAATGATCATGACATAACTGTTGATGAAGAATTGGTCCAATCCATGGTAAAGGAAGATGTCCTACTTCTTATAAAAAAGATGAAGCAATACTTCTTAGTGGGTGTCCAGTCTAGTGCACTTTCAAAGGTACTAATTGATGGAAAAGACGCAATATCTGAGAACAGAGTATTTGATTGCCTTAAAATAATTGCTGTAAAGTATGGTGATTTGATCAATGAATGTCTTGTTAGAGGCTACAATAAGGAAGAGATCACTATAAAAATAGAGCATCCGGATGAAACCCGAACAGAAAAATATGTCTCAAAAGCAGAAATATTCAGACAACTCTCTGATACAGGCAGTGCAGGTCTTGAACTTGCGGATTTAATGAACGTTACAGAAAAATGAGTGCTTATCAAAGCATTCTTTTTAACTAATAAGTGATTGAGGCTTGCTAAAAACCAATCGGGTTAATTTTCCGCCTAGGTATTAATCTGTAATGGATTATTTTAATTATCGATCTTTTATGAAAATGGGATATGTAGCAATCCTATTTAATCATATTAATCTAATACTTTGTTCATGCGGCAACAACTGAACTCAGTGAACCACTTACCTCAATGCTGTTTATACTTCCAATAACTATGTCTTCTTCTGCATCGAATGCCTGTAGCAATTCCTGTACTATAGTGTGCCTTAACTTCCTGCGTTGCCGGGGGTTCACCACGTACCTCACGCATATATCGATACGGTCACTTTCAGTTTTCGTATATACCTGAGTTTCCACGTCGTAAGTGGTCAGCAGATATTTCTGTTCCAGGTTGGCAAGTTCCGCTTGGGCATTCATTACAGTCGTACTTACAAGCCTATCAGCTGTCTCAAAGATCATTTTTTGGGCTTTTTCCCAGTTGCTGCCGGGAGCCAGGATGATTCGCACTTCATCCCATATGAAGGAGAAGTCTCGTGTGTAGTTTTTCACAGTGCTGGTAAGCACGAAGCTGTTGGGCATGTTCATTATCCTGCCTGTGTACTGGTCACCATCTACCCATTCCCGAATTTCCATAAGGGTGGTATGAAAGTAGGTTATGTCCAACACATCTCCGAAACATTCTCTCACCTGAATGCGGTCCCCTGCGGTGAAAGGACGCGTCACAAGTAATAGAATTCCTCCTGCAAGGTTACGGAAAACATCCTGTAGGGCAATGACCAGACCAGCACTGAAAAGACCATATGCAACGATTAGAGTAGTAGTTTCTTTGAAAAAAACGACCAGTAACATACCAGCGGCAAGTAAGGTAGTGAATGCTGAGGAGAGCTTCCTAATATTATACCGTTCTCTAGTGGTGCGGGCCTTCCTTTTGATCACATTATCTAGGACAACATGCAGCAAATAGACCGCCAGCAGAATAAAAATAAAGTTCAACAACGGCACCAATATGACACGATAGTATTCCCCATAAACTGTTAAGTAGATAAGATACAACAATATTCCTGCCAGTACTGAAAGCAAAACAATGAAAAGATTGCGTATCCCACTCACAGAAGTAAATTAGGGGAAATGCTATAAATAGGTTGCAGAAGAAATAAATACTGCGAGTAAACATCTTTTGCTGTATTTGAGCCTGTTTAAAACTTATTCTGTTGTCATTGAATCAGAGTTCTGGTGCATAAAATTCATGGTGCATAGAGCTTTTACTTTTTTTTCTGTTATACTCAAATAAGGGAAAGTAGGCTTTTTGAAATGGGTTCAATGTTAATTCAGATTAATTTTCGACACAACCTCCAAATCCTTTATATATTGCAGTATACATGGCTCTGTAGCAATCCTATTAAATGAAGATGTAGAAATTCATGTTGGATTTTGATTTAGAATAAATACAAATTCCTTTCCGGATTTTTGTCTTTGAAGATGACCCAATTCTTCAAGAGAATATAGATCTTGTCTTGCTGTTGCATAAGATACTCCTTGCGTATTTTCGACTTCCTTAATCGTTATTGTTTTATGAGGGTATTTTATGAATTCTTTTAATATGTCCCTTTGTCTGTTGTTAAGTTTATCTGATTCTTTGATGCTTTTTAGTGCTTGGTACTGTTCTTTTTGCTTATTAGCCAGGTACTCTTGGATTTCATGTAATGATTCCATTATTGCATCTAAATTAAATTTTATAAAATATGTAAGGTCGCCTATCTCTTCATCCTTGTTAAATGCATAATCCGATTCGGTGTACTGGTATGCTAACTTGTACTGCCTTCTTTTTTTGTATATTAAACGTGAAACTGACATGTATTCGAAAAGCCAGTAATCTTGTTTTAGAACATACCAATAAAACAAGCTTCTGCCAGTACGTCCATTTCCGTCATTGAATGGGTGAATATAGTTAAGTAAATAATGAAGAAAAATTCCTTTAATTATGGGATGGATGAACTTACTTCTATTATCATTTGCAAATTTGCATAGTTCGTTTACTAATTCAGGAATTTCATCATTTTTGGGAGGTATATGTAAGATTTCACCATCATTGTCAAAAACCATTATTTCATCGTTATCTCTAAAAATACCTTCATCCGTAGGTTCCTCTAAGGTGCCAAGGGTCATCATCTTTTGGATTTCAAGTAGAAGACTAGGAGTCATTTCCTCGTTCTTTATTTCTAACACATACCTCAAAGTGTTATAATTGTTTATGATCATTTTTTCGTCTTTATTGGTAGGTTTTCGATTTTTCCTTAGCATTTCCTTGGCAACTCTGCGTGATGGGGTTGCTCCCTCAATTTGACTCGATGCGATGGCTTCTTCCATCAGGGAGTTTAATATGTACTTTTCACGAGTGTCTGATATTGCTTCTAGTGTGCTTTGTAAATTTCCTGCTGCACCTTTATCAAGGATATGCAAGTTTTCCTGGAAGTCTCGGAGCATTGTATATGTAAATGTATATTTTCCAAAATTAATAGAAGGCTCGTATTTCATTACTCTGAAAAATTTCATTAGAAACCATAGATATATGGGTTTAATTGGAATTTGATATTTTCTTTTTTCAACTTCTTCCCAATGTAAATATCTTTCATTATATTCACTAATAAGTTTAATAACTTCAGGATCATGAAAATATTTGAGTGGTTCTTCTCTTTCTTCAGGTGATAACATGGGAATTTTGGGTAATTTTTTCATGTTATCATTTAATCGCTTCTTACTATTTCAATTATTAGTTTAATAGATTTTAACAGATTCCAATAGTTAATTTTTAATTTAATTTTTTGTCAATTTATTAGTTTAATAGGTTTTAACAGATTCTAATAGTTTATTTTTAAGTTTGTTTTTTGGCTCTGTAGATAGCCATAATATGTACTCATTTTTTGAATTCAATATTTGGGATCAACAAGCATCAGATACACACAGTACCACGATGCAAAAAATAATGCAATTCCTGTTAACTCTGTATTAATTGCAGACAAACTCACTATAGTTACCACGACAATTATAAAAGACACAACTATATATCCAACTTGTTTTTGTGAATACATCGTTTTTCAACTCGTCAT
>NZ_JBFYLB010000014.1:0-6534 GCF_041305605.1 Methanomethylovorans sp.
GATGTTGCAAAAGAAGCAGGACTATACGATGCAAATTCCACAAGAACCTATGAACCCCTGGCATTTGTTGTCGGAGCAGGGCAAATGATCAGTGGTTTTGACAATGGGGTCCTGAATATGACCATAGGCGAGGAGAAAACCTTCAAACTTTCACCTGAAGAAGCTTATGGAGAATATAGCCAAGAATATCTGGTCCCGGTACCTAGGTCTGATCTGGAAAATGCGAGCATAGTACCGGAAATAGGTAAACAGGTAGGAACATTAATGGGAGTTGCAACCATAGTAAACATTACGGATAGTAATGTAACACTGGACTTTAATTCCCCGCTTGCAGGAAAGAACCTGACATTTGACGTTACTGTAATTTCTATAGAAAAGGGTAGTAAAGAGTAAAAACTTACTAGCCTTTCTTTTTTAGACACTTCGACATGCAAATATTTTAATATGTTCTGATTAATATAAATGTGCTTTTGTTATGAAACCGATTTATTCTTTTACAGAAAGTGTCTAAAATGGAAAAAGAAGAAAAAGTAATGATAGTATTGTTAATGATGGTACTTTTGTCCCTGTCTGTAGCTTACACGACTTTTTACCAGGGCGGGACACAGATACAGGAACTTAGCACCTCCTCAAAACCGGGAGAGAAAGTATATCTTGAAGGTACCGTGGTATCTGAACGCTTCACGAACACCGGTGGTCATTTGCTAATAGATGTAGAACATAGTTATGGAACCACAAAGGTCTTTGTTTCCAAGGATAAAGGAGCTCAGGAGATATCCTCTGTTATCTCTGAAAATAGCAAAGTACATGTGACCGGGGAAGTCCAGGAATATCAAGGTGGACTGGAAGTTGTAGTGCAGGATATCAGCGATGTCAAAGTGCTTTAACGACTAAAGAATATTACAGAGAAATGGGGTCCCGGCAAACATATATGTGAAAAGAACATCCTAAAATGTATGAAAGCGTGCATCATGTGTGGTGGAGAGGGAACCAGGCTTCGCCCTTTGACATTCGAACGACCTAAACCGAGCATACCCATACTCAACAAGCCTTCAGTAGTCCATCTTATTGAACACCTAGCAAATGAAGGATTCAATGATATTGTCATTACCCTTGGATATATGGCTGAGAAAATCGAAGAACAACTCGGAGACGGAAGGATCTATGGGGTTCACATCGATTATGTGTACGAGGACCAAAAGCTTGGCACTGCAGGCGGTGTGAAAAATGCCGAAAAGTACCTTAAGGGAGAACCTTTCCTTGTACTTGGAGGGGACCATGTGCTCAACCTTAACCTTCGTGAGTTGTATCGTTTCCATGAACGTATGAATGCCAAGGTCACGATCGCGCTTCTTTCGATCGATGATCCCAGGGAATTCGGTATTGCAGATATGGATGTAAATAACAGGATTCACCGTTTCCTGGAAAAACCTGGTCCCGGAGAAATATTCAGTAATCTTGCAAGTACAGGGATATATATGTGCGATCCCGATATCCTGGACATGATACCCGAAAAAAAGGTATACGACTTTGCTCGTGACCTTTTTCCAAAGCTCCTCAAAAATGAGGAAAGGATCAATGGTGTGCTTGCCAGAGGTAACTGGACAGACGTTGGTAGCCCTGCTGCTTACAGGCAGGCACAGCGCTGGATGCTGGCGGCGCTGCCAGGGACCATAATAGAAGGGCGCTTTACTACTAAGGATGCCCGTATAAATGGCCCCTTACACCTTGCCCACAATGTTTCCGTAGGTTCCAATTCGGCAATAGTAGGACCTATTATAATAGGTGAGAACACAGTGATCGGAGATAATGTGCTCGTCGGCCCCTATACTACCATTGGTTCCAATTGCACTATAGACAATGACAGCAGGATATTGTCATCCTACATTTTTAATGATGTAACCATCGGAAAGAACACTAATGTATCGGGTAGCATCATAGATAACCGCACAACAGTGGGAAACAACTGCAGTCTGGAGAATGGGACTGTGATCGGACCTGATGTAATAATAGGCGATGGAGCTACAGTACATTCTAATGTAAGGATCTGGCCAAAGCAAGAGATAAAAGAAGGAGTGAACGTAAAAGAAGATATTGTCAGCCACTTCTGACATCTTTTTTATTTCTGCCCTCGGGCTGTGCAAATATGAGCAAATTGAAGAAATGGATATTCATATCACTTCTCATCAGCCTTATATCAGGTGTTTTGGCAATAGCATTAACGTTTGATGCCAGTACTTTGGAAGCCATCATTCAGATCAAACGTGAATATATAATTCTGGCAGTGCTCTTGCACATATTCTCTTTATTTATACAAGGAATTCGGATCAAGTCGATGTGTGGGGCTTTGGGATATAAGATTAGCATAAAGAATGCCACAGCAATCGTAACTTCTAGCATGTTCATAGCAGCTATTACCCCTGCAGCGGTGGCCGGGGAACCTTTACGTGTACATCTGTTAAACCAAAGATCCATTCCTCTTGGAAAAGCAACAGCAGTGATCCTCGGAGAGAGATTGATGGATGCACTCCTTATACTATCACTTGCCCCCCTATCCTTATACGTTATGAGAGGGGTTTTGGCCAGCAGTGGTGCAAATGTAAGCATTGATGCAGCCCTTATAATGGGCGAGATAGTCCTGTTATGCCTGTTCTCAATATTAATATATGGACTATGGAAACCAAAACATACCCGTAAGGTCATGTATTTTCTTGTTCATCGTTTCACCCACTTATTTGGAAAAAAGAAAGAAACGATGCTGCCAAATATCCTGGAACGTGTTGACACAGAACTGGAACACTTGCACGACAGTGTCGCAATATTCGTGAAAGAAGGAAGAAAGGGCCTAGTATTAGGTATGGTATGTACTTTTTTTGTATGGGCATTGGATTTTTCGGTATTGCCAGTAATTCTCCTTGGACTGAACCAGCAGTTTCAGCCTCTTGTAGTTTATGCCTCCCAGATAATCCTAATGGTCATAATGGTAGTATCGATCACCCCGGGTGCCGGAGGAGTGGCCGAACTCGGTGCCTCGACACTATTCTCTTTTTTTGTAGGCTCTTCATTACTCGGAATTGTTGTTGTGGCATGGAGAGCCATCACATTCTACATGAACCTGGCAGTCGGGGGATTCGTAAGCCTGAAAATAATAAAAGATACCGATTACATCAAACGTATGTTCAAATGAAATAAACCAAGAGATTCATAGTTTTACATGTTCAAGAATTTCCGCGTTCAAACTTGTTTTACTGATCAGTTCCTGCGTATCCTTATAAGGCCTCTCTCTGAAGATCTTTGCGGCCATTACCTTACCCACGCCGGGCAATCTTTGCAAAAGGCCCAGCCCTGCATTATTGACATCAAGAGGATATGGTATTGCAGTTATAGAGCGGAATCCATGATCAATAACCGTTACGTCCATATAATGCCCGGTTTCCAGCTTTGCCGGAAGACCGATAAGTAAAGGATAGGAACCCATCTGGCGTCCGAAAGTAGTATTCCCGTCGTTTACTTCAAGTAATACGTTTCGCAGAATTGTTCCTGCAGGCACTACTTTTCGTAACATGGGAAGATCGATTTCCTTTCTCACTTTCTCTTTGTAACGCAGGAATTCTTTCTTATGCTTCTCCACTGCTGCATCATTCCCGAACATTGGAGTTCCCTGGAAAGCCATAACCTGCCTGATATTGATGCGGCGAAGCAACAACCCCGAATCGATAACCTTTCGAAGAAACTCGTAATTGAGCCTAAAGGTCTCCTTTGTCTCTCCCATCAAACCATGCACGAAATTCAGACCCGGAAGAAGCTCTGGCATGCCATTAGCTCCTCTTTTTGCCCCAATTTCATTCACAAGTCCTATAGCACTGAACATCTCATCTGGAGATACCTTAAGACCGTTCCTTCGTATCACTTCAGGATCAGCACTTTCCATACCCATGGCAGCCACATCTCCTGAAGTGTGATATTTGACTATAGTAGTAAGTATCTTCTTGCTTTCGTCAGGAAAAGCAGCTATTGTTGCAGGGTTGGCATTATCCATGTGCAATACCTGAAGATCAGGCGCCACTGAACGTACCCCCCTATAAAGGGATTCAATGGTCATAGGGTCAGGAATAGGCAAGTCACCCCCCTTGTCCTTTGCCTGGTAAGATAGCAGATCTGGCTGCCTGCCAATGCGGAAATGCCCGGCACCTTCTTCAGATAAAGCCTGAACTTCCAAAATCACATCATCCACTGGCCGATGGTCTGGTTTCCCATAGAAAGGTTCCGTGCAGAAAGAACAATGCTTCCTGCGCCCGCATCCCCTGTAAGTCTCAAGCTCGCACATAACATTAGGATAGTCCGGATGTTGCCTGATTATGAAAGCTCCTTTCTTTCCCCATCTTCCGATCTCCTGCACGGACCTGAAACGTTCCACTATATTTTCAGGATCTGCCAGTTTCCTATCGCTGAGCAAATCATACACGAATGCTTCCACATCAGCCCCGCAACAATGGGCATTTCCCAACCCGGACAAGCTGGATGCTGTTTTTCCACCCTCCGAACTGAAACCTAATCTTATGGGTCCACCTAGTACGACCTGACCTGTTGCAGTACGGCTAATGCTATGCAATTCCTGTAAGTTTATAGGTGTGGAACGAAGGTACTTTCCTGGCACTGTCATGCCGGCAATGATCACAACAAGGTCTGCTTCCCTGATGATCTTCTCATGATCCTTCGGGCTAAGTCTTATGCTGTCAATAGCCGAATAGAATATATCCTGCGCAGGAATGCCCTGCTCCCGCATTGCCCCTGCAAGGTATCTGATATAAGGAGAAATATAAGGAGGAACACCAAAACAGGCAGGTTCATCCACATAACCATCAATGATAAGCGCTTTCATTATTCCTCGGAAGATGTTCAACTGAAGCTTTCTGGCTACAGTCGAATTACTATGCATAAACCTGGTTGCCTATTTATATATCTTACACATTAAACCTATTGACTTTATAACCCAAGACCATGAGGTTATCATATGAGAAGCGATAAGACCAAAAAAGGAATAGAACGTGCACCCAACCGTTCCCTGCTCAGGGCAACAGGTCTGACAGATGCCGAAATGGAAAGACCCTTCATTGCAGTGGTCAACTCATGGACCGAACTGATACCAGGACACATTCACCTGGACAAGGTATCAGAAGCAGTAAAGGCTGGCATCCGGAGTGCAGGAGGTGTTCCTTTTGAATTCCATACCATTGGCATATGCGATGGGATAGCAATGGGCCATGAAGGAATGAAGTATTCCCTTCCAAGCCGCGAAGCTATTGAGGATTCAATCGAACTCGTACTCCAGGGACACCAGCTGGATGCAATGGTCATGATAACAGCATGTGACAAGATCACTCCGGGACATCTCATGGCTGCAGGCAGACTCGACATTCCCACCATCGTTGTGACCGGCGGTCCCATGATGCCAGGGTTTGTGGATGACGAGTACAGGGATCTTATATCGGTCTTTGAAGGAGTGGGAGCATGCCGCTCTGAGAAAATGGCCGATGATAAGCTCCAGCAACTTGAAGAATGTGCATGTTCAGGAGCCGGATCATGTGCAGGCATGTATACGGCCAACACCATGGCATGTATGACAGAAGCTCTTGGCCTGAGCCTTCCAGGCTGTGCTACAGCACATGCTGTGGATGCAAAGAAGATACGGCTGGCAAAAACCTCAGGTGAGCGTATCGTGGCCATGGTAAAGGAAGAACTCACCGCCCGCAAGATAGTCACCATGGATGCCTTTGAGAATGCCATCATGGTGGATATGGCAATTGGTGGAAGCACAAATACCACACTGCACCTGCCTGCCATTGCACACGCCTTTGGAATGCAGCTTACACTGGAGACTTTTGATAAGCTTAGCCGTACTACACCTCACATTACATCTCTGAAGCCCGGTGGAATAAACTATATGCTGGACTTTGACAGGGCCGGAGGAATACAGGCCATTATGCAGAAACTCAGAACGAAACTGCACCTTGATCAGATGACCGTTACAGGAAAAACTGTTAGTGAGAACCTGGATAATTTCGTGGTCCTTAACCCCAGGATGAATGCACAGGTCATTAAGACACTTGAGTCACCCTTCCACGAAGAGGGTGGAATTGCAGTACTTAAGGGGAGTCTTGCACCAGATGGTTCAGTGGTAAAACAGGCTGCAGTCAGTCCAAAAATGCTCAGGCACAGCGGTCCTGCAAAGGTCTTTGACAGTGAGGAGACTGCAATGTCAGCCATCATGGCTGGAAAAATAAAATCCGGTGATGTTGTTGTTATCCGCTATGAGGGACCAAAGGGTGGACCTGGAATGAGGGAAATGCTTTCCCCTACATCCGCAATTGCAGGAATGGGACTTATCGAATCAGTTGCTCTTGTTACCGATGGCAGATTCTCCGGTGGTACCCGTGGCCCATGTATCGGCCATGTATCTCCTGAAGCCCAGGAGGGTGGCCCCATTGCCCTGGTGCAGGACGGAGACATCATTGAGATCGATATCCCAGCGCG
>NZ_JBFYLB010000015.1:0-9574 GCF_041305605.1 Methanomethylovorans sp.
TCATCAGCTGAGCCGATTCCTGCAGTCAGTGTCAAAGCAATCAATATAATTACAGAATAGATTAATCGACTTGATCTTATTTGCATACACACCCACTCCACCAGTTATAGGGAACTTAGAGGTCCTTCCCGTTACATTACCCATCTAAATATTGGAATTAATTAATATTAAAAGATGCCCAAAAAAAAGGCTCTGTATAAGTCCTCGATATTCAAGTTTGGCCGATTGATCCTATTTTGATTGTTATTCTATAGAGCATAAAAATCAAGTGGAGCGAATTATTTTACGCTCACACTCAATAGATCCACTTCTTCTGGCTTCTAGTATCTTTCATCCTCATGATGATGTCACAGTCAATTTAGGTCTCTGGTCAGCATTCCGCCAATCTGAACTGTAGAAAGCAATGTAATTGCCACTTTCTGTCTTCGCCTTGAGGAAGAATCCGGTGTTGTTAGTACCGGTTACATATTCCTGCACTAGCTGTGTTACATCGAACTCATAGTACTTGTTATCGGGCACTGTACCAGCCGGGAAAGTTACTGAAGCATAAGGGGTAGTACCCTGAGCAACGCCATTTGCATCGAACCACGCTCCACCTACTGGTTTCCACGCCTTGCGATAATCATGGTAGTACCAGGTCACATATTTTGGGTTCCACTTCCCTGGCCTGTAGATCTCCACAACAGTATCCGAAGTGCGTGTCTTGCCTGCTGGATAATACCAGAAGAGTGAGAGTGTTGCCCGGGATATGGTGTCGGTTGTGTTGTACATGTTAAGGTTAAACCACATCACATCCCTGGCACGAGATGTGCTCTTTCCAACATCAATATAGGGTGTAGTGCCAAGAACTGAGCACGAGGATGACTCACGCAATCTATTGTCATAGGAAGAAGTAAGAGATAAGGGAGCAACTTTTATCAGCCAAGCATCACCTATGCCAGTTCCGTACGACCGGGTCGTCCCTGCTATTATGTATCCCCCATCCGAAGTCTGCTGAACTGAATATGCAGAATCAGGCATGGATCCACCAAACGTCTTATTCCACTGCTGGTTACCATTACTATCAACTTTGATTAACAAAGCATCATCTTCGCCAGCTCCGTACGAATTGGTAGATCCTGCTACAATGTATCCCCCATCAGAAGTCTGATCAACTGAAAATTTATTATCACCCTCAGAACTTGTTCCATCAAATATCTTACTCCATTTCTTGTTGCCATTACTATCAACTTTGATTAACAAAGCATCATTGCTTCCACCATCTCCGTACCCACTATCTCCTGCTAGTATGTATTCCCCATCAGCAGTCTGCTGAACTGAATATACATACTCCCAATGGTCTGCGAGATTCCAAAATGTCTTACTCCATTTCTGGTTGCCATTACTATCAGTTTTGATTAACCAAGCATCCATCCAACTAGCTCCGTAGGACTCAGTACCTCCTGCTATTATGTATCCCCCATCAGATGTTTGCTGCACAGATTCTGCGTTATCCCAACGGGCTTCACCAAATGTCTCATTCCACTGCTGGTTACCACTACTATCAACTTTTATTAACCAAGCATCAGAGTCACCAGCTCCGTACGACACAGTACCTCCTGCTACAATGTATCCCCCATCAGAAGTCTGATCGACTGAATTTGCAACATCATAATTTGATCCACCAAATGTCTTATTCCACAGTTCATTACCACTGCTATCAGTTTTGATTAGCCAAGCATCCTCACCACCAGCTCCGTACTGGATGGTAGTTCCTGCTATTATGTATCCCCCATCTGAAGTCTGCTGAACTGAAGATGCATAATCAATATCTGATTCACCAAACGTCTTATTCCACTGCTGGTTACCATTACTATCAACTTTTATTAGCCAAGCATCACGTCCACCACCTCCCCATGACTCTCCTGCTACAATGTATCCCCCATCAGAAGTTTGCTGAACAGAATTTGCATCATCCATTATTCCACCAAATGTCTTATTCCACTGTTCTGCTGGAGCAGCTGCCTGTACTAATGTAGGTATGATCGCAAAAAGAATTAAAGCAGCTAGCAATACTGCTATTTTACTGCTTTTCATACTTTTTATTATGAAATTTGTTATATTATTATTCATTTTAATACCACTCCCCTACCTATATGTCCCATTCCTCACTTCCATATAAAAATAAAATATATTGTGGGGTCACTGATATCCACAATCAAAAGACCATCGCTGGATACGTAGGCATGATCGCCTTCTACGGTAACATCCCGAACAGATCCGCCAAAGTGACTGATCAAATCAGCAGTAACGTAATTAGCAGAGCTTATTCCTGCAGTCAGTATCAAAGCAAGCAATACAATTACAGCATAGATCAATCTACTTGATCTTATTTGCATACACACCCACTCCACCAGTTATAGGGAACTTAGAGTTACCTTAGTGGATACCCAAAGAAGGATATACGAGGATGAACTATATAAACATACTCAATATATAAAACGAATAATAATATAATTTTAATTGTTGATTTTGTTTTTTTCTGAAGCCATAAAAAGGTGGAATTATTGTGATGAGTGCAGGGTTCTAATATGCCTCAGACGTATGTGCACCTTTCAGGCAAGCAGATTGGATTGCTCAAAGTCTACTGTAATAGATCAACCCACGAGAGACTAGACTGAGTCCAGAATTCATTTTATTCCTTGTCAAGAACAACTAATTCTACAATGCTGTGATTGAGTCTTCTTGTACAGCTCACCACAGTTATTTAGAGGACGAATCTTCACAAGACACTGGTCTGCCTGACAACGGCACACTTCTGGTATATGCAGAGTGAATTGCACAGCATTCATATGCATATTTTGGCTCCATGCGACGGCTGCAATATGCCATCACTGCAACTTCACCTGATGGGAGAGAAGTATGATAGCTGTCGCATGTACCGCAACATACTGACTGAACATTAAACTCTAAATCTGTACATGTGCTGCATGAAGAAGAGGTTTCTTTGTCTGCCATCATATCTCACCTTCTGAAGTCTTTGGCGCTACTACTCTGATTGTCAGCATGCTCATGATCAAGAATGCCACAGCAACATCGAAGACTTCTCCGCCAAAATGACTGACAAACTCCACATTGACGTCATCAGCTGAGCTTATTCCTACGCTCAGTAACAGAAACAGCAATACAATTCCAGAATAGATTAATCTACTTGATCTGATTCGCATACACACCCACTCCACTTGTTAGAGGGAACTTAGAGTTACCTTAGTGGATACCAAAAGAAGTATATGAGGAGGAACCATATAAACATACGCAATAAATAAAGCAAATAATAATATAATTTTAATCTATGTTTTGTTTTTTTCCGATGCCATAAAATGGTGGAATTATTGTGATGAGTACAGAGTTTTAACATGCCTCAGACCTATATACACCTTTAAGGAAAGCAGATAGATGACGATGTCCTGAATATCCACGATATAATCACAAAAGAGGAGATCAAGGAGTGTTACATTTCTCTTAATGATCAGCAATGAACTGCTTATTGCACTTCTTTTTCCAGGTACCTGAACACTTCTTCAAGGTCCGGGTATCTGAGGTAAGCGTAATCATCAAGCGGTGTGGGCATGTTATTGACTATGACCAACCTACCACCATGTTTTACAGTGTTCAGAGGCAGGGATGCTGCCGGGTGCACCACCAGAGATGAGCCAATAACCACCATAAGGTCGGCCTTCGAGCTTTCGGAAATTGCCTGTGCGAGGGCATTTTGGTCCAGCATTTCTCCAAAAAAGATAATATCCGGTTTAACAAGGCCTCCACATCCGTCACATTTAGGTACAACCTGCGGTCCGTGTACAATCGGAGAGATAAGCTCATACGGGAATTTTCTGCCGCAGTGCAGGCATGTGTGCTGTGCTGGGGAGCCATGGATCTCTATGACCCGCTTTGAGCCTGCTTGATGGTGCAGCATGTCTATGTTCTGGGTGATTATCGACTTCACCATGCCCTGCTCTTCTAATTTTGCCAGCATCTTGTGGATGATGTTTGGCTCTTTCTTTTCCAGGTTGTAGATGAACTCTCTTCCATGAGTATAGAAATATGCAGGGTCCTCGCGGAAGTAATGAATATCAAATATCTTATCCGCATCGAACTGCTTATATATGCCCTTGCTTCCCCGAAAGTCCGGTATACCTGACAGTGTGGAGATGCCAGCACCACTAAGAAAGACGCAGTGACTGGAATTACGCAGAAGGGAGAGGAGTTGATGCATAAAGAGAGATTGTTGCTGAAGAGTATATATTCTTTATCTGATCACTCTCATATCTTCTTCACTCCTTCAATATCATCATAGGGTTACCCACACCTACAACGGTCACTCTGGTTTCCAGGGGTGGATGGGACCAATTTTCCGGAGCAATGTTCTTCACTGAAATGTTGACATGTGTCTCATTTTCACTTATACCGCAGCGTTTTTCGTATTCGAGCACAAGTTCAAGTCCTATCTGCCTTGCACGCTCAAAAGCATCCCTGTATTCCGGGAAGCGCTCCCTGCCACCGGGATAAAATAAAAGGAAATCCTCTCCCGGGTTCTCGATGGATGCGGGCATGATGAGCACCTGGACCCTTTTCACACCCTTGCCTGCCAGAGCACCCACGGCATTGCCTACATCCGCATGGTTAGGCACTATTATATCTGCATCCAGCAAAGCTGACATTTCTTCTGTATATGCTTTTGCAGGTCCACCCAACAATACCACCGGCAACTTAACACCGAACTTTGTATGATACTGACCGCTTAGCACATCATCCACCAGAGGCTCATTCCTTTCAGGCAACAGGAAGACCATCAGGTCATGGGCCATATTCCTTGCCACAAGTTCTTTCACATGAGTACAGAACTCGTATTTTTTCATGTCATTGTAACGTGAAAGGATCTCTGCACCGGCGTGAGATGCCTCACCATTCCAGATAGTGTACTCGCCTCTTACATGCAGGGCATCCGTAGGTGTAAAACCAATTGCCTGCACAAGTCTTTTCCTTATAAGGGAATCCAGCACTCCTCCCGGAGGCATACGATGCATAGCTGTGGTAAGGTCATGTATGCTTACAGGGTCTGTGGCGATATGCTTTAACACTTCATTCTCTTCTTCTGTAAGTCCTATACTCTCGTATTCAGTTCTTACGAAGAATTTGGTTGGCTGGTAGTTCTCGCTAAGAGACTTGCGTGGCATAAGCCGCATGTGCTTAAGTTTTTGCAGGAATCCCGGGCATTGCACCGCAGCAACACACAACGGTATGACACGCCGTGGACCGACCTTTACTTCTCCTTCCGTCACCCATACGTGACTATCTCCTCCAGTAGCCGAAGTCTCCATTTTCATAGCTCTTACCCTTGTTTTCCATCCTCCTACTACAGAGCCGGAAGGGCTTATTTCAGGTACACCATGATATATGGCAGATACATCTGTACTTGTTCCTCCCACATCGATAGCTGCGCATGTATCAAGTTTGGCAAGGTATGATGCACCCAGCATGCTTGCAGCAGGGCCGGAGAAAATGGTCTCAATGGGTTTCTCCAGTGCATCCTCTATATTATACACCGAACCATCACACTTGAGCATCAGCATTCTTGCATTGATACCCCGTTTCTTTATGTCTGTCATAACTGCACTGACAAAACGATGGGTTATAGGTAACAACTGAGCGTTTAGTACAGCAGTCACTGCTCTTTCATAGGCTCCCAGTTCCTGGGAAAGCTCGTGGCCGCATACTACAGGTTTGCCTGTGATCTCCTGGAGAACAAATTTCGCACGCATTTCATGTTCAGGGTTGCGGGTACCAAAGAATGCGGAAATAGCATACGCATATACATAGTCTTGGGTTCTGATGGCGAAATCTCGGATGGCATCTGTATCCAGCAGGAACTCTTCCTCTCCACTTGGTCCGTGTCCCCCTGCAACATTGATCATATACGGTGTTGGAAATTCTTTCTGGGCAGTGTGCTGTCCTATGAGTACCAGGCCTACAGGAGTGCCCGTCCCCTCAAGCAGAGAATTTGTGGAAAGCGTGGTCGAGACCGAAACCAGATTTACCTGACGGAGCAGTTCCTGGTCCAGGGAATCCAGAGCTGCACTGATACCCTGTTGAAGATCAGGATAAGTGGTGAAAGCTTTTTTAGCATCTACTACAGCACCATCCGAACCGCGTACAAGGACCGCATCCGTATACGTCCCGCCAGCATCAATACCAAGGCCGTAATGCAAAATTTATCTCCTCCCTGTTTTCAAAAATATTAGATAGGAAGGCATATGTCCAGTATTTTATTTAAGAACTGTCATTTCAAAAACTATTGAAACTCCTCTTCACAATTGGAAACTGAAATCTCACGGTCGCCTGTAGTAAAAGAAGAATGAAATACTGAAAAGAAGGTTTGAACCCGCATAACGAGTTCAAAATAGTATATAATTATGCTTCAATGACCTTAATACTAAAGGTCAGAGCCTGTCCTGCAAGCGGGTGGTTAATGTCAAGTGTGATCGTCTCATCTGTCACTTCAGTTATCATTGCAGGCATCTGCTGACCGTCAGGTGTTCCTAACATCAGAACCATTCCAATCTCGACTTCCACGTCAGACTGAAGTATTGATCTTGGGAATGATTGAGTAAGGTCCGGGTTTATTTCACCGTAGGCCTCGCAAGCTTCTATTCTGAAGGTTTTCTCTTCCCCCACTTTCATGCCTCTTACAGCATCTTCAAAACCCGGTATGACCTGCCCCGTTCCAACAGTGAATTCAAGAGGTTGCTCATGGTCTGCAGAACTGTCAAAAACAGTACCGTCATCCAGTGTTCCGGTATAATCGATCTTTATTGTATCTCCATCTTTTATTGGCAAAAATATCAACTCGGTTTGTGCAAAACAAGTAAACACTCTTTTTTGGGCAGAGAAGGATTGAGATTACTTAGGCTTTTTGGTGAGGAAATGTGATATACATTATATATCGCATGGAATCGGCGAACAGTAGTCTTACACAATGATCGATCAGAGATCTTTCAATATTTCGCCATATATTTCCAAACGCTGTTTACCTGCTTCTCTTGACTGGCTGTTCACAGCGAACATGATGTACGAAGGCAGAACTTCCAGACCAGTGAACTCAAATATGCAATGAGTGATGTATTTTAAGAGGTCATTGATATCTCCATGTGCCCCGCTATTTGAATAAAGGCTTTCATCGGCACCTGTAGTGATGGTCATCATGACCTTTTTACCTTTTAACAGGCCTTTGTCATAGACTCCCTGAGTGATGGGATCGAATGCAAAGCCTGCTGCAAAAATCCTGTCTATCCAGCCTTTCATGATGGCAGGCATCCCGGTGAAGTATATAGGGAACTGGAATATGAGCAGATCAGCCCATTTCACTTTTTCCATTTCTTCTATTATTTCCGGTACAAAGGTACCCGTTTTACTGGCATTGATCTGTTCTGGGAACAGGTTTAAAATATCTTTCTTTTTCCTTTGCAGGAAATCACTGGCATCAAGCACAGGCTTGAAGTGCATGACATAGAGATCGCTGACCTTTACTTCATGACCTGATCTATCCAGGGTCTCCAGAGCGGTAGCTTTCAGGGCTGCGTTAAAAGATGCAGGTTCCGGATGTGCATAAATGTATAGTATGTTCATATTTCTCCCCATACCATTTATGGGATTGTACTATTTGAGAATATGCTAAACCAAAATAAAAATAGAATATCCCTCTCTATGAGAGGGAATCGTTCTTTGGGTTCAATGTGCAACCGGTTGCGTCCTTCTGGATTCTACATGGTTTTCATGCTGTGAATAGAACCACATAGGGATATACAGGCTCAGCACAATGAAACCTACGATCGTTGAAGTCCACCCTATCTCAAGGCTATTCAGATAGATTATACCAATAAGGCACAGAGGCAGGTTAAAGAGACCGAACAGCAGTGCAACATTCTTCCAGCCGGATGGTGCCTTGAAAGGCCTTTCAAGACCGGCAAGCATTGGGTTCTTTTTGGCCTTAACATATGCGAACAGGCTAATACCGTTAGCACAGACATATCCTATAGCAGATGCCGCCAGAATGGCAGTAGGTGTTCCAAAAGATATGAGCGCCAGATTGAAGAGAGCTATAACGATCATAGCAAAGACAGGAGTTCCATTCGCATTGATCTTACCAAATATGTGAGGAAGATTACCCTCAATTGCCATGGAATGCATAGCTCTTGCAGACCCCAGGAAAGCTGTCTGGATGATCAGTACCATAGCTGCAACAAGCATGATAATGGAGATGTATGCACCTATGGGCCCCAATGCTGCCTGAGCCAGTGGCAACATGGGAGAGATAGGCTCTGCAAGTACTCCTTCTATACCCAGCGTTCCTGTAACTGCTGCCTGGACAAGTATATAAGTGAACAGGCAGACGAAACCACAGCTGAACAGAGCTTTTGGCACGTCAGAACTTGGTTTCTTGTATTCGGGACCGTATATCGCCGCTGTCTCCCATGCGCATGCACTCCACTGTGCCATTGCGAAAATACCCAGCAGGATCAATATGTGAGAAAGATCCCAAGCCCAGTCAGTTGGAAGCCATGAACTCGTGATGTTGGACAGTACAAAGTCACCTGTGACAAAAGGAGAGAATGTAATGACCGCCAGCGGGGCAAGGGAGAGGAATGCAAGGATGTATCCCATGGTAGCACCGCTTGAAAGACCTCTGGAATTGATGATAATAAGTCCTCCAAATATTACAACCCCGGCGGCAAGGGAAAGGCTATATGCCGAGAATCCGGAAAGTGCAGGGATCAGACCCTGGAGGTAATTTCCCACAAGGATGGCAAAAATGGCGAGCACAGGATTCCATGCGAACCAGTAGCTCCATGCGCTGAAACCTCCTATGAGCTTACCTTTGTCATATTTCTGAGAACCGTCTCCTTTGAACACGTTCTGGGCGAATCCCGGAAGTCCCGAAGCGTTCGGGAAGGTTGTAGCCAGTTCACCATAAGCAAGGTTCTGCATGAAGCCCTGGAACACTGATAAACCCCACACAATAATTGCAAAGGACCATAGATAACTTGCAAAATAACCTATAGATGGCAATATAAGGAGAGGTACACCAATAGCAATGGCCAGGCCCTGTTTCCAGTCAATGGTCCTTTCCAGACCACTGGTCTCACAGACAACTTTGGCACATTGTTCTGCATGTTGCCAGTCAATCCCCTCTTCTTTAGAAGTCACTTTTATCACTCCTTTATTCTATAATTAATCCCACTTAGTTAACTTCATAAATATCAGACGAAAAAATTGACCGTCCCCTTGCACCGCAAGTTCCCGGTCAATGCGACTCAAATAAGTTACTTCAGCTTCCCTCTGAATTTCTCACAGCAGTTTATCTTGATGTCAAGCAGCTTTTCGATATTCATCTTCGCAGCATATCCCTTCGGACTGCCTGCAACAGAGGTTACAACGCCAATACCGAGCTCTTCTCTCAGTTCCCTCATGACATACTCGTCCGAGAGATCCATTGTAGTAACACCCAGTTTCTTGGCAACATAGTTCTTGGCATCGT
>NZ_JBFYLB010000016.1:0-3201 GCF_041305605.1 Methanomethylovorans sp.
ATAACCCAAGTGATAGAATATCCAAAGCAACTCTTTCATTGTACTGGTACTATCCACCGGGTGCTACCCGTACTTCTGATACTGTAGTTGAAGTGTATAAGCCAGAACAGTGGCATCCACAGTATGTTACCTGGAATACCCAGATGTCTGGTACTCCGTGGAATACGCCGGGAGGAAACTGGTTCGATAAGAATGGTGTTTCTCAGGGTACCACTCCGTATGCTTCAGTAACGTTCCCGGCTGGTATAGTGCCTGACAACAAGTATTATGAATTCGATGTTACACAGCTAGTACAGGAATATGTAACCGGTACTACTAACACCGGATTCTTCCTCAAGGCGAAGACAGAGAGCAATAATTACATTGCCTTCTACAGCTCAGATTGGCCGAATGCTGAACAGAGACCGAAGTTGACTGTGACAAGCTAATATCAAGAGATACAGGTATCATAACAATTGAATAATTTATCACGTTGAAGCAAGAAGACCACTGGTTTTAACCTCACATTAAATCAAAGATCTAATGGGAGTTTCATTTCTTCGAAATGGAACAGGTGGATGAATTGTGTCACTAGTTTACCAAAAAATATATGAGTTGGTAAGGTAGGATATCTTACTAAGTCTTAATACTATGAACTCTTATTATTCTCAGGAGGGACTACTATAGCCAAACTACAGATAATGAAATGTAGAGACCTTGGTTTTAATGATGATTTCATTGTCATAGAACAAGACCGTGAAGTTGCAAAGAAGAAGATGATGGACCACATATTGGAAAAGCATAAAGAAGAGTTCGAAACCCTGGCCCCAATGCATCAGGAAGAGATCCGTGCAAAAATGGACTTTCTCCTGACGCGCGGTTGTGGCTGCGGAGTCAAAGAGCTTTGATTTTTTTGGGTTCAGTAAATGAACAGGAGGGACAAGATCAGTCCCAAAACCCCACTACTTTACGGGGGAGTAGTCAGATTTATATCTGATGTAACTTTCTATGTACCGGAGAGAGGAAGGGCGGCCTCCGGGTCAATGGCCTGAGGAAAGTCTCCCCACCGTCTGAACACACGAACACTTGTAAAGGGTGTCTGGCGAGAGCCAGGGCTCTGGCACAGAAACGATACCACACCATGCCAATGCAATGATACCGGAAGGTTGAGGTCGTATGGTATGTGGATGGAACGGCGAATCCTCGTGGGTGCAAGTCAGAAGTAGGGATCAACGGCGTTCAGAACGTCCCCGAAGTTAACGACGCTTAGCCGAATGCCGCAGCTGCAAATGCCACCGGCTATCTCTTTAGTGCCATGTGCTATCGGGATCTTTGCAGTAACAGAAGGGAGCTTACTCTCCTCACTCCTTTGTAGTTTTCATCATGCTGCCAAGTATTCTGAGCAGTGTTACAGGTGTTCTCAGAAAGGATCTTTTTATGTATTCCCTGTAACCGTAAACTCCCTTTCCTGTAAGTACGTACATTCTGAAAAGTTCCGGGTCCTTATCAAACAGATAGAATATTTTCTCTATATGGTCATGGAAATATTTTCCGAATTTAAAGGCCATACGCAGATCGTTGTTAAATAGTACATCACATTTCTTCCGGTAAGAGGAAAGGTCGGTACCATTGCGGATCGCTTCAGCAGCGACCTCACCTGCTGCGACACCGCTTGCAACTGCGTAGTATATGCCTTCGCCCAGGAATGGGTCCACAAAACCTGCTGCATCTCCCACAAGGAGCACTTTTTCTCCGTAGGTCTTCCTGTTCATACCCCCTACAGGTACTCTGTGTATGAACTTCTTAGTGAGGTGTGCAGCAAGGTCTATCCCTCTTTCCCTGGAAAGGAAGGATATGAAATCATCAAAGGCCTCTGCAGGCTTGACTGTGATCGGTTTCCACATGCCGATACCAATGGACATTATATTGCCCTTGGGAAATACCCATCCATATCCTCTGCTTTTGAGGAAATATGCTTCTATCAGTTCTGTATCTAGAACGCACTTCCTTGCATCCCCCGGGCTTAGTTCTATCTCGGTCTCGATGCATATCCCATAGCCTTCTGGTTCCCATTTTGTTCTCAGGCCTGTTTCTTTGGCAACAGTACTGTTCACACCATCGGCCCCAATAATGATCTTTGCAGTATACTCGCCTTTTGCTGTTACAACCTGTACCTGTTCATCGTTTATATTCACTGAGATAACTTTCTCACCGGAATTTATGATAGCTCCTTTGTGCTGTGCCTGTTTTAATAGAAAATGGTCAAAAGAGCTGCGAAAAACAAGTATTGATACCGGCTCTTTGATCTTGTGTGAAGACTGACGCATAGTGGGTGAGTGGATCGTAGCCCCATAACATGTATATTGGGGCCGGACTTCATCGATAGGGCCGGTGATCTGTAATGCTTTCCACGAAACAGCACCTCCGCAAGCTTTATAGCGTGGTAGTTGTTCTTTTTCCAGAAGGAGCACTTTAAGTCCTTTTTCAGCACACGTCCGCGCAGCCATTGCACCGCCCGGTCCACCGCCGACCACTATGACGTCATAATCCATCTTCTTCACCGTTCATTGCCCATGTGATGCATTCAGGCATGAAGTTAAATCTTACGAGAGACTTTCTCAATATATGTATTTTTCTGCGGGTTACCGGATGATAGCAAATTTTGGCTTGCTTATGTTGTGAACTACCCCACCCTGCTGTTTCACAATGAGGGTGGGGCTTCCTTCGAGTACTTACTTAAAATTCTCGAAGGCCTGCATTAAGTCATTATACTCAACCTGTGTATTATAGCAGCCATCGTTTAACATAGGAACACCATAGGTAACTATTTTCGTGCCTTTAAGAGCTCGCATCACTTTATTCAGCTCATAGTCACATGCAATGAGCAAAGCACCTTCTATTTTTTCATTGCGCAGTATATGCTTGACAAAAGAAGAACCCGTGATAATATACAGTTTATATCCATATTTCTGTGCATCCTTTCCCAGTCTTTCAAAGATGCACTTGCCACACGACACACACTGTATGCCCTTCTCCGTAGAGTGTGCAGGACAGTCCATGGAACGCATACAATGGGGTGCCAGGATGATGCGGTTCTTCGTTCTATGGAAATCATTTCTGTGAGCTATGTTCTTCAGAGAGACCATCCATTTGTCGAGTATCCTTGGGTCAGAGAACTTATAGAAGAAGTACTTGATAGGTAAGTAAAAATAATCCAGTATC
>NZ_JBFYLB010000017.1:0-61075 GCF_041305605.1 Methanomethylovorans sp.
GCCACTTTCGGTTAAGTAAATAACAGAATTTATATTTAGGTTGATACAATATCTTCACAAGATGTCAGGAACTGCTGCAGAGGTAAATATCGGTGAATATCTGGCCCGCAGGGTAGATTCAAGGGTCAGGGACGGATATGCCCACTCAAGGGAGGAGCTTGTGAAAAAAGCAATAGTTCACTACCTCGAGGACCTTGATCTGAGCCAGAGAAGGTCAGAACTGTTCAGGGAGGCAAGTCATTCTGCAGAAATAATGCGCTGTGCCTGGAAAGAGCCCATGCCGGCAGAAAGAGCGCTGGAAATGCTTGCTTGTGTTGGCAAAGGTACTGCAAAAGAAGAAGTTGATATTTCCATAGAAAGTTCCCGTAATTCTGTTGACAGGAAATACGCACAGGCTCACAGGGACCTTAAGGAGCAGTAATGATAGTCCTGGATTCCTGTATATGGATCCATGCTTTTCTGAAAACGGATGAGAAATGTGTTTCACTTATAGAGAAAGTCCTGTCGGGTGATCTGAAACCTGTAGTCTCTCCATACATTGCAATAGAAGTCACAGACAATGTACAAAGAGAAGGTAACAGAAAAAAATATGACCTGGATGAGCTTCAAACAGCTATATGGTCCATTTTCAGGGAACCTTTTGTCAAGACTACATTCACGCCACTTGACTTTGAAATGATGGTTCTGGAAGAAGTACGCAGTCGTCCTGAATACTGTGCATTGGCAACCGCCCTGCGCATAGAGCCAAAGGATGCCCCCATAGTTGTGCTTGCATACGAGTATGCAGTCCCCCTTGTAACAATGGATGAACGTTCACTGTTAAGTGTGAAGGAGAAAGTCAGCCAGCTGATAGAGGTAGACATAATCAGTGTCGATGAGGCTCTTTCGATCTATTGAAAGGCTATTTAAAGTACAGCCTTCAGTAATTCGGTTTTACAAATTGCTTAACTCCGTTTTCCGTCATGCCTTCTTCCGTAGAATACAATGAAGGAGCGTTGTATATCTCTTGAAGCTGGAAGAGTTCTTCACGTGGTCATAGATTTTACTGGATAGTAAGTTACTATGCAGTAAGTATTTTGGTTTGATGTTTTGAGTGTTCAATATATTAAACTACTTTATTCTGGCAGCCTTTCTAATATGCTAGAAAAATACATAAATAAAACAGCAGCACTCAGAAGATTTAAACATCCAGTAGTTCTGGATGTTGATGTAGTAGGTGAATTCACCATTGGAGTTCTGTTTCTTGATTCTATGGCCGTTTACAATATAAGCAACAGGAGAATGAGATGGTGCCATAGAGTGTCCATAAGAGGGAATTATGGCATCGTTGGCATTCACCTGTCTGATGTTTATTTACGTTTCTTCTACTTTTTCTATCTCATCTGGCAAAAGCACCACCTGTTTAGGAGTATATACGTTATCCCAAAACTCAACCTCGTAAGCTTCATGAGGTTTACTAAAAGCAACAATTATGGTGCCTTTATCTCCTTTCTTAATGCCTTTTTCAGGAACGTCTTTCTTTATTCTTACAACATCCAGTTCTGAAAACTTCATTTTAATTCCTCACTTTACAACCAGCGTTGTTAATCTTGGACTATCAGACCCCTTATCCAAAATCCAACCTGTTCTGACAGTAGCAACATTGCCATTTGCACCAGTTATCGCTATGTCTACAGTATATCTTTGTCCGAACTCATCTAATTCACCAACACTAGCCTGACTTTCTGGTAGTTTCGCATAGATCTGTTCAATCAAATCATCAGCATTTGACTGATCATAGCCAAGAGCACTCTTAAAAACTCTGGCTTTATCTGAACCTCGTGGATGATTCGGGTTTAAAGCATAATCAGTTATTTTTCTTGAATCAATTTTAGCATTTTTAAAGTTCGGCAACTGATTCAAGACATTTCCAGCGTCTCCAACGTGATTAAGAGCTTTTCCAGAATCAATCGCATCACCCACTTTATTCTCTATACCCGCCGTCTTATCCAGCAGCTTAAACAAATCCCCAACATCATCTGCATGGCTAACCCCTTCCTCCACAGCTGTCACGGCAAGTCTGCCGCTTGGATTTGGCCATACCGGAAATACTCAGTGTTCAAACTTCAAGCTTATTCTCATCAACTATAAGGGAAATGCTACCTAGATTATTGAAGAGGTACACCTCATTCCTTCTGATATTTTTATTGAATATTGCTTATTTGTTTTAAGTCTTCGAAATCGAATTCACCTTTTAAAAATGAAATAAAGATTTCAACCTTTTTAGGGGTGAGTTCTTTTCCTTGTTCATCTATTTCTTCCAGCTTATCTAATATATATGCAATTCTGTCTTGATATTTTTCGCAATATCTATACCATTCAGAAAATAAAATGAAATTTGCCCAGGAAACTACTTCGGCATGTGTAATATCTTTCTTTTTATACTTTTCTAATAGATTGATTACATGCTCCTTACATATCTCTACTGACCAATAGTATTCTGGGGGAGCGAAACTATATGTAGTTTTATCGAATTCATTGATTGAAATCTGCAAATCTCTATATAGTTCAAGCATTTTCAAATCTACCATAGGTTTGCTCACTCCTTCTTGATTTTATTGTGAACTAAATTTCCTTTAGGGTCAAATGTTTCTTTCCATACTTTATTTGTAACTCCATCGGAGGATATTTGCTTATAATAGATTGCATAAGAGCCTGGAACATTTCCAGGTTTTGTTGCAGTGACTAAGTAACTCCCATCATCTTCAAATTTTACTGTAAAATCGGTATAGTCATTTTTTCCGGCTAAAAATCGGTTTATGTTAGTTCTTACTTTAGGATCTAAATCTAAATTAGTCAACGATTCTCTGGCCTTTTCAAGGTTATCCGCTTTTACAAAATACTTTGAGGTACCAACAGCATCATTAACTTTATTCAAAGCTTTTCCAGAATCAATCGCATCACCCACTTTATTCTCTATACCCGCCGTCTTATCCAGCAGCTTAAACAAATCCCCAACATCATCCGCATGGCTAACCCCTTCCTCCACAGCTGTCACGGCAAGCCTGCCGCCCGTCACGCCCGGTAAAGCCAGGCATACGGCATCGGTTCCAAGACCGATGTAAGTCCACTTATCTGCATTTCCGGTACGGATATCGTTGATATCCATTATGAGGAATGCTATATCAATGCCACTTTCAATGTAGTGACCTGTCGGATCAGTATACTTCACAGGATTGTCTAGGGCATAAGCATACCTGTTCAACGCCTGTGGGTTATACGGGTCAGGCAGTAGTGTGTCAGGCTGGACAAAGAACCTGTACTCTGGTGAGTAATACCTTGCGCCGTAGTACATCAGCTCAGTATCAGCATCATTCTCCTGGCCGGTAAAGCCGTATTTCTCGGTGCCGCCTGACTGGATCTGGCCGTATGGGAAATACTCTGTATGCTCGACCTCAAGGCCGCTTTCATCAATCATCAGGGAAGTGCTGCCTATGTGGTCGGACAGGTACCACTGCATGCTTCTGGATGTCTGCTTGGCTATCCTCTCATCATCACGGAAGAAGTAGCTGGTGGGTGTGCTGTCATCCACTTCATATAACTTGTTGACGTAGTAACTAAACTCGCCATCTGCGTTCTGTTTCTTGACCCTCTGACCGTTTGCATCGTACCAGTATTTCTCGTGTCAGATTCTTCTGCCATCTACCTCTGATAAGTGTACGATGTCCCCCTCGATCATTATATAATCTCCAATCAAGAAACTGTTGTATTCTGCTTCACGAGCAAGAATTCTAATGATGCCAGAACCAACGTCTACTGTAAATTGGCGATTAGAGTTCTTTTCATGTTCTTTCCCAACAATTTCTCCATAAAACACTGTAGAGTAATTGGGATAATTTCGATCATAAAGACATTTAGGGGGCACTATTTTCTTTTGTTTAGTCTCTAATTTGAAAATATTTATTTGGTCAGCATTCTGCCAAACATTAAATTCAAGTATTGCCATTTGTCCTTCCATTTGCTTATCACAAATTATTTTTGGGTCAAAAATCCAAAAAATCTCACCTCTTGTCGATTCTACTAGTATCATCTGTTCATAAGTATGTCCGAATTCATCGATATATGATTTTACTTGTAGTATTTTTGCGTGAAACTTATTATCATTCATTGTTCACCCTCCATAATTAGTTATTTCATTTTTGGCATCATCCAAGCCCATTGGATGTGCTGTGGTAATTGATCCGTGCTCATTGACTGCTACCTTAAGGTAGTGTTGTTCGTCAACTTTCATTAGAAAAGCTGCACCATTTTGAGGATCATTTATGTAAGTTCCTTTTTCTACAGTTTCCATTATAAGATCCTGGCATTTCCCCATATCATTGTATTGGCTTCCAAATGCTTTTGAGAATTCGTTCCCAGATTTTCCTAATATATGTTTGTCAACAATATGACTCCAACCCCAGTTTTGCTCCACGCTTCCTTCAGCAAGCCATATGGTCTTATCTCTTGCGTTTGTAGCTGTGTGAATGGTATCTCCTCTTTTCACTGCATACGCAAACTCATCAGAGTAGCCAAGGTATTTCAATGCATCAGGAGCATATTTACCTATTTTTGAAAGATCGGATGGAGATACATATTTCAGGAGTGGTTTTACATAGCGGCCAGGAACATATGGAACTACAGCTGACGCACCACTCCATTCCAAGTTGTTCCGGTTTTCTTCAGATGGATTCAGTAAGTATTTTCCTCCATCATACAAAAGGAAAAGACCATCTACAACAGTGTCAAGTGGTACATGTCCCTCGGATCAGTATACTTCACCGGATTATCCAGAGCATAAGCATACCTGTTCAGTGCCTGCGGGTTATACGGATCAGGCAGCATCGTATCCGGCTGGACAAAGAACCTGTACTCTGGTGAGTAATACCTTGCGCCGTAGTACATAAGTTCAGTATCGGCGTCATTTTCCTGGCCGGTAAAGCCGTATTTCTCGGTGCCACCTGACTGTATCTGGCCGTATGGGAAATACTCTGTACGCTCGACCTCAAGTCCATTCTCGTTCACCATCAGGGAAGTGCTGCCTATGTGGTCGGAAAGGTACCACTCCATGTCTCCGGGTCTTTCTGAATCCCGGAACATGTACCTTAACATTTATTTGGCTTCAGTAACTTCCTTTAGAGAGACATGAATATGAAATACGGCAAAAAACACGTGCTTGATATTCCTCTGGATGCAGAGGGAATTTTGGTTTCCAGGCCGAACCGGTTTCTGGGAATAGTGGACATTGTCAGCCCTGAAGAATTAAAAGGGGAAAAGGTACACATCCATGATCCCGGAAGGCTTGAGGATATACTTTATCCCGGAAATCATGTGCTGCTGAAAAAGGCTGCCGGAAAGAACAGGAAAACAGGGTGGGATCTTATTGCAGGCAAAACTGGGGATAACTTCGTTCTGACTCATTCCGGATATCACAGGCAGATTTCCCACTGGGTTCTGGAGAACCGGGTCATCGAAGGTCTTGAATGCATAGAAAAAATCCTTCCTGAACAGGTTTTTGGAAAAAGCAGACTGGATTACCTGCTTGTGGGAGCAGCGCACAGAACATGGATTGAAGTGAAAGGATGCACCCTTGCTGAAAATAATATGGCGATGTTTCCGGATGCTCCCACAATACGTGGAAAAAGACATGTCGAAGAACTCATAAAGGCCGTGCAAGCCGGAGATAAAGCCATGATGTTGATTTGGTTTTCCGACAGGAAGCACATTGTTTCCGAGTACATGAGAAAATAGACCCGGAGTTCGCTGCTGCTTTTGGCCATGCCCTTGAAGAAGGAGTACAGGTTCATCCTCTTGCCTTCAGATTAAACATAGAGGGCGACTGCGGGCATATATACTATTGCGGAAAGTTGCCTCTTTGTAAATAAACCAGATGATAATCAGGCGGGCCCGCCGCGATTCGAACGCGGGTCAATGGGTATCTTCACCTTGGGTTTCGAAGCCCATTAGGATATCCTGGCTACCCTACGAGCCCACTTATGGAACATTTGATTACGATTAAATTCTTAAAGGTTTCCATCAGAATGGATTATATCAGACCGCCTAACATTCTCAGAGCCATGATCCACAATACCAGACCAACCATTTTTCTCAAAGTTTCCGGTTCCATTCTGGTGTGCATGAGGTAAGACCCCACCTGTGCACCTAAAAGAGCTGCAATTGTGACATAGATCACAAGCGGCATGTCCGGTTGCCATGAGCCAAGATGTGCAATGAGTCCGGCAAGAGAAGTGAACAATACAATAAGTCCGGAAGTGGCAGCAGACTTTTTTATCTCGTATCCCAGATAGATCAATAGTGGCATTACCAGGGAACCGCCACCAATTCCCAACAACCCGCCGGCAAAACCTACTACAAATCCACTTGTCAGTATTAGAGGAAGAGAATAAATGTGCTCTTTCCTGCCTCCTGAAAAGACCTTTTTTTCTGGTATCAGCATCTGTGTACCTACCAGTACCATAATGATGCTGAATATACCAAGCAATATACCAACGGGTACTAAACTTGTACAATAAGCACCTACAGGTGCAGCCATCATAGAGATTATCAGAAATGGCATGGCTACACGCAATTCCACAAGCTTTTTACGCAGGTATGTAAGAGCTGCGGATGCAGATGTTGCAGTATTCAACAGCAAACCCATGGGTATGGCACTCAGCAAGTCGAATCCTGACCAATAGAAAATGGGTACATATACTATAGCACCCCCAAGACCTATCATGGAGAACAACATGGACAAAAAGAATACCATTATTGCAAATGTCAGTGGCTCCATGGTATCATCATGCCTAATTTTTCAGATACTGTTTCTTGAACATGCCTATCTCTGCCTTACCACCGACAACAGCAATAACGTCCCCTAATTGGATCATAAGTGATGGAGTGATGTCTGTGATAACCTTACTGTCCCTTTCTACCCCTATTATCGTACACCCGACCGTTGCGCGGATATCCAGTTCCTTGACAGACTTACCGACAAGTGGATCACCATCTCTCACACGGTGTTTTTCGATATCTATCCCTTCATAGAGCCTGATATCTTCGTCCACCAGATAACATGCATCTTGTACACACTCCGAGGTCATTCTTGCAAGCATCTGCCCGGCAACGATGGATATGGATGGAACGTAGTCTGCACCTGCTTTGTAGATCTTGTCAATTGATTTGTAGGAGTTGGCCCTTGCCATTATTGTGACCGAAGGGTTGAGGTTCCTTGCTATAAGGGTTGCGAATATAACATCATTGTCATCGTTGAGGGAAACGATGATAGTGGAAGCATTCTCAGCATCAGCTTTCTTAAGTACATCTTCAGAAGTTGCATTACCAACAACGAAGTCAAAGTCAACATTCTCAAATATCCCGGGACGAGCATCTACTACCAGAAACTTCAGATCATTCCTCTTGAGGACCTCAGTAACCCTTTTTCCAACATCCCCGTATCCAAGGACGATAAGATGGCCTTTTTCCCTCATATATTTTCTCCGTTATTGATTCCCTGGTATTCCTGGGTCAATCTCTTAAGCCTGGAAAGCTGTTCCATAGTACCAATAGCAAGCAATACGGAATTTACCCTTATCCTTTCATTAGGTGATACATCATATGTGAGCTTACCCCCATTCCATATACCCACTACATTGGCACCTGTCTTTTCCCTTATAGCAGCACTGCGCAATGTTTTTCCCATCAGTGAGCTTTTCGGATATATAGGGAATTCCACAATACTTACACCTTCAAAGAATTCAGTTGTGCCGGTCAGCCTTCCCACAAAAGGATCCGCTGCCTTTCTGCCAATGAAATCTCCAAAAAGCTGCTTAGGAGACAGTACACGATTAGCACCTGCATACTTGAGGTACTTGGCATTTGACACATTCTCGACAATGGCTATGATGTTCACCTCGCTCATGGCCCTTGCTGTGAGAACAATGGTAGCATTGATCTCATCAGATTTATTGGCGATCAGGAAACGTGCCGTATCGATGTGGGCATTCTTAAGTGCAGTTTCTTCAGAGGCACTACCGAAAATACATGAAATATTTCTCTTTATGAGCGTTCTTACAAGTTTGTCATCGTCCTCGATAATTATATAAGGAACATTTTTCTCCTGCAGTTCTTCTATCAATGTTTCTACAAGCTTGTTATAGCCACATATCATTATATGATCGTTCAGTTTTTCAGAAACTTTGATAGGAATAGCTGGTCTTACCGTTTTTTCCATCCATGGAATAAGCAACCATGTAAAGAGCAAACCAAAGACAAGTGGGATACCGGAAAGCTGGACTAATATCGAGAAGAGTTTTCCCGCATCTGAAGAAAGTGTAATATCGCCATAGCCGACTGTCGTAACAGTACAGACCAGCCAGTAAACGCCGTTAATAACGTTCGCATATTCAAACTTGCCTTCCATCCTCATGAGATAAATGAAGACAGACAGGTACAATGAAAAAATGACTAAAACGGATGCAATGTATTTGGCAACTGCAATACGCCAGAAATACATGTGCTTCACGTGTCATCACATCCAGGATATCCATCACCAGAGACCATGAACTAAATATGGTCCGAATACCATGAACACAAAGGACATGAATATCAGCACTGCAAATGTTGCAGTTACGGCTGCAGAAAGACGAAGTGATCGCTCTTCATTTCCTGTCAGCCTGTAGATAAAGGCCTTTGTGTAATCTTTGAATATGTGCCCTCCGTCAAGAGGTACTGCAGGCAGGCAATTGAACAAGCCCACATAAAAGTTGAGCCAGCCTATCCATAGCAGCGAGTTGGCGATCCAGAATATACCAATTCCTAAGGGTTCAGCCCATCCTGCAGGTGTATAGAAATTAGCAAGCATCCCACTGAATCCAGGAAAACCTTCTCCTGCAAACCCAACAATAGGCAATCCAAGCAGGATCAGCCAGCCAGCAATTCCTTTTAGCATATCAGGGATACTCTGAAGCAATGAGAGATAAGTTGTGGCAGGGAATTCTCCTATTGTGATCCCAAGGCGGGTAACCACATTTTCATCCTGGCCGGTATATACTCCCAAAAAACCCTTTTCATCGCCCTCATCGGGATGCGATGCAAGCTGAAGTGTTAACTCAACTGTTCCTGATGTATTGTCAGCAAGCACCATCGTCACAGACTGGCCTGCAGATGTGGTGTTCATGAAATACCGGAAGTCATAAACAGTTCGCATGGGGACACTGTTCATCTCTATTATCCTCATGCCTTTCTGTAAGCCTGCAGCCTCTGCGGGAGATTCAGATACTATGTCCTGTATAAGAACGCCACTGATGTCTTCTGCCACAGACCCGACCTTGATATCATAGGCAGAGGTGATCCTATCCTTTGAAGCATACAATGTGACTGTTTCGCCGTCTGGGAATGTATCAAGATATTCAAGCATTCCTATTATGTTGTCGACAGGTTTGTCATTTATTTGGGTGATGATCATCTGGGACTCCAGCCCGGCAGCAGAAGCCTCACCCTGCGCATCCATTATCATTACGTTACCAATAGGTGCAATTGCACCAAGCACGGGACCAAAGAACAGAGTAAATGCGATAAGTGCAACAACGAAGTTAGCCATGACACCTGCTGCAAGGATACGTGCCCTTTGCTGGCGCGTGGCTGCCTTGGAGTATATTCGTTCACCTGATTTCTCGCCTTCTTTTTCAGCTGTTTCGGTACCAAAAAGTTCTTTCTCATCTGGTTCTGCAAACCCTCCAACTGGTATGAGGGCTAGCAGTATGCCCATTGACTTAACCCTGATGTTTTCCACCCTGCACAGAATGGCATGGGAGAACTCATGTACCACAAGGGTCACAACGAGTGCTATCAAGCCCCATGTAAATGGTATGAACTCATTGACACCGGGGATAAGGAATATGTTGCGTGCCTCATTGAACTTATTGGGTTCAGGCATTGTATTGTTACCCAGAGATGAAAGCATGGCAATATCTGAAAGTATCACGATGAGCAGCATGGCGAACATGCCTATGAACATGAGACGTATACCGACATCAGCAAATAGTCTCCAGGCTTTTTTGGGCACTGCTAACTTGTCAAGTAGTTGAAGCCCCCTGGTAGTTCTGATCATCAACAATGGGCCATAACTTGTGATATTGTGTCTTTCAAGGATACCTTTCCTGTTCAGATACGATACGAACATCCAGTACAGGAGAAATAATGCGATTCCAACGGTCGTCCAGTTCAAATAAACTCTCCAATTTGGCAATGATGGTGGTGTTGACACTGCCTGATTTTTATAATACGAAGTTAAGGATATTTTATGCTACAAAGAAGCATAGCACCATGTTCTCTTAATTGTCAGTTTAATTGTCAGTGAGGTCTATATACTCTTTTCTGTCAACAGTCTTCCCCTTCAAAGGAAGAGACACATGTATAGTAGTGCCTTTGCCTTCCTTGCTGGCAACCCATATCGCGCCATTATGTGCCATTATGATATTTTTACAAATATATAGGCCTACTCCAGTACCACCGTACCTGCGGTTCATAGAGCTATCTATCTGGTGGAAAAGTGTAAAAAGGCTGTTTAACTGGTCCTCAGGTATTCCTATTCCATGATCAGATATTTCTATTTTGAGTATATCCTCTTCCTCAGAATAAGCAGATATCTCGATCTTTCCACCTTCATGTGAGAACTTTATCGCATTATCCAGTATGTTATGCAGCAACTCCTGGATCTTTTCCGGTTCAGCTTTCATGAAAGATAGCCCATGTGAGATCCTTTTATCTACTGTTATACCTTTATCTTCTAATTTCCGTGCAATCTTAGCAAGGGCCTCGTCTATGGAACTGCCAATATGCATAAGCTCGAAATTGTATTCTATCTTCCCTGAATTCACATAGCTCAAATAAAGCAAGGAGTCTATCAAGCTGCGCAACCTCTCTGCGTTCCTGTATATTGATTCAGAAGCCTTTTTCTGTACCTCGTTGAGTTCTCCCAGTGTCAATGAATCCAGCAGCTCACTATAACCGATCACAGAACTAAGCGGCGTCTTGAGCTCATGGCCCAGATTTGCCAGGAACTCATTTTTGATCCTATCTACCGATTTAAGTTCCTCGTTCATCCTCAGCAGTTCCCGGTTGAACTTCTGTATTTGCTCCTGAGCCTTTTTCCTTTCAGTGATATCAAGAGTTACCACAATACCTCCATTGATGTCACCACGGGGTCCTTTCAAAGGGTAACCTTTCACACTCCATATCCGGCCATCCGGCGTGGTCCTTTCAACTTCCCTGGAAATGCCCTTGATGTTAGCCTGCATGATAGCGCAATTTCCATTGCTATCAACTCCTACAGGCCATATTTCATTACATAGTTTGCCTATAATGGCACTGTGCTCATTATTAAAGAAGTCACATGCTGCCTTGTTTGCCCATAATATTCTCAGGTCAAGGTCATGGTAAACAACATGCTCCTCCATGCCGTCAAGTATCATCTCTTTTTCTATCTCATGTTTACGAACAGCAGCCTCTGCTTCTTTTCTCTCTGTAATATCTCTTATTATTGTAAGTATGCGCTTTTTTCCATCAAGTTCTACAATGCTGCTACTAAGTTCCACAGGATAAGTTGTGCCATCTCTTCGCAGGTGTTCCGATTCAAAAATTCCGTGATTGAAATGGTTTATGGCTGTCATCCTGGACTTGATAAGAGGGGAATTATCGCAAGTTTCGATGTCTTCAGGCCGAAGTTTTAAGAGTTCTTCCTTCGTATATCCGAGTCTTTGGCAGGCAACCTGGTTAACTTCCAGCAGGTTGAAATCCATGTCCTGCATGAATATTTCATCGTTTACATTGTCAAAAATGTACCGGAATTTATTCTCTGACTGAGTTAGGGCGGATTCAACTCTTTTGCACCGGCTTATATCCTTTGCTATGCTTAGAATAGCCTGACGATTCTCATAATATATTACACGATTGCTGACTTCCACAGGCACAGTGTCCTTGTCATTGCATATATATGAGGTTTCGTAGACCGAATACCTGTTCTTTAGCAATTCCTTTTGCATTTCCTGTTCTTTAGAAAGGAATTCCGGGGAAGTGATGGTAAGGAGTTTTGTACCAAGCATTTGTTCCCTGCTGTGTCCCAGACGTTTGCAGGCAGCGTCATTCATGTCAAGGATAATCATATCCATATCCTGAATAAAGATCGAGTCATTGGCACTATGGAACAATGTCCTGAATTTGTGTTCGGAATGGGCTATTTCCTTCTCAGCTTTTTTTATATGGTCTATATCGAGCTGGGTACCAATGATCTTGAGGGGGCTTCCCTGTGCATCCCGGCGAACAACAGTGCCATTTACAGCAACCCATTTCCATACGCCGTGCTTAGCCAGCATACGGACCTCATTCCTGAAATTATCATTTTGATCTATGGATTCATGAAAGCTGTTAAAGAAGAGGTTTTTCCAGTCATCCGGATGGGCCAGTCTGTTCCAGAATGATATATGAGGTTTTATTTCTTCAGGCTCATATCCAAGCATGCATGCCCAACGTTTGTTTACATTGAGAGTACCTTTATCCATATCCAGTTCCCACACTCCCAGATCAGTATCTGCAAGAGCTATTTTCAAGTCATGAAAGGGATATTTCTCTCCATGTAGCATGTTGGATAAAGTGCGAATGGGTCCTATTTTCAGAGCAACTATTAAAAGTGAGAACAAAAAGAGGGATAGCAGGATGGACAAATCGTAGTGCTGAATGAATATCTCACCGGTGCTGATTTCTGGAGCAGCATTTGCAAGGGATACAAATAACATTATGCATATGCATACGAAAAAAACCCTTTTTGTATGTGGTTGCATCCAATTACCTCTTACCCTTTTTTCATGCTAAATAATGATGAACTTAGCAGATGTAGGATATGAATCTTCCGTTGAATATGTTTAGCTAGATACTTTATGGACAGTTAGATTTATAATTGATACCTGTATTACTGCTATCTTAATCCTGAATGCGGGAGTAACCAAGCGGCCAACGGTGGTAGACTCAAGATCTACTCGCGCAGGCGTTCGGGGGTTCGAATCCCTTCTCCCGCACCTATAAAACAAGTCTCTTTCTTCTATTGTAAGCCATCATTTCTTTAATTTACTTCTGGCATTATTCGTATTGGTCATGTGTCATCATAATGATAATTTACAGTTATCGTGCTTTAGAAATATTAATATAGTTGAACATCAGAGAGAGGGGTTGTAGAAGGGACAAAAAGCGGCACCTGGTCCAAAAAACAGTGCTTGTTGCAATGGTGGTCCTGCAAACTAAGCTTAATATATGGGTGGTGTGATGATAATCAAAACAATCAAATTCGGGCTATACGGCTGCATAATAGTCGCGGCAGCGGTCTATGCTCAGCTTAACAACAAGTAATGATCAGCAACAATTAACAATAAACTGCGAGGCTCAACGCGCTTTCCAGGGTGGTTCTTTGACAGGCCGGATAACTTATGAGGACGTGGTTCTGGCAACAGTGAACATTATAAGAGAAGCAGAGACCTGCCTTTCATATGATGTCATTGCTGCCATTGAAAATGCATATCAGGTAGAAGGATCTGAAACTGCCAAAGCACAGCTTGCAGCTATCTTAAAGAATATTGAACTGGCCCGAAAGCAGGCAGTACCCATGTGTCAGGACACAGGCATTATGGTATTCTTTGTAGAGATTGGCCGTTCCTTGACACTTGATTTTGATCTTGAAGGTGCTATCATTGAAGGTGTGCGCCATGCAACATTACAAGTACCTCTCAGGCCAAATGCCGTATCTCCACTTACCAGGAAGAACAGCGGGGACAATACAGGCATTGGCCTGCCGGACATCAATTATAGTTTTGCAGAAGGAGACAGACTTAGCATCACAGTAGCTCCCAAGGGTGCGGGCTCTGAGAACATGAGCGCTTTGCGCATGTTCAATCCCACGGAAATTTCTAAAATAAGGGAATTCGTACTGGAGACTGTGCTTAAAGCAGGAGGAATGCCCTGCCCCCCTATCGTTGTGGGAATAGGCATCGGAGGTTCCTTTGACAAGGCGGCAAGACTTGCAAAGCAAGCTCTTCTGATGGATATGGACAATATGGATCCTTTTGAACTTGAGCTGCTTAAGGACATCAATGGCCTGGGAATAGGTACCATGGGCATGGGTGGTAGTACAACCGCACTTGCTGTACATGTAAAGCAGGCATATTGTCACACTGCATCACTGCCTGTGGCAGTGAACATACAGTGCTGGGCTAATCGACATGCAAAGGTTGTCCTGGAGGGAAAGCATGAGCACTTATGAGTTATCCACACCACTTAAAAAAGAGGATATCAAAAAGCTGATTGCTGGCGATGTTGTGTACTTAAGTGGTACTGTATACACCGCACGGGATGAAGCCCATGCTCACATACTGGAATTGGATGACAGAGATGAAAAACTGCCTTTTGACCTTGAAGGTGCGGCAATTTATCATTGTGGTCCTCTGATGGTCAAAGAAGAAGAGAAGTGGAAAGCAGTCGCTGCAGGTCCTACCACAAGTGCCAGAATGTCCGGGATGACACCAAAGCTGCTTGAAAAACATGCTGTTTGTGCCCTAATTGGAAAGGGAGGCATGCAAGGAATAGTTGAAGCTCTTAAGGATAAGTGCGTGTATCTTGCCTATACCGGAGGATGTGCCGCTCTTGCAGCAGGGTCAATAAAAAAGGTCAGATCAGTACACTGGCCACAATTAGGAATGCCGGAAGCTGTGTGGGAACTTGAGGTAGAACGCTTTGGCCCCCTTGTAGTTGGCATAGATACACACGGAAACGACCTTTTTGAAAAAGTGAGGGAGCACGCCCTCAACGCTTTTTGTCAACTTAGATAAAGAAGGTGAATGTGACCCAAGCTATCAGCGACAGGATTATGGAGTGCTTAAGCCCGGCAGATACTGTTCCTTCCCCCATCTGTCCTGCCACAAGCCCACTGAAGAATCCCTGAACAAGAGATGCATGGAACATCACCCTTATGAACAGATCCGGGTTGAAAGCACCCATGAACTGACCACCTGCACCGGCATCTGTGGCAGCCTGACCTGCTGTTGCCATAGTGGGCACGAAGGTCATTGCAAGCATAGCGATGACGAAGAGGAAAACAAAGAAGGACATGTAGATGATCACCAGATAGACTATCATGTTACCCTTTCTTTCCCTTTCGAGCTGTTTCACTTCAGTAGAGTCCCTGGCAGCAGCTTCCAGTACCTGGGAAACCCGCCCTCCTGCCTTGCTGGCCTGAGTGATCAGGGCAACAGACCTGTCAATAAGAGCAGTATTCATACGGTGTGCAAAAGTGAGCAATGTCTGTTCAAAAGAAACTCCCCAGGACATCAGGTCATTCATCTTTTTTATTTCGGGAGAAAGTTCTCCATACTCTCCTTTTGCAACGGTGGCCACTGATCTGGAGAGAGTAAGACCCGCACGGCTCATCTCAGAAATATCCCTCAGGAAAGTAGGCAAGTATTCTTCTATTTTAGTAATATGCTTCATCTTCTTTTGGTACATGATGGAAGCAGGGAATATAGCTATTAGAACACTGAAGAAGATCACATCATCTATTATCGGGTTTGGCCAGTTTCGTACGAGACCTATGATAAGGAATACCAGCGCAACAGGCGTACTAATAATGAATGTATAGTCCGGATAGGTACAGAGTGTCATGTACGGATCTCTTATGAACTGTTTAAATAGCACATTCTTGCGAGAATTCTCCAGTCCAACACGTACTGCAGCATCTTCCATCTGACGGAGTGTTTCCTCATCAAAATTTGGATCCACAGGGAAGTCATTCTTAAAGAGCTTCTTCCATTCCATTCTCATGCCTCCGGTGTCATGCTGCTGATAAGCAGAATATACATTGCACTTCCAAAGGGTATAATCGCATATATAAGCAGATACAAGAAGACCATTTCAGCTCCTCCCATTATTGCCATGATGGATATTACAACTATCATGAAAAGAGGTCCGGCAACAAAAGCTGTAACATAGGTCTCACCCAGCAATCCCAGAGTCTCAAGGAACTCTTTTTGTTTTTGCCGGTTCTCAATAAGATACTGCTCGGTCTTTATCTTGAAATAAGGCTCCAGTTCTCCACCGGATGTGACCACCGTGATGGCTCCCTGCAGGAAATCCTGCAAAGAAGGCGAAGGTGTCGTCAGAGCAAGGTTCCTCATCCCTGTTACAAGATTATGCCCAAGCACTTCGATATCCCTTACCAGATATCTTGCCTCTACCGCCACATCCCTGTATATATCGTTAGCTGCAAGAGAACGGAACAATTCTAAAGGCAACACTCCGGCCCCTGCCATTGAGGACATGTAGTTAATGGCATAAGGAAGCATACGTTCTATCCCTCTCTTCCTTTCTCCTGCCATGACGGCCGGATATATCACGAATGTCTTGTACACAGCAGTGAAAACGAAGATTGCTGTGATAGCGTTCATGGCGAACCATATGGCTACTTTCTTGTACTCACTGAACTGTAACATCCATTGAGGAGCAGTAATTCTGGATCCTGTGAGATCAGGCACACCTATAAAATAAAAAAGCAGGTTAACAGCAATGAGTGCGAAAAGCATACATGCAAAAGCAGTGAGTACAGCACCAGACATGTACATGTCATAGCCTATGCTCATTCGGTTCCTGAGCATGTTCAACCGAAGACCATAATACTCAAGCCTTCGGTTATCATAATATTTCCCGAATATCTCATAGGCTACATTGAAATAGATATTAGTCATTCAGATCCTGCCTTACCATCTTCATTATAGTTTCAGGTTCCCTGCCATATGTCACCACAAGTTTAGCAAAATCCTTATAGTGACTGATCTTTTTCAGACGTGCCCATTCAAGAAGGTCTTGTCTTTTCTTAAGTTCATCCTTAAGTTTTTCTTCGTTCCATCCCCTGTTCTCCATGATACTTTCCAGTATATATGAACGACCTGAATACTGGAAACTGTCCTTTGCCGCATCCCAGATGAATACTTCGTTCGTGAGCAATTCACCTGTTCTCGGATCCACACCCACTATTTCCGTAAGGGATTTGCATCTTCTTACCCTCTCATCATTCACTTTTACCTGCGCCTGGATAGAAACAATATCAAGAGCCTGTATCATGATCCTTGGAACGTTGATAGGAGGATTTTCAAGCCTGTGCACTACAGATTGCACTGAATCGGCATGCATAGTAGAGAACGTAGTATGACCTGTGGACATGGCCTGGAAAAGGACATAAGCCTCTGCTCCACGTACTTCACCCACAAGAATGTACTCTGGCCTTTGCCGCAGGGATGCCCTGAGAAGCTCATACATCTGGATAGATCCTCTTTCTTCACCTGCAAAGGACTCTCTCGTCACGCCAGGTATCCAGTTGGGATGTGAAAGGTTAAGTTCCCTTGTATCTTCTATTGATACGATCTTCATTTCAGGCTGGATAAAAAGAGATACAGCATTCATTGCAGTGGTTTTGCCCGATGCAGTACCACCCACGAACACTATGCTCTTGCTCGAGTCCACAGCCATCCACAGGTATGCCATCATTGCCGTGGAGAAAGTGTGGAAATTTACGAGATTTGCCGGAGTGATAGGATTCTCATTGAACCGCCTTATGGTAAATGTGCTCCCTCGGGTGGTAACTTCCCTTCCAAGGGTGATCTGGATGCGTGATCCATCGGGCATCGTTGCATCAAGAAGTGGATTTGCTATGGATATGTGCCTTCCGCATAACTGGGCTATCCTTATGGCAAAGGAGTCAAGTTCATCATCATCTGTGAAGATCACATTCGTAGGTACTGAATTGTAGGCCTTGTGGTAGATGTATATGGGAGTGTTTGGGCCATCACATGATACGTCCTCAAGCCTCATATCCCGCATGATAGCATCTATTCTTCCGAATCCAAGGAAATCCCTTATCAAGTGATACATCACTCTTTCCTTTTTACGGACAGAGATGTCTATCTTGTATTCTCTAAGATATTTCTTTGTATGCTCCCTAAGGTATTTTTCAGCATTCTTGTGATCGGTCTCCTTCAGGTTAAGCTCTAGAGTCTCTATCAGCTGTTGCTTTATATTACCCAGCAGTTTATTTTCTTCTTCCGAAAGCAGAGGTTCAAGTACCTGATACTGGTATTCATGTGCAAATGGATCATAGGCCATTCTTATATAAGCATACGGAGGATTGACAGCATACATTTCGATCTCTTTGAAATTGCTTCCTTCGGGGATGCCGAAATCTACAATGGGACCATGTACTGCAATGTTATAATCCTCTTCTTGTTCTTCTCCGTTGTTAGAGATGAGTGCTATTAACCGCTGATGCAGTGGAACCTGTTCCTCTTCTTGTACTTTTATGCTGGCGTCTACATTAAGCTCCTTGCTGGAGATAACATTTCTTATTTTTTGTTCCCACTCATTGTTTGCACCAAAATCAATATTATGACCCGTGATCAATTGAGAATGATCATTTGCTATGCGGGCTTTCAGATCATCCCTGATATCATCAGAAACAGCATCATTGTTTATACTGGAAAGAAGAGAGATAGTTTCCTCAGGTTTAGAATTCCTATCTCCTGTATTGATCCCTTGCAACACTGGAAGATGAACTTCACCTGTGTTCCTATCATGTTGGATTCCATCAGCAAGACCCATGATATGACCTCTTATTTTTTAGACTGGGAGAAGGACAACTTTGCACCTGCAATGCGCTTCTTTTCATTTTTTTGCTTTTTTTGTCCCTTTCCTTCTTCAGGTTCAGGCATCTTTATTCCACAGAGTAGTGCTGCAAGCCTGTTCATTGCTATAGAAATCTCCGAATAAGGATATTTTGTGACCACGGGACTTTTACCTGCAATACTATTGGGTATGCTCACATCTTCAGGTAATACTTCAAATATTTTCAGATCAAGAGCTCCCACGAGTTTTTCTCTATATATTTCATCGTGTACTGGCATCGTTCTGTTCAGTACCATACCTGTGACCTCTTTGCCTAACAATATTGAAAATGCTCTCATCTTAGAACCATCGGCAATAGAAGTTATTTCGGGTGTAAGGACCAGTAAGACCTCATCACACACCTCAATGGAAGTGGCAGTTGCATGATTTATGCCTGTGGAAGTGTCAATTATTATGAATTCAAAATTTGGTGAAACCTCGGCTATAATATCCTTGAGCCTGGAAAGATCTGCCTTTTTGAAGCCCTGTAAAGATATACCACAGGGGAGAACCTTAAGACCGTTCGGTCCATCGTACAGTGCATCAGCCACATTCGCTTCATCCGCCAATACTTCGTGTAGTGTGATCTTGCTATTCTCCAATCCCAGCATAAGACCTATGTTCGCCATACCAATATCAGCATCTATCAACAGTGTCTTTTTTGCAAGGCCGGCAAGTGCTGCTGCCAGATTGACAGCAAATGTGCTTTTGCCAGTCCCTCCTTTTCCAGAGGTTATTGTGTATATTTTGGCAGCCATTTTATTCACAACTTTGATTATCAATTTCTACTTTTAATCCAAACTTTATACAGACAAATATGTGATTAATATATAAAAAGATAACTATAATATTTGAGTTATTGAATTACGCTCAAGCTATATATGGGAAAGTCCATCAACAATCTATGGAAAAAAGCAGGTCAAGAGAAGTTCGGCTATATCTTTACCATGCCGGACAGTGTGATCCTAAAAAGTGCACTGGTAAGAAAATGGTGCGCTTCAAGCTTGCTAACCTCGTGGAAAAGGTGAATGCCATTCCCCGAGGTTCCATCCTTCTTGACCCAATGGCTGAAAAAGCTCTTTCTCCTGCTGATAGCATAACAAAAGGGCTTACTGTACTGGACTGCTCCTGGGAACATGTCGAATCTGTCTTTCCTCAATTGCTCATACTTGACCTGCAGCATCGAGCGTTGCCATATCTTGTTGCAGGCAATCCGGTGAACTTTGGCCGCCCGTTCAAACTTACATCGGTGGAAGCATTTGCTGCTTCTCTCTACATACTTGGATACAAGGAACAAGCTGCCTCCATACTCTCTAAGTTCAACTGGGGACATACTTTTCTGGAGCTTAACCGGGAGCCTCTTGAAGAATATTCCATGGCCAAGGACAGTAAGGGGATACTTAAAATCCAGGCCGAATACGTATAACACTAATCAGCCTGTGGAGGATACTATATGGCAAAGATACAGATAGGAGTAATAGGTGGCGGGGTTTGTGACAATAAGACTGAGATGATAGCGGAAGAAATAGGCCGTGAACTAGCCTTGCGTGGTGTGGTCCTTATATGTGGGGGACTGGGAGGTGTGATGGAAGCCTGTGCCCGTGGAGCTAGGCGACAGGGAGGGAGTACTATCGGCATCCTTCCAGGTAACAGCCGCGAGGATGCCAACAGATACATTGATCTTCAGATCGTGACCAATATGGGACATGCACGCAATGCCATAGTTGCTGCATCCTCTGATGCTTTGATAGCCGTAGGTGGAGAATACGGTACTCTTTCAGAGATAGCGTTAGCCCTTAAAATGGGAAAGCCGGTCGTTATCATTGAATCCAGATGGATCGTTGATGGTACCATGAAGACAAATGACCCGGTGGAAGCCGTAGACATGGCCCTAAACGCAATTGCATGAACAGAGCCATTCCACCTTTATATAGTTTATATAGTATTGGCCTGTAGAAAATATATAAAAATCAACATCATAGCCTGAAATGATTGTTGTCGATCAATATGCGGACACATTTAGTAAAAATGCCAATTTGATTAGTTCCTTGAAAAGAGATGTTTTCTATTGAGCCGTTTTTCCGAACATGCACAAAAATGTTGACAAAAAAGAGTACGCAGTGAAATAGCATTCTTGCATTTCACAAGCATTCGATGGAATGCTTAGTCCGAATCGTACTCTTCATCATCATCTTCTTCCTCTATCCGAATCAGATCGACAATAAGTTCCATTAACTGAAATGCACATTCACGAGAATCCGGACGAACAGATATGATCTCAGCAACAAGTTGTGCTGTAGCAATCAGTTTTTGTTCTTCGTCACATTCACTCTTATCTAAGAGTGCCTCAATATCAGCTTTCAGTTCAAATGCCGCCAATAGTTGAGTATCGATATCTCCTTCATCATGATTATTTTCAACTTCTGTCTCGTGACCAGTACAACAACATCCTGGAATATGATTTTTGTCTTTTTTACACATTTTTTCACCTGTAACTTTTTGCTAGAATGCACTACTAAGTAATATCTTTATATTAAATTTGCTGGTTTGTATGATATAATCTGAACTTGTATGTTTTCAGCATTACTGCATAACATTGACAGAGATGATCAATTCTTCCAATTTGATTTTTAAACTCTCTGGTAAAAACTCAAAGTGACGATGTAAAGAGCATGTTTATTTTCGTTGAAAGCTTATTTTGAATAGCGGAGATGAATGTTATGTGGATTAAAAGATTTATGATTCTGACTATGGTGATTATTGCGATATTCTGTGCTGGATGTAGCGAGGAAGCTATTGAAAATACCACACAAAGTTCAGAAAAAGTTACTTCTGAAGGGACACTGAACTCCACTGAATGGAATAACAAAGGTGTTGACCTTTTTGTTACAGGTAGATCTGAAGAAGCACTACAGGCATATGATAAAGCTACAGAACTTGACCCACGGAATGTCTATGCATGGTATAACAAAGGCAATGCTCTTGCTTATCTGGGAAAATATGAAGAGGCATTACATGCATATAATAAAACCACAGAGATCGATCCACAGGATGCAAATGCATGGAATACCAAAGCTGGTGTCCTTAATAATCTGGGTAGATATGAAGAAGCTATCGAAGCATTAAATAAAGCCATAGAGCTTGATCCACAGTATGCAAATGCATGGTATAACAAAGGTACTGTCCTTGATAAACTTGGCAGATATGATGAAGCTCAAGTATGCTATGATAAGGCCAAGGAATTGGGATATGGTGGCTAAAGTAACGTCCCAGTGCCTTTTCAAGCATCTCGGAAAAAGTGCGAACTTGCACTACATTCTTTAGGCTTCGATTATTAATCTCTCCCATTAGCAGCTTCTGTAGCAGTTCTAATATCTACAGAACCATAGTATTCAAATATTAAGTTCGATACCAATGGGACAATGATCGGAACCGATGATATCCGGCAGGATAAAGGAAGATGTTATACTATCCTTTAGATTATCACTGGCAAAGAAGTAATCTATCCTCCACCCTACATTCCTTTCTCTTGCCTTTGTTTTCATGTCCCACCATGTGTACTGGCCGGGCTGATCGTTGAACATGCGTAATGTATCCAGATAGCCATGATCAATTAGCTTATCAATCCAGGCTCTTTCCTGAGGCAGGAAACCAGAAACTTTCTCATTCTCTTTGGGACGTGCCAGATCTATTTCCTTATGTGCTGTGTTCACATCTCCACAGATTATCAGCTTCTTACCCTGCGCTTTAAGAGCATCCAGGTGATCAAAAAACATATCATAGAACTCCATTTTGAAATCGAGCCGCTCCTTTGAGGCTTTACCATTAGGGAAATAAACGTTAAAAAGCATGAAGTCACCATAATCAGAAGCTATAACTCGCCCCTCAGTGTCAAACTTAGGAGCTCCCAGCTCATAGCTAATCCCAAGAGGTTCGTTCCTTGTGTACAGTGCCACTCCGCTATAACCCTTTTTTTCTGCAGAGGAGAAATATACTTTATATCCATCCACATGGCGCAGAGTTGAAGGTAATTGATCCTCTTGAGCCTTTGTTTCCTGCAGACAAAGAATATCTGGCTTCTGTGCCGTAAAGATGTCCATAAAGCCCTTTTTGTAAGCAGCCCGAAGGCCATTGACATTCCATGAAAGTATCTTGATCCTGCTCATCTTTTATCTTGGTTTCATTGTACAGGTGGATATATAAACTGAACCTTTGACACCAATCTTCTGACGTGTATGCAGTTAATATGACTTCAAAGGAGTAATAGGAAATGCATTCACTTGCATACTAAAGCACTAACATATTTATACCATTCCGCAAATATTTGATCGATGGTTTTGCTAGGAAATATTGATAATTAAGTTCATTCGATACCCAATGTTAATCGAACGAAATTATTAAATAATAACAAATATCATTTAGTATTAGATATCATCTATATCTAAATAAAAGTGCCTTACAGGCAAGTACAGGTGGAATGGCAATGGATACCATAGGGAAAGCAGACATGAAATACACGAATCAGAGAGTGGAGATAATAGCTTTCCTGCGTGAACACAAAGGTCATCCTACGGTAGACGAAGTTTATGACGGGGTCAGGAAAAAACTGACGCGCATAAGTAAGGCTACGGTCTACAAGAATCTGAAATTCCTTTCTGAGAAAGGATTGCTTGAGGAGGTGAATGTAAAAGGGGTCACAAGGTTTGAAGCAAATTTCGTACCACACCATCATCTGATCTGCAGAGAGTGTGGAAAGATGGAGGATTTTAAGTCAGAAGAATTGTTCGATTATTCAATGAAGATAGCCGAAGAGATAGAAGGATTCAATATCGATTCGATGAGCACTAATTTCTATGGAATATGTAAAAAATGTAAGGAGGAGAATATAAATGGATGAAGAAAAAGTAACTATGCCTTTGATAGGCGACGATGCACCGAAGTTCACAGCAAAGACCACAATGGGCGAGATCAAGTTTCCGGAAGATTACAAAGGTAAATGGGTGATCTTGTTCAGCCACCCTGCAGATTTCACTCCCGTGTGTACCACTGAGTTCATGACCTTTGCTTCCATGCAGGATGAGTTCAAGGAACTCAACACAGAACTCATTGGCCTTTCCATTGACAGCATATATGCTCACATTGCATGGCTTCGGACCATCAAAGAGAAGATCCAGTTCAAGGGCATGAAAGATGTGGAAGTTACTTTCCCGGTCATTGAAGACCTGAGGATGGACGTTGCCAAGAAATACGGAATGGTACAGCCCAACGCTTCCAATACACAGGCAGTAAGAGCGGTTTTCATGATTGACCCGAAAGCAAAGGTAAGAGCAGTTCTTTATTATCCTCTGTCCAACGGCAGGAACATGGCCGAGATCAAGAGATTGCTGCTGGCAATACAGAAATCAGATGCAGAAGGAATTGCAACCCCTGCCAACTGGCAACCTGGGGAAGATGTGATCATACCACCACCAGGATCATGCGGCGTTGCAAAAGAGCGTGTCGAGAAGAAGGAAGAAGGTAAGTATTGCCTTGATTGGTTCATGTGCTTTAAGAAAGAATCTTAAGCGGTATCTTATCTATAAGCTGGAGCTGATACAAAATGGGAACTAAAGGGATAGAGATCCTTGGGATCAATGTCAATGAACTCCTGGCTGAACTGAATAGGGCACTTGCAGATGAATGGTTTGCCTATTATCAGTACTGGGTAGGTGCAAAGGTTATCAAAGGCCCAATGAAGGAAGAAGCTGCAGCCGAACTGATACAGCACGCGGCTGATGAGCTCAGGCATGCCGACATGCTTGCCACCAGGATCATACAGCTCGGCGGAACACCAGTACTTTCCCCGGCTGACTGGGATAAGTTGTCACATTGCGGTTATGATGCTCCAACAGATTCCTTTGTAAAAAAGATACTGGAGCAGAACATCAAAGGTGAACAGTGCGCCATCCAGGTGTACAACGATATCCTCCAGATGGTCAAGGATAAAGATCCTGTGACCTACAACATTGTGCTGCAGATCCTTACTGATGAGATCGAACATGAGGATGACCTGCAGGCTGTAATGGAAGACATTGAGCTGTTGCAGCGCAGAGATTGATCTGCTAGGCTTATGGTCTGATAAAGACCAAAGCCTCTGTTCCTTTATTGTTATTATGGGATTTATGTCACTCTCTAGTTGAAAACATGGTCAAATGCACGCAACTATAACTATGGATATATAAATTAAATAGTAATAAAATGGGTGGTTGGTGTAATCCCGATTTCTCACTGGACTGTGATAATTAACAGAATGTTAGTATACAAAAGAGGGATAAAGAATGGTAGAATTGCTTTTATTAAGCCGGATCCAGTTTGCCATAACTGTAGCATTCCATTTCTTGTTCGTCCCATTAACATTGGGGCTTGCGTTGTTGGTAGCTGGCATGGAAACAGCCTATTACAGAACCAGGGATGAAACCTGGAGAAAAATGGCTGATTTCTGGGGTAGAATTTTCAAAATAAACTTTGCAATAGGCCTTGTCACAGGTCTTGCGATGACATTCCAGTTTGGTACTAACTGGGGCGCTTATTCAGAATTCATGGGCGATGTCTTTGGATCTCCTTTAGCTGTGGAAGCGTTATTGGCATTTTTCCTTGAAGGCACTTTCTTTGGAGTATGGATATTCCTTGACCGCAACCGTCAGAAACTGAAGGCATTTTCTATGTGGATGGTTGCCCTTGGTACTAATATTTCTGCATTGTGGATCATCACAGCCAACGGGTTTATGCAGAACCCTGTGGGCTATGAGCTTCTAGCCGATGGGAGTAAGGTGGTAATGACGGATTTCTTTGCTCTTCTTACTAACAGCTATGTGTGGTACATGCTGGTGCACACTCTCCTTTCGGCCTATCTGCTGACTGCTTTTTTGATAATAGGTATATGTTCATATCATTTCCTCAAAAAGAACAACAATGAAGTGTTCAGCAGATCTTTCCGGATAGCAATTGTCCTTGCTCTCATTACTTCGATCCTGCTTCCTGTGCTTGGTCATGGTTATGCGCAATATGTCACTGAGATCCAGCCTGCAAAAGGAGCGGCAATGGATGCAATATGGGAAACAGGAGCTTCGGTGCCCATGTATCTGATACAGGTGCCGGATGCAAGCACAGGGTCGAACAGTATCGAGTTACTGGGAATTCCCGGCCTTGCAAGTTTCCTGTATACAGGAAGTTTCAGCGGGACGATAACAGGACTTAATCAGATACCTGCGGATGAATTACCGCCTGTGGAGATGGTGTTCTGGAGTTTCAAGTTGATGACTGTACTGGGATTTCTGTTCATTGCACAAGCTCTTGCAGGACTTTATCTGCAGAAGTCAGGAAAACTGTACTATTCTGATAAGTACCTGAAACTGATGATGTGGTCAATTCCGCTTCCGTACATTGCCATCATTGCCGGCTGGAATGTAGCTGAGGTAGGAAGGCAGCCCTGGATAGTATACGGCCTGCTGAAGACCGCAGATGGTATTTCGTCGGTCCCGGTATCGGAGGTATTGTTCAGTACCCTGCTTATCAGTGCATTCTATCTTGCTTTGATAGTCTTTGAGATATATCTTATCAAGAAAACTGTGGTCAATGCAACAGGAGTTGATTGAATATGCTGGATTTCCTGACTCATGACATGCTTGCCATTATCTGGTTTGTCCTGTGGTGTGTAATATGGGGCGTTTACTTCATCGTAGACTCATTTTCCCTTGGTGCAGGGCTTTTGATCCCGTTCATTGCAAGAGATAAGAAACAAAGGATACAGATCCAGAAATCAGTGGGGCCTTTCTGGGGCGGTAATGAAGTATGGCTAATCCTGGCTGCAGGAGGCACTTTTGCTGCTTTCCCGCTGGTATTCTCAAAGATGTTCACGTTCCTGTACCTTCCCATGATGTTGCTGCTTATCGGTCTGATCGCAAGGGGAATTTCCGTGGAATATCTCCACAAGGATGAAAGCCCTAAGATACAGAATATCCTCATGTGGGGATGGTTTGTCGGAAGCCTGCTGATCTCTCTTGTTCTCGGGGTCGCATTTGCAAACTTCTTTAAGGGACTTGCAATTGCTGCCGGGGGAGTTTATGAGGGCACACTCCTTGGACTTTTCACTCCGTATGCATTGGTCGGTGGTCTTTTGTTCGTGCTTATCAGTGTAACATCCGGTGCTCTCTGGATCAAGGTCAAGACAGAAGGACCTCTGGCTGGAAAAGCGGCTGACCTCGCGAAGAAGAGTACTATCGCTGTGCTTGTATTTACCTTGCTTTACCTGGCCTATTCCTTTGTGGGCATTGCAGGCTTTACGACTAACTATTCGGTCACACCTCTCCTGTATGTACTGCCAGCTATCGCTATTATCACTGCGATCCTTGCCGTGGTCTTTGCAAGACAGGAAAAGGCATTCATGGCATTCTGCTGTAACCTCGGAACGATACTGTTCGTTGTTGAGAGCGGACTTGTGAGCATATATCCTTACATGCTAAAGTCCTCTGTTACCCTCGAATACGGAATAGATATCTTCCAGGCCGCATCAAGCCAGCTCACCCTTACTATTATGCTGGGAGGAGCTCTTGTATTTGTGCCGATAGTTATTCTGTACCAGCTCTGGGCATACACACTGTTCAGGGACAAGATCAAAGAAACGGAACTGGTCAATTACTGACCATTCCTTTTTTTTATTTTTTATGCTATAGATTTCATTGATACATGATGAACAAATTGTTTACAATATCAGCCCGTAGGCTGGTTCTGCAGCTAAGTATCCGTTGGAAAAGATGATGTATTCACGTACCAGTTCTTCATCCATCTCACTGTGATCACTGATGGCTGCCAGAAAATTTGCTTTTACAAAGAATGATCCGACAATGTTATGTAATAGGCTGATACCCTGATCAGCTATCCTCTTATGGGGAAATAATGGTTTAGATTATATAGATTGTAGCAGATATAAGTCGCAGAGATTTATTATGTTAGATCAGGGCATACACTATGTTTAATATATACGGAATGCACATTAATGCCTTTCCTTATCATACAGGACTAACATTCATAGCATAGATAATCGTAATTTCCGGATGACATCTATCATCTAATAGTATATCAGCAGTATTGTGATGGGAAGCTCATGAACGAAAAGGCAATGGATGAACTGCTCAAATGGATAATAAGTGTTGATAGGCGCCTTATACTCATGGAATACATGAGAAAGCACACAGTTGCCAATGCTTCTGATATTGCACATGAGAACAACAGGTCTACCCAGAATATCAGCCGCGCCTTAAAAGAGCTGGAGGATATGGGACTGATCGAATGCCTGACCCCGACAAAAACTACATGGAAAAAGTATATCCTTACGGACAAGGGGAAAACGATCATGGATAAAATGGAAGGAAAGTACATTTAATAAAAGTCATGTACTGATCCTTCGATAAAACTGTGCTACTGTCTCTTTTTAGTACTCGCATTCAACTTCCATTGAAAGAGCCTGATATCCTTTCACCAGATTTATGTTCGCCCTGACTACCGAGTTTTTAAATTCCGCCAATTCCGAAGTGATGTCTTCCAGATCTCCCACCGCATGCTGCTGAGTTATAGCCATACCGTCCGGGATCACTTTCCCACCGGGGACAGTGATCTTGCGCACGGTTGCATTATGCATGACCAGGGTATCATCACCGACCGTACAGTCAAATACCACAGATCCGAAACCCACAAAGCATCCTTCACCAATGTGACATGGCCCATGCACGATACACCCGTGAGCCAGGGATGTATTACTACTAATCATGACCTGAGAATGGGAAAGGGCATGGATTATCACGTTATCCTGCACATTACAACCATCACCGATAACTATGGAAGAGCCCGGTTCATCCGCCCTGATGATAGCATTATGCGCCACGAAGACATTGTCACCGATATTCACATTTCCAATTATGATGGCTGTTTCAGATATCCATGCTTTTTTACTTATCTTTGGTTTTTGCTTCTGGGGGTTTTGGAATTGCATATCATCACCTCTCTTTTTCCGGGATCTCAAATACCTGAAGCACTTGTCATATGCTTATAAGGGTATAATATGAGAGATTATGAGAATTTATTTAAATCTGTTGCTTGAACTCATTTTATGCCTGTGAAGAATTACATTTACTGCCAGAACATGAGGAAAAAAGAAAAAATACCAGGAATATATTTATAAATCAGTATCTTACATGAAGGAGCAAAAATGTCAGATATTGAACAATAGGTCTACTTTAAATCTTCAAAAGAGGCCTTTATAGATCTCCGCAATATTCTTTGCGATCTCTGCCCAGGTGAATTGGGAGGAATACTCTTTGATCTTAGCTTTATCCCATTTCTTATCCAGTGCCGATAAGATCTTTTCCGCTAACCCTGCTGGATTTTCGGGATCGGTCAGTAATCCATAGTCTTCCGAGACAATGATCTCGGGAACTCCGCCAACTCTTGTTCCCACAAATGGCTTTCCACATCCCAGGCACTCGAACATAACTGTCGGATTTCCCTCGTTCAGGCTGGGAAGTACAAATATGTCACATGCATTCATCCACAGGGGGATCTCACCATGCGGTTTACTGCCTGTAAGTTTCACATAGTCCTGTAAGCCGGTCGCTCTTATTTGTTCTTTGAGCTCCTTTTCCAGTGCCCCACCGCCAACAATGAAACAAACCACATCTGTTCTATGCCTGACAACTTCGGCCATAGCTTCGATCAGATATCTGTGTCCTTTTATTTTCAGGAGGTTTCCTACCGCGACTATTATCTTTTTATCCAAAGGTAAACCTAATGTGCTCCTGCATTTTTCCATATCCATCTGGTAAAACTGATCACTTCGATAACCATTGGGTAGAACATGAACAGGAGTTTTAACATCGAGTTTTCGGATACAAGCCAGATTACTGTGGCTTACCGTAATTATGGCATCTGCTGAGTTCAGTACGTATTCTATCTTTTCTTTCCACTCATCACTTTTAAAAGGCTGCTCATAAATATCGTATCCATGCCCCGTTACAACAAAAGGAACGCCGTACTTTTCCTTCAGTTTTGCCCCTGCATGCCCGGAAGACCATGTAAAATGCGAGTGAACAAGATCAAATTCAATTTGGTGTTCTTTAATTGCTTTCTCTGCAACATCAAAATGTTTCTGGCCTAGTTTCTTGTATTGTGAATTAATAGGAGCGTATAGAATTGGTGTTGGGTATACTCTTAAATTTGAAGGAATATTGGTAAGGTCTATTTTATAATCGAGTTTAAAGTTATCCAGAAAGGCCAGAAAGGGGATACGGACATATTTATGGATCTCTGAGATCGGATTTGAACGGACCAGTGCAGAGCATTCCTTAAAATATCCGCATGTGCTGTTAACAGATTCTTTTTGAAAATTATTGTATGACTGGAGCAAGAACAATGCTTTTTTTTCATTCAGATCCAAGAAGACACCCACTGCAGGCTTTTTGTCCATAATCTATAATTTAATACGAAGAGCAAAGTATTTACTTAGAAATATATCACCGTATTCTTATATTTCTCGGTCCTAAGAACATGCTTAGTATATTGGTAATTTGCCTTCCTTTTCCCACCAGTTACAGATCTCTTCACCGCTGGTGATCCATGCATTCTTACTGTGGCAATACTCCAGTATCTTTTCATACAACCTTTCCCAGTATTTCATAGCGGGCCAGCTGAATGTATTATTATGCCATAGGATAGTGATCACACCATTGTATCTTTCAACTGTGTCTATGAGTCTTTTTGCATTCTCAAAAGCATCATTGAACGATTTTGAATAAGAGAACAAAGTACCATCCATAATTACCAGCGGTATTTCCAGTATATCGATGGTTTCATTCTTATCTAAATTATATGGTTTAAAGGGATGGCACATACCGTTCCTGAACCCGATCATATCGGCATATCCGAAAGATGTATCATACTTAAATCCGGCTTTCACTAGTAACTCCCATGTATCGGGAACTTTGAACCTTAAGTAATGATTGCGATAACCAATTACCCTTTTACCTAAAACGGTTTCAAGCCTCTCTTTTTCATTTTTTATGTTCTCAAAACTGTCATATGCATAGTAGCCGCCATGTAATCCAACTTCGCATCCGTTGTCCAGAACCTCTCCTAACTCGTGTTCTATGTCCTCTATGTTATATCGAAAGCGCAGTGGATCTTTTGGTGCAGTGATGAAGTAAAATGAGGATTTTGCATCGTACTTATTCTCTATATCCATTATATGGTTAAAATTCAGATACGGGGAATGCTTTTTTCCTTTGATAATCCATAAGGTCTGAGATTTGATATCATTAAAATTGAGATGCTTTATACTATACAGCGAGGATACAAGCATGTGCCGCAGAGGAGGATAGATATCATCAATATCGTGAGTAAGACAAACAGCAAATTTCCTGTCCTCCGGATATTTGATATCTGAACCATCCGCTAATAGGAATTTCGAGACAGCCGGATCAAAAATATCTTTATGCTTACTGATAGCATAACTAAACCTGTTATGCTTGTCCAGTTTGTCTGGTGAATACTCTTCCTTTTTAGTAAATAAGTCCCATAGCTCTGAGTCCCGTTCTAACATCAGTAACACCCGTTTTTAAATTATATGTACTGTCTTAACTATCCCGATGTTCATTAAATTTTTAACTTATACTGTATGTCCTTATCTTCTTTTATCATTTTAAAACTATTGGGGTAGTTCTCAACGAACCAGACAATAAATGCAGTTACATCGATCTTGTCTTCCAGTAATTTGTCTCTTTTTCTCTTCCAGTTTTCTTTAAGGCCTGGGTTTTGTAAAAGTTCAACTGCTTTATCCAGAGCTTTAGTAGAATCATTATAGTTTAATATAAGTCCATATTTTTCTTCGAGCTCAATGAAATTGCCCATAGTTCCTATCAGTGAGGATATATATATTGCCGGTGTGCCTAAAAGAGCACTCTCAACTGCTACTGTTGCTCCTTCTCCTATACACAAAGTTGCATAATAGAGTAGATCATGTAATTTTTCAGGAGCGATCTTAAGCTTGTATTTTTCCAGTTCAGGAACCAAGCCTATCTCTGAAGTGATGAACACCTTTCCATATTTTTCAAGTTCATTTGCCAGCTTGATCTTATTCTCTATTCCATGATGACCAAAATCATGATCTGCATCCCAGGAAACAAATCTTAGTATTATGAAGGGATCTCCTTCTTTTAATCCAAGGTCCTTTAAGACAGCGGGATTAGGCCTGAAATAATTAGGATGAAGATATGCGAGTTCATGGTATCCATTGTACCTGACCTGCTTCTTTCCAAGATCGTTCGTGAAAGAGGATGGAGTACATATCACAGTTGCGAACGGGTCCATCAGCATATGCTCGATCTTTGCGTGTTCCGTATCATCGAAAACAATAGAAGGCTTCCTTATCATTTTACCAAGGTGAGCAATATATGCATTCCCTACTCCGCCAACCAGAATATCAGGTTTAAAGGACCGTGCGATCTTGTAGAGTTTGCGTTCTATCTTGAGTAATTCCGTACCTTTTGAAAAAAAAGATGGTTTTGCACTCCCGACAACATCGTATTTGATTCCATATGCATCCAATAAGACCAAAGATACTTCTTTGGAAACTGCTGTCATTTTACAAACATGTCCCTTATTTTCAAGTATCTTCATCGCATTTTTGAAAAAATGAACTTGAGCTGGATGCCCTATGTTAAAAAGTATTCTCATGCCTTCACCGTTATAAATAATCCACTCTTATTATATATAAAATCAATGTTTATTATTGCTTACAATAAAGACCAAAGCACATGGTAACTTTGTAATTCTGGATACCAGAGTATGCACTCTAGTCGACATGTCTGTAATGGCAAAACTACGTAATATTTTTACAGTAACATGCCTGTCATAGAAATAGAACTGTTCAACCTTTCCGCCTACATCTTCAAAGAAAGAAAACATTTCCTCTTTCTTATGATTCCGCCAATCTGTATTCCTGACCAGACCTGTTAAATTGGAATTGTGGACCATGACAAGTCTACCACCTTCATTAAGCATTGATAGATATTTTCTCATGATACCTTTATCCAGATTGATAGCAAATATAGAAAAACCGGCCATGAATATAATATCGAACTTCTCGGTAAAATATTTCTCCGGATATCGGCCATCAGCGACTAAAAATTGGACTTTTGAGTTACGTTGGGCTTTATTCTCATTTGCTTTCTTGATCTTACCTTCGTCATAATCAAAAGCAATTGTATTAGCACCATATCTCTCAAACATGAATGAATGATGACCGGTCCCACAACCAACATCAAGGACCGTTGGGTGCTTATTTTCAACTGAACGCAAACAGGTTTTTATAAGATATTTATCCTCTTTGTAATATTTAAAGCCAAGCTTTAATATCAATTTAAGACGAATTTTTTCAAATACCTTCATTTCCTCATCATCCTCAATGCCTTCTTTGCGGAATTAAATGCAAGGTCCTGTACCCAGAATAAAACCCACCTAAAAGTAGTTGATGTCCACCGATCCGGATGCAATGTGATGTATAGATTATCCATCTCACCACTCTTAATCAATTTAATAAGGTCATCAGTTGTCTCGGCAAAGAACTTTTGCTTCCTGCCCGGAATAAAATCTCGCAGGTTGTTCTTTGAGTTCCAGCCTCGGCCGGTATCAGTAAAATAATTGAGGTTTTCTCCGAGAGATAAATAAGCTTCCCCGATAATTCCAAAATCCTTGAAGTCGTATACTTTCCAAAGGTCTCTATTATCATACTTTGATAGAGAGGCTCCGTGCATACTGATGGTCTTCAGAGCGCAGATGTTTCTGAACCTATGTACCTCTTCCTCGAACATCTTTATTGCTTTTTCATAGTCACCATTTGAGTCACTCAAAGTCTCATAGTGATATCCGATCTCATGCCCCATTCCTTCGATCCGTTGTATGATCTCAGGGACATAGATATTTCTTTTAGCTCTGAAATAGTAAGTTGCGTGTATGCCAAATTCCTTTTCAATAAGTGCTGTCCTCAGTGAAGGCTTTGCCTTCCCATCAACATCATGGCGCATCAAAACAAAACGCTCTGGCAGATCATTGCCAGCACTCAGGTATTGCTCTATGGTAATGGAAGTATAGTTATCAGCTACCGCAGAACAGAGCTGACGGAATTTTTCGGTCGTAAAATCAAGGTCCTTAAAATTTAACATTGGGAATCACCCACTGGTTTCAGATCATCGACCAGATCTCTCAATGGGACTACCTTCACGTCATCTAAATTCTTTAGTATATAGCGGATCCTATGTTCAACAATATCTCCTTTAATTATCCAATAGAAGGGGCGTCCTTTCCCCACTTTGGGGAAGTCTTCCTTGCTGATATCTATCGGATGGAAGTAAAATATAGTATGTCCCCTATTCAAACTCTGCCTGATCCCTTTCAAGATAAGGTTTGCACCCAGGAACCTCAACATTGGTCCACCTGAGGTAGGTATTTTTATTCCTATATTGTAGAAGGACCATGGGAACTCGACAAGGTCCCCGGTAGCAGCAGGTTCAAGACTGCCTTGTGCCGGATAATAAGGAACTGTAGAAACCAAATTCAAAGAAGAATCTGTTTTATTATACAAAGAGTTCACAGATACTGATGAATCATACTTGAAACCCATTTTTCTAAGTGAATCAAGCATTTGTCCTGTCACTGCTGCGTTTGGTGCACGGAAACCAATTACTTTTTGTCCGGAAGCCTTTTCTAGTATCTTCTTTGCTTCCATCGTACTTTGCTCGAATTCTTCAATTGTCAGTAGCGGCTTTTTTGTGTTTGGATTGATACTGCACCTGTGATCAGCTCCATGACATGCGATCTCATGACCCCTTGAAGCAATGGACTCGATCAAACCCGGATAATGTTCTGCAACATCCGCTACAATAAAGAATGTGGCAGTCATGTTAAATTCATCGAGGATGTCCAGGACCCTTTTTGTCGGCTCGCTTAAGTAGTCGTATCTTCCGTCCCATTTTTCAAAGAATTCTTTAACATCTTTATACACTGAAAAATCAGATCCACAAACAGAAGGGATATGATACCAATCTTCAATGTCAACAGTGATCGATAAACTGCGATTAGCGTGTAGGCGGTTCTTTCGCCCGGAGTATTCGATCAAAATGTTCTTTCCAAAATTAACAGCAAGGTCCATCGAATAATATGCACTCCACGAAAAAAGGTTAGATGACCATCTTTCCGGATGCGTAAGAATATAAAGATTGTTTAGTTTTTTGCTTTCGATCAGTTCCATCAGGTCGTTGGTTCTATCAATGTCGATCTGCTGTGCATTTCCTGGAATGTAATCCCTCATATTGTCCTTAAGACCCCAGCATCTGCCGGTATCGGAAAAGTAATTCAGTTCCTCACCTACGGATAAGTAGGCTTCTCCTACTATACCATAATCTCTGTAATCATAGGTTTTCCAGAGATCACGGTTATCGAACTTTGAAAGGGGCCTTCCATGCATGCAGATAGTTTTAACATCGCAGATCTGCCTTAACTTTTCCAGATTAGAGTGGAAAAGCTCGATAGCTTTTTCCTGATCACCGTTGGTCTCACTCAGCACCTCATAGTGATACCCGATCTCATGACCCATTTCTTTAATTTGCTTAATTATCCTTGTGTGGAATACACCCTTATTAGATCGGAAATAATAGGTTGCTTTGATCCCAAGTTCCTGTTCTATTCTTGCTGTTTTCAATGCATTGTCAGGAAACCTGTCAATATCATGACGCATTATTATGAATTTATCCGGACGGGGTTTTTGAAAATAATCTAATACTGTTATAGTTGTATAGTTACTGGATATTGATTCACATATCTGGCGAAATCTAGGGAGAGAAAAATCAAGGTTATTAAGAGAAAACATCAGATATCACCACTAGCAAAAGATTTCGATCGAATTGATCTTCTATTTGCCCATAAGCCGTATATGATCGCTCCGGAAACCCCTGTCCGGGGGCATCCTTGCTTCCTTCATTGAAATGATATGTATTGAGTGTCATCATCGCTATGTATTAATAATTGAACTGATGGGATTTGCCCTAAGATCATTCTGACTACAAATTACTTAAGATATTACTTAAGACGAATGAGTTAGTTCCAGACCACACTCCGAATCTCTGTTTCACTATCTTGCATACATTTGTCAGATTCCTGCATGTCAAACAGCATAGCAAACAAAGTGAACTGTATTCCAGTGATCAGCAATAAAGCGTCCAGCAGTGGGGAATTCGGTGACACTGGCCAGCCGAGGAACAACTTGGAAGCAAAAATGTAACCCCCAAAGAGCAAACCCACAGGTACCAGTATCATTCCCAGAGCATAGAAGAACACTAGAGGATGGAAGCTCAATATCATGTACTTCATCTTAAGGCGCCACAGGAATTTCCTGAAGAGCATAACAGAAACACGGAACATGAATTTACTGTACTTGATGGAAGACTTTTCCTGACCGTAGCGGGCGGGCATTGTGATATCCATAGTGTGAAAACCAAAAGTGTTGAGTTTCACAAGCATATCATTGCAGTAGCCATAGTAAGTGAAGAGAGTGTCTATATCCATGCCAGAGAGGGCTTTTCGAGAGATGGCAGTATAACCGTTCTGGGGGTCCATGATATGCCAGTATCCGCTGCTGATCTTGTTGATCATTGTCAGAATGGAATTGCCCAACAGACGCCATTTGCTCATGCCTCCCCTAAACTCCTTGCTCATGAGACGATTGCCTTTGGTATAATCGGCTTTGCCCTGAATGATCGGCATGAGAAGCTTGGGAAGCTGATCAGGGTTCATCTGGTTGTCCCCTCCCATGACCACGATCAAATCCATGTTCTCTTTAAGAGAGCGCTTGTATCCATGCAGAATAGCTGCACCCACTCCCTGATTCATTTCATGAGTGATGACGTGTAAACGCGGATCCTTGATGGATTCCAGCACCTGTGCAGTGGAGTCGGTGCTTGCATCGTTGATCACGTAGATCCTGGAAACGTACGGAGGAATACCTTCAACAGTGATCTTGATAAGTTTTTCTTCGTTGTAGGCAGGGATGACCACACCGATCTTGCGTTCATAGAAAACAGCGTGTTCATCACTGACGAAAACGGATACCTCTACTCCTTTGACGTCAAGCCCTGCATCTTGTACATCCTTAATAAGAGAGAACTCGATAGGAACATTTGTTCCATCGAACTTAAGAGCATCAAAGGTATTGGATGAAAAAGCACTGAATCCCGCATATCGGCTTTCTGAAAAGTCATATGCTTCCCCTACAACTGTCTGTTGTTTTTTTCCATTTTTATCGATGAGGATCATGGGCATACATTCATGGCCTTTTAACTCACCGGTAACAACATCAGATTGTAACCAGAAGATGGGCTCCAGAAGCTTAGGGATATCGTCGGGATTGTGACAGCCGTTCGGATAGATAGTTACAATGATCTTAGGCTTAAGTTTATAAGACTCCTGAAAACCAGTTTTTAAAGCCTCTGCTCTACCAAGAGGCTTATCGTGCCGGATAAGTGTGACATCCATGCTGGTGGCAATGAATGCTGTGGCATCATCACTACAATCATCCACAACTATAATGTCATCAACATAAGATCTTGCTTTCTTGATGACATCCCGTAGATATACTTCTTCATTATAAGCAGGAATTACAGCAACTATGGTCAACTATTTAGCCCCCGCATTAAAAGCCGGAAGGTGGCATACTGATCGTAAATCTCACATTCGCTATGTATCGCTATGTGCATAATTATCTGAATAACTATCAATTCAAAGCAATATAAATGTTTCTTTATAATTCAGTTCCTTTTGAATAAACAATACGAGATATAACAAATCATTGTGCAAGTTGTGACTGTTGACCGTTCAAGCGACTTTCGTAATACAAAGGGATATCGTACAGATAGTAATATTTATCTTAATGCCTTTGTTCTAAAAAGTCCTTGCCCTGAAAGTCCACATATAGCCACAATGATTTAATCCAATGGTACAAATTATACTTCGATGAAGTTACCTTGCCAAACCATAGTGTGGGATGTGCTGCCGGCAATAAGAGCAGCCATAGCAGAAGAATTAGTGAATCTTGGGGTGTCCCAACAGGAAACCGCTCGTCTGCTGGACATGGCCCCGTCTGCAATTTCCCAGTACCTTTCTAAGAAGAGAGGATACAGGATAGAGTTCGAAGATGACGTTAAAACAGCTATTAGATCCATTGCTCAAGACCTGAGCAATGGGGAAGTTGAAAATATCCCTCATCGCATATGTGGTATTTGTACAATGCTGCGAGAACCAGATTCGGGTTGTAATTCTCATTGTAAGGGCGATGAGGAAAACTAACGTGTTATGGATATCATTGTTTTTTAAGTAAACAGCGGTATTGATATACTTATTACCGGGCAATCATGCCAATGACCTTTTGACAGAGTTCAATAACCGCTATTATCACTGCAATTGCCTTCATCTTTCAAATACTCTTCAGCATCAGTACTATTCCAGACTTCATTATGTGATCCATTAAAAAGATCAGCCTGACTACCTTCTTTTTTGGTCAGAATTAACTTGCTGTCTTCAACTTCCACAATGATCTCATCGTTTATTGATAGATTCATTTTTTTGATCACATATTCCGGAAGTTGTATTTTGCGATCACTGGTGAGCCTGACACTTATACTCATATTTTATCTGTAGGATAAATAGGCCATAACTCTTTAAATGCTTTACTGATACGACCTATTCCACAGCTCTAAGAAGGGATCTGACTGTCCCTCTCACATTATCCTCACTACCCATTGCGGGTTTCCATCCTAATACTTTTAATCTCTCTATTGAAAGCATCATTTTAGGCACATCGCCTTTCCAGCCCTGGGATCCACCTGTGTATACGAATTCCGGACTGAGTCTCATCTCCTCGGCTACTATTTCACCTATGCGGGTGGCCGAGATGACATCTTCTGAGCCGATATTGATTATATTGACCTGCTCATTGCCTTTCTCAACCACGGACATCATAGCATCCACACATTCCCTTACATGGAGGTAGGATTTAGATTGTTTGCCGTCACCCAGGATCTCTAAATGAAAAGGGTCCTTTTTGAGTTTATGGATAAAATCCACGATAATACCATGGGTCCCACGGTCACCGATTATATTGGCAAACCGGAAGATCCAGGATCTCATATCAAAGGTATGACAGTAGGCTGTGATCATTGCCTCGCAGGCAAGCTTGGATGCCCCGTACATGGAAATTGGCATCAATGGACCATAGTTCTCAGGGGTCGGAATGATATTCGCTTCGCCATAGATTGTGGAAGATGAGGTGAAAGCTATTTCCGGCACATGCTGCTTTTGCATGGCGTCAAGGAGGTTGTATGTAGCCAGAATGTTCTGGTCAAAATGCATCCGGGTGTTAGAAGAGCCAATCCTTACGTCAGGGTTGGCTGCCAGGTGAAAAACCTGTTCCACATCATTACAGGCTTTGTAGATCTGATCAGGCTGAAGCATATCCCCGTTTATGAACTTAAAATGCGGTTCATTCAAATGATGAGCTATGAACTCCATTTTACCTGAGGTCATGTTATCAAAGACCACCACATCGTGGCCATCGGCCAGAAGCCTGTCCACAACATGACTTCCGATAAATCCGGCACCGCCCGTAACGAGCACTTTTTTAGATGATCCTGATCTCATCCTTCCACCATTCCAAAAATATTAGATTCTTTCAGAGACATAATCCAAAGAACATATTTAAGTGTTTTGAATTCCACTTACAGAAAATGTGGCACTGAAGCAATATAGACATTTATGGAGCTAATCTTTAGTAGGTCCTATTGGCAGTACTGGCAATATATCTATGTATAGATATATATAGAAATCAAAATGCTTAAACGGAAAAATATAAAAGATCCGGACCAAGCCGGAATTACTCAGATCAACTTCTTCAGTTTCTCAACAAGTTCCTGCTGGATACAGGAAGTGCGATCGCCGCCACAGACCATGCCACGTATACCAATGATATCGGGCTGGATGAGTTTGAGCGTGGGCAGATCCTCGAACTTGAGAGTACCTGCAAGAGCAGATTCCATACCCAATTCACGGATAGAACCGGTGAATTGCGTAAGTTCGTCCTCGGACATGAATTCAAAGGTGGAGCGGCCATCCTTGATACCCGTATCGACCATTACCACATCCACGCCAGCTTTCGCACCGATCGCCGGAAGCAGGAACGGAGAAATTGAATTGATACGCTTGTAATCGGAATATCCCGATGCTACAACCTTTTTAGAAGGGTCCAGGTCCTTGACAGCTTTGGTGATGTTGATAAGCATGTCCAGAGCCTGTTCCTCTGTCTGCACATCATAGAGACCGACCTTGACATAATGCGCACCTGCAACAGCAGCACCCAGAGCTGCCAGAGATGCAGTTCCGGGTTTGTAATTGAAATCACCAATCGTTGCACTGATAGGTTTTTTGGAACCTATAGCTTCTTTCACTGATCTGATGACCCAAGGGAAGTTGGCACCCAGGGAACCTTCTTTGGGGTTCTTCACATCAATGATGTCAGCACCACCCTTGTATGCAGCGATTGCCTCTTCTTTGTTTATTGGGCTGACTAGCAATTTCATGATAATAACCTCTATTTTATAGCATGAGACTGTCTATCAGTTAATATATGTTTCGTATCGTTTTTGTACTGGATTTATATAATATGAATGTGGTCCACGCGCAGGGTGGAGATCGGAAGAACTACCATTCCGTACATCTGACAAGCCGCATCTGTAGCACCTCAGAGCCCATAAAGCTCTTAGAAGAAGTAAAACCAAAAGAAGTCTACATTGCGGACCTCAATATCCTGCAGGTGGACGGGCTTCATAATACCAACTTCGCCACGATAAAGCAAATATCCTCACAGGTCAGTACAATGCTGGACCCGGGTATATCTTCGCTTAAAGAGGCGATGGAAGTAAGTTCTCTTGCACATACGTTAATCCTTGGAACCGAGACTGCATCCCTTCAGACCATAAAAGAAGTTGCAGCCCTCCTGCCTGGCAGAGTAAATGTAAGTATTGACAAAAAGCACGGGCAGATACTTACATCCGATCCTCTCATGCCCCGTGAGCCTGCTGAAATTGTGCATGAGCTCAATGCTCTTGATATACAAAATATCATTATCCTTGACATGGACAGGGTGGGCACATCAAGCGGTGTGGATTCACAATTCTTAAGTAAGATTGCCTCCATTTCCCACCACGATGTGCTTCTGGGTGGCGGTGTAAAAGATATCCATGATATCAAAAAGCTTGAAAGCATAGGAATTAAAGGTGCCCTTGTGGCAACTGCGCTGCACAATGGTTCAATACCGCTGGATAGGGCACAGCAATGACGAGAATAAAGGTGACATGCTTGGAAGAAACTGATACAAAGTCTGATGTAAAATCTGAGATAACAATAGAAGAAGGCTTCGCAGAGATCAAAATGGGAGGAGGCTGGTTTCTAACAATAAGCCTTGCTACAAGTGAAAAGTACGAAAATGAGTATGTAGAAATCGCAAAAGAACGGGCTGGCCAGAAAAGAGGCCGTTTTAACCTAAATCCCAAATATATAAGGGATCTGGGAGAGACACTCATCAAGTTCGCTGATGCGAACGATCTGTGATCTTTAAAGCCGGGAAAAGGAAAAGATCAGTTGTAAGGAACCATTTTTAATATCTGGTTCAATCTTTATTCCCGGCCTTCTAATGCATGAGCAATGATTCTGAAGACTTCTTCTTTCACTTCATTTAAAGGTCTGTCAGCATTGATGACCACAAACCTTTCACGGTCTTCTGCTGCAAGACGCAGGTAATTATTGCGCACTGCCTTCAGGAACTCGATCTTCTCGAACTTCGATTGTTCTCCGCGATCCCCGCAACGTTTTACAGCCACCGAAGGATCAGTGTCAAAAAGAACTATGAGGTCCGGATCGACAGTCCAGCCTTTGTGTAGTGTTCGCACCCAATCCAGTGGGTCCTCGAACAAACCCGTAAGTGTGGAGCCCTGGTAAGCACATCTGCTTGCAGAATAACGGTCTGATATAACATTAGATCCACGTTCAAGGGAAGGGCGAACAAGCCTGGAAATATGGTCAGCATGATCCGCCAGAAAAAGCATCAGCTCTGCTATATGGTCCGTATCGCTGCGCAGGGCACGATTTACAGCATCTCCAAGCCAGCTTGTAGTGGGCTCACGAGTGAAGATGCACCCTGCGAACCTTTTTTCATCCTGCAGTAACCGGCATATGGTAGACTTGCCGGAGCCATCGATACCCTCTAAAGTAATTAGTTTGCCTCTCATTCAATGACTACCAATAAAGGCAAGACCTATTATATAACTACTCTTAGATCCGGTAAGTGCTTCCACTTCCGCACTGTGGACACGTTACCTCGAAGAAATCCGGGTCTGACTCAAAGACGTAATCACATGAGCCGCACTTGAAATACACCATTGACTGGTCGATCTCCGCCATGATTTTTACCTAAATATAATATATTAATAGTATAATATAAATTTTGCGTGACTATATCTCAACAGGTCCATAAGAAAGATCATTTATAGTGCATGAAATCTAAGTAACATGAAGAACATGACGACCATAGGTGTTATCACAAGGGGCAAATATGGGAAAAGGCTCATCAGTAATCTGCTTACGCGCACTGATATGAAAGTGCTGAGCGCAGAAGTGCCGGAACATCTCCCTGATTTTATAGATGAGCCGGAAGAATTCCTCGAGCAGGTAGCAATGGATAGAACTGTATTCAATGCTGAAATTGTTATAACATACTCTCTACATCCTGATCTTACGCCACAGATAGCCCATATGGCAGGTAGGGCAGGTGTGAGGGCCCTCATAGTTCCCGGAGGTGCATCAAAAGCGCCTGTACAGGAACTGAAAAGAATATCACAGGAATATGGTATGTACATAGAAGTGGAGGATATCTGCTGCACCCTCAGCGCAGATCCTGCTATATGTGAATTCACTGACAAATTGTCACGGCCTCTGCTTGAGATCACCACTCACGAAGGAAAAGTGGCTGAGGTAAAAGTGATCAGAGGAGCACCCTGTGGCAGCACCTGGCACATGGCAGAGGAGTTGAAAGGCGTTTCGTTAAAGGATGCACCTGCAAAGGCAGGACTTCTTATCCAGCAGTATCCATGCCGTGCTGTAAGAGGCAACAAAGGCGGTATCCACGAATCTGCACAACTGCACAAGGATGCTGTTCTGAAGGCCATTGAAAAGGCAGCCCTTAAAAAGTAATATTGGAAAAGGAACATCAGATTTTTGTGCAATTCTCTCATTATATATTCAGATGGCTAACGCTGAAGTTGCAAAGCGCCTGTATGAAATGGCAGAAATGCTGGAGTTTAAAGGAGAAGAGAACGTTTTCAAGATAAAAGCATACCAGAAAGCTGCAAGACATATAGAGGAGCTGGAAGAGGATATAAATGTCCTGCGCAAAAAAGATGAGCTTGGCAATATCCCCGGAGTAGGGGAGGCAATAGAGGCAAAGATAAAGGAGATGCTTGACACAGGGACATTCAAGGCTTTCGAAGAGGTCAGGCATGAGATACCGGAAGAAATAGACGAGATCACTGCTGTGCAGGGGATCGGCCCCAGGACTGCCCATCTTTTGTATACAAGATTAGGTGTTAAAGATCTGGAGGGATTGCTCAAGGCTGCAGAGGAACATCGGATCCGCAGGATTCCCGGAATGGGTGTGAAAACGGAAGAGAACATTCTTACTGCAGTTAAACGTCAGGTTGCAGAAGGTAACATAGGAAGATTTCCGCTGGGTGTGGCATTGCCTGTAGCCGAGGAAATATCCAAAAAGCTCGTTGATGGAACATTGATCAGGGAAGTAAGGATAACGGGCAGCATCAGGAGATGGAAAGATACTGTAGGGGATATCGACCTGATAGCCCGGTCCGATGACCCCGAAAAGGCCATAGAAGCGTTTACCCGTATGGATAACGTGCAAAAAGTCCTGGAAAAGGGAAATACCAAAGGGTCTGCCATCTATCAGGGAAACATACAGGTAGACCTGAGGATAGTGAAAGATGATGCATTCGGTTCCTTGCTTCAGCATTTTACTGGTTCGAAGGAACATAATGTTAAATTGCGCAAGATCGCCCTTGCAAAGGGCTTGCACCTCAGCGAATATGGATTAAAGAATGCTGTGACGGGAGAGCAAATGCCTTGCTCCACTGAACAGGAACAATATGAGATGCTCGGACTTCAATTCATCCCGCCGGAAATGCGTGAGGACAGGGGAGAAATAGAAGCAGCAATGGAAAAGAAGATCCCTCAGCTTATAGAGATCGGTGACATCAAAGGTGATCTCCATGTACATTCCAACTGGAGTGACGGTAAGAATACAATAGAAGAGATGGCACTTGCTGCAAGGTTCCTTGGATACGAATACATAGCTATATCTGACCACTCCGGGTCTTCTAAGATCGCAAACGGCCTTTCAGAAAAGAGGTTGCTGGAACACATCAAGGAAATAGAGAGACTTAACGAGAGGATCGAAGGCATACGTATACTTTCGGGTACCGAATGCGATATACTTACTGATGGAAAACTGGACTATAGTAATGAATTACTGGAGCAGCTTGACATTGTTGTAGTGGCTGTGCATGGTTCTGTTGAGCAGGATAGCAAGACCATGACACAGAGGATCGTAACTGCATTGGAGAATGAATATGTACATATCCTTGCACATCCCACCGGCAGAAAATTCGGAAAGAGGCTGCCCTTCGAGATGGATATGGAAAAGATAATGGACACAGCACTGGAACATGGAAAAATACTGGAGATAAATTCAGCTCCCCAGAGACTTGACCTTAATGATAAGTATTCAATGATGTCCAGGGAAATGGGGATAAAACTCGCCATCAATACCGATACCCATTCACCGGACCAGTTCGCTAACATAAGATATGGAGTGGGTACGGCAAGAAGGGCCTGGGTTACACCTGCTGATGTTATAAATACATTGCATTTAAAGGACATGTGCAGGCTCTTAGGCATCTCCTATGAAAGAAGCAGGGATTAGGACAGCTTCTTTATATACATGTACATAAATACCCAGATAACAGGCAATGTTTCTGAAATGCACTCTCTTACCTTCAATTGAATTATATGGAACGTGTCTCTTTTTTCTGCATCGTTCCTATTCTGCTCAACTATCACAGGAGATAGCCACATGTATGAAAATATGACTATTTGCAGGTGGTCGTATGAATAACACGAAACCAAACAGACATGAAAGAGCAATGACAAAGCACCAGATGGAGTTCAAAAAAGAGAAGATGAGACAAGAGAAGAGGAACGGTAATTATTACTAATCTGATAGTGAATTGAATAATTCTGTTATTTTGGACCTGTTATTTTTCCGGCCACTTTTACATATGTAGACAGGGAAGGTCTTACCTTCCCAAGATTCATTTTCCCGATTGTAATTTAATGCGCTGGCCAAGAATACATTTTCCGCCTCTTCTGCCACCAAGCGGATTGAATGTCGTTCCCAGGGAGTTCATGCACCTCGCCATAACGGCAGCGCCTCTTGCCAGACCATCGTCTACAAACACAACATGCTCCTCTATTTTGTGGTTTATGCCCAATTCCCCGAGATATTTCAAGATGAGCTTCGGTTTGTCTCCCGTGATCCCTGCACGTCCGGTAACACCGATCGCAGTGTTCTCAAAAACAAGTCCTTCGTCCTGTGCCACTTTCACAAGCCTCTGGACAACATGGGCCATTACCTCATCTATCACGGCGAACAGGAAGTTTATGCCATGTTTCTCATTTATCTCGGCACCTATTGCCATAAGCTTGTCCATATCTGAACCGTTCACCCCTACATCACAGCCTATGAGCACAACACCTATCTCCTCTGCTGCTTTTGGGTTCACTGGTACGCTTCCGTATCTTTTAAAACCCTGGGGTACTTTTTCAATGCGTATGTATTGATGGATATTTTGCGAGTATTCCTTTATCTGTTTACCCTTGAGCATGAGCGAAACTTTACCAAGGGATATGTTCTGAGCTATTTCAAGAGCAGTGCCTTTTTTGGCATCGACCTTGCCTGTGCCTTTGATGAGCGCATCCGGAATAGCACCTGCATAACCGCAGAAGTTACCAATGGTCCTTGCGTAAGGTAATTCCTGTCCTATGATCCTTCCATCCAGAGTGGTACCAAAGTCCATGGAAATGCAAGGGTTACGGAAATCCACATCCACCCATTTAGCACCTTCTTTGATGCCTGCAGTGGCAAGTTCTCCTTCCATTTCGTTGGCCACGATCTCCACGCCTGTAGCTCCTTTGGGAGGTGTGACACTGGCAACTGCCCCATCAAATACGACCTTTTCCAGTTTGGTATATTTACGGAACTTCTCATGCATATTAAATACTGACATCGGTGGTGTCATACGATTCGGAGGTACACCCGCCATGAGACAACCTTCAGCCAGTGCTTTGATAAACTCGCCCACTTCCTCCGGTGCGTCAAAACCGGCCACAACACCTGTGGAACGTACCACGAAATGGATATCTGTCTTTATATCCAGATTTGCCGTTTCCACTGCTTTTAGAAGTGTATCTCTCACAAGTTCAGCAATGGATTGCCTGGTAAGCTCCACACCGCTGAGAGTCCGGCCAAATATCTCCTCTCCGGGTTTAGGTGCCCTCACATCACGGGTCATGGTCACGGTCTTGGTGACCAGGCGTGTTTTTCCATCTTCCAGGTTCGTAGCTGTAAGGATACATTTGGTAGTAGTGTTGCCCACTTCCACAGAAGCTACAATGAAATATGCATTGGAACCGGACTTCAGTTCTATTAAACGTACTGAAGGACTCTCGACAATTCTTGGTTTATGGCCCATATTACAAGCTCCTCTATGTGATAAATAGATCAATAAATAAATGGTGTTAATCTTTGTAAAAGTGGCTGTTTTGGCAATGCTCCCGAAATGCGGTCAACTAAGTGGCCCTGTCGGAAAACCAGCAATGTGGGGATGCTTGATATTCCCATGTTCTGTGCGGTTTTGGGATTATGATCCGTGTCAAGTTTACCAAACACGATCTTTCCCTGCAGTTCTGAGGCAAGCTGGTCGATGGTGGGAGATAACATGCGACAGGGAGCGCACCACTGTGCCCAGCAATCTATCACTACCAGGGGGTACTGGGATATGAACTGGTTAAAACCAGTATCAGTGACAACCACCGGTTCTGCCGGATATTGACGTGCTTCAAGGGACCGCTGGAGTTCCTGAAGCCTTTTCTTCCTGATAGCTTCCAGATCGTCCATTTTACTCATCCTCGAATGATTTGTTCCATTGTATTAAAAACCTAATCCTGTAGTGTTCGTAAGGGAGAACAATGCTCAATATGACATGATAGGAAATAAAGTTTTGTATGGTTGTGCAACTACTCTACACAACAACTGTTATGCTGCCTTATATGTGCCAGACAACTATACAGAAGCAAGAATATAAGTAAGAAGGAAGCAAAAACATCCACATATTTTCACATCTATGTTTCAAATCCCCGTTAGATGGTCTATAATATGAACACCTGGACAATTGAAAGACTGTTGGGCCTGGAACCCTATGAGTTTGAGGACCTCCTTGGCCATCTGTTCATAAAGATGGGGTACAGATCAGAGGTCACCCAGAGGTCGAGGGATGCGGGAGTGGACATCAATATCTTCATCGAGAACTTTGGCCTTTCCCACACATGGATCGTGCAGGCTAAACGTTATGCTGAGCCAGTAGGTGTAAAGGAGGTAAGGGAATACAGCAGCCTGCGCTACAGGGATAATGTTGATGGAGTTATCATAGCTACGACTTCAGGTTTCACAAAAGAGGCGCAAAAAGAGGCTGCAGAGCATAATGTGAAGCTGCTTGACGGTCCGCTGCTCGTAAAGATGTTGGAGCATTACATGCCTGAAGATTCAGATAGAAGGATACAGCAGCTTGCTGTTTCTGAAAAGAGAGAAAATGTGGGTCTTGAAGGTACCGTTCTCAAACAGGGCGAAAAGACACTTGGAGAAACAGAGGTCCTCTTCAGAGGTGAACGGGTCTTAATGGCCTGCACCAACAAGCGCATCTTTCTGATCAAAAATACAAACTCTCTCCTCTCTAAAAGAAGAGAAGTGCTTTACTCTGTGGAAGTACGGGATATGCTGGGATGGGCGCATGAAATGCCATCGATCTACCTGGTAATGGGAGGTAGACAGATAACGGTCATGGGCATGCGGGCCAGAAAACCGGAACAGATAACAGAGATGCTTGAATGCCTGCAGCAGGAATACATACGTGGAGAGCATTTGCTGAAGTTTGACCGGACAAAAGATGAGTTTACAGTACTTACTAATAAGAGAATAGCAAAAATCGAGTATTCAGGCGGTTCAAAGGACATAAGCTTGAAAGATACATTGGGCACTGAGATAAAAGGAGGAGGCCTTTTGGGCCGAAGTAAACTGGTCGTTATGGGAAATATGAAAGATAATGCCCGTTTTGAAATTGATTGTGCAGATCTTGCATCATGGAAAGAAGCTATAGAGGCTGCTGTCAGGATCAGTTGATATTTGAGGTTAAGGCTGTTTTGAGAAGATGATACTGTGGATATGAAGGTCGTGGATTTCTATTACTTCTCCGGCACCGGGAATACTTTACTTATTGTTAAGAAGATGCGCTATGTTTTTGAGAAACATGACATACAAGTCAATTTGCACAGGATAGAAAGATCAGATCCCAGTGATATCGACCCGGAGCATACGATAGGCTTGGGCTTTCCTGTGGCTGAACTTACCACTTACAGGCTGGTATGGGATTTTGTAAAGGCCCTCCCTGAAGCCCATGGTACGCCTATATTTATGGTGGATACTCTTGGAGGCGTTTCCGGTGGGATCATAGGTCCCATGCGTGAGATCGTAAAAAAGAAAGGTTACTCTCCTGTGGGAGCTAAAGAGATCATTATGCCCCCGAATATATTTTACATCCAAGAAGATAAGGTATGTCAGAAAAAAGTAGAGAGGGGACTTCAAAAAGCCGGAGAATATGCTCTTGATATCATCGAAGGAAGATCAAACTGGGGCAGAGTTCCCATACTTTCCGATATCGTCTTTTTCATTTCCAGAGCTGGGCTCAGACTAACAAAAAGCGACCTTAACCAGAAGTTGCTGAACTTGAAGATAAATAAGAAAAAATGCAGCAAATGCGGGATATGCATTAAACTCTGTCCGGTTGGCAATATCACGATGACAGAGGACGGATATCCTGAACGTGGATATGATTGTGAATACTGTTTAAGATGTACCTCGTTCTGCCCCAAAAAGGCCATTTCCTGTCCCATCAATTACCGGGGAAAGACTTACAGAGCTGTCAAAATCAGGGACCTTTTGCAATAGTGGACTTGCATAAGGATATTATAGTCTGCCCGCCAAATCATTAATAAAATCACGAATAACGGCACTTGGTGAGATAATGGCACAAGAAACGATCAACATAAAAGGAATGATGTGCGGACACTGTCAGGCAACTGTGGAGAAGGCCATAAAGGCAGTGAAGGGAGTAAAAAGCGTGAAAGTTGACCTGACAAAGAAACAGGCAACTGTTGAATATGATGCCGCTGCAACTGATATAAGCAAGATCAAAAAAGCTGTTACGGATGCGGGTTATGAAGTTGTGGCATAGGATCACTGAACTTTAGTTACATGAAGACCAAATTCAAAGTTTATGGCATGACCTGTATGCACTGTCACAAGCGTGTGACAGAGGCAATTTCCAAGGTTGCCGGAGTCAGTTCAGTAGAGGTGCAACTGGAAGATGAAAGTGCTACAGTTGAATTCGACCCGGCAACAACGGACCTTGAAATGATAAAGAAGGCAGTCGTGGATGCAGGTTATGAGACAGGAGAAGAATGTGATGCTGCTGATGAGCAGCAGGCATGTCCTTTTCCCATCCCCGAGGACGATGAAAAAGAAGATAAGGGTCGAAAAAAGACCGATCCTGGTAAACTTCAGGAGATCACCCTGAAAGTATCAGGAATGCAATGCTCTGCCTGCGCCCTTAACATCGAACGTACCCTTAAAAAATTAGAGGGTGTGGCTTCTGCTTCTGTGAACCTGCCTATGGCAAAAGCATATGTTTCTTATGATCCAGCACTTGTGGGTCCGAAGGAGATTGAAGATGCTATCGAAGCTATCGGATACAAAGTGGTAAGGGATAGCCTGAGCCTTAAGATAGAAGGTATGAAATGTGCTTCATGCGCCCTGAACGTGGAGAAGGTGCTCAAAAAGCTCGATGGCGTGGAGTCCGTAAGCGTGAACGTTTCTCTTGGGAAAGCCCATGTGGAATATAATGCTTCCCTGGTTTCCCCTGAGCAGATGAAAGCAGCTGTGGATGGCATCGGATACAAAGCATCCCTGGAAATGGACCGAAAAGCCCTGGAAGACAGGGAACTTAAGGAAAGGGAAGAGGAGATCAGGCAGCAGAAAAGGAACCTGCTCATAGCTGGCGGTATGGTCATCCCTGTGATGCTGGGCAGTATGAAAATGGGATTCCCGCAGCTGTTATACTTTGTGCCGGATATCCTGACAAATGACATCGTGCTGTTCCTGCTCACGACTATAGTAATGGTATTTCCGGGAAGGCAGTTCTTCGAAGGCACGTACAAAGGCCTGAAACACGGGGTCACGGACATGAACCTGCTCATTGCGACAGGTACCGGAGCAGCTTATGTCATAAGCATGGCATCCTCGTTCCTGGACCTGGGACCGGGCTATCACCATTTGTATTATGATACCGCTGTCATGCTTATCGCGTTCATCGTCCTGGGGAGGTATCTGGAGGCCAGGGCAAAGGGCAGGACATCGGAATCCATTAAGAAGCTCATCGGATTGCAGGCTAAGACTGCACGTGTTCTTGTTGGAGAAGAAGAGAAAGAAGTACCTGTGGAAGATGTACAGGTAGGAGACATTGTGGTGGTAAGACCCGGGGAGAAATTGCCTGTGGACGGAGTGGTAGTACAGGGAAGTTCTGCAGTTGACGAATCCATGATAACCGGGGAGAGTATCCCTGTGGAGAAAGCATCAGGAGATACTGTCATCGGAGCAACCATCAACAAGAGCGGATACCTGCAGTTCAGGGCTACAAAAGTTGGCGCTGACACTGCCCTGGCACAGATCATCGAGCTGGTGGAGAATGCCCAGACATCCAAAGCTCCCATCCAGCGAATCGCTGATGTGGTGGCTGGTAACTTCATCCTGGCCGTGCATATCATTGCACTTGCAGCATTCTTCTTCTGGTTCTTTATCGGATACGAGAGATATGACGTAACCTCAGTTTCCGGCATAACAAGTCCTTTCCTGTTCTCATTACTTATTTCCATCACAGTGCTGGTCATATCCTGTCCCTGTGCTGTGGGACTTGCCACACCTGCTGCCATAATGGTGGGTACCGGTAAAGGCGCTGAGAACGGTATCCTCATCAAAGGTGGAGAAGCTCTGGAGCTTACCCCGAAAGTTAATACCATCGTTTTTGACAAAACAGGCACTCTCACCAAAGGCAAACCCGAACTTACTGATGTTGTGCTTACTGCAGACCATGATGAGAATGAGGTGCTTGCAATTGCAGCAACTGCTGAGAAGGGATCAGAGCATCCCCTGGGAGAGGCTATTGTCAGGGCGGCTCAGGAGAAGCAGCTGGACATTGGAAATGTGGAGGATTTCAGGTCAATTGCAGGACAAGGCATCGAGGCTACAATAAATGGCAGCAGAGTACTGCTTGGGACCCGCAGGCTCATGGAAGACAATGGCCTTGAGATCTCAGTTATCAATCCTGGAATGGAAAAGCTTGAAGCTGAGGGCAAGACTGCCATGATAGTTGCTAAAGATGGACAGACCATCGGGATCGTTGCTGTTGCGGACACTATTAAGGAGAACTCCAAAGAGGCAGTACAAAAGATCCGGAAAATGGGGATAGAAGTTGTGATGATCACCGGAGACAACCGCAGGACCGCCGAAGCGATTGCTAAAGAAGCAGGTATTGACAGAGTGCTTGCAGAAGTGCTGCCTGAGGACAAGGCATCCGAGATCAAGAAACTGCAGGAGGAAGAACGCATAGTTGCCATGGTGGGAGATGGTATTAACGATGCTCCGGCGCTCACCCAGGCTGACATCGGGATTGCCATGGGTGCAGGCACGGACATTGCTATGGAATCAGCAGGTATCGTGCTTATTAAGAATGATCTCAGGGATGTGGTCGCTTCTATTACTCTTAGCAAGCTTACCATGAACAAGATCAAACAGAACCTGTTCTGGGCCTTCGGATACAACAGTATTGGCATACCCATTGCTGCGGGCTTACTTTTTCCGGTGTTTCATAAGATACTGATAACCCCAGAACTTGCTGCGGCTTTCATGGCCATGAGTTCCGTATCTGTCACTACGAACTCGCTGCTGATGAAAAGGAGCCGGATAAAATAAGGTGATGATCGGTATGGATAAAAGTTCAGACAATAAAGGAAAATACTCACTTATTGCCAGCATCCTTTCTTCACTTTTGCTTGTGATCATTTTTGCCGGACTTGCTGTAATGGTGAACAGTTCCAGGACTGTGCCACTGTATAGTCAGGTGGATATCGTTGCAGGCATGGTATTTGTATTTGTTTTGAGCATGATAGTATCAGCTTCTGTCTGGCCTGAGATCATTGAAAAGAGGATACGCTGATCTTGAGAATATGCTCATTTAATATTTTTCAGAGAAGGATTTCCATGAAGAGAGGAAATATAAGAATAGTGACCGATGAGTTTACCCTGAGGCCGTGGGAAGATGGAGATGCCGAAAGGCTTGCAGTTATTGCGAACAACAAAAAAATAGCCGATAATTTAAGAGATGGTTTCCCTTATCCATATTCCATCAGCGATGCCAGGAAATTCATTTACCTCACCAAACATAGTGAAGGCATTTCCAGGGCATTTGCTATTGTTATAGACAATGTTGTGGCAGGCAGCATAGCTGCGTATTTTAAGGAAAATGTACATCAAAAGAACGCAGAGTTGGGTTATTATCTGGCTGAGGAATACTGGGGAAAAGGGATCATGCCAAAAGTGGTCAGGTGCATGATGAAATATTTGTTCGGGAACTTCGATCTAATAAGGGTTTACGCACAGCCTTTTGCCAGAAATACAGCATCCAGAAGAGTTCTTGAAAAGGCAAGTTTCAGGCTTGAAGCTGTCCTGAAAAGCAATATTATCAAAAACAATGTTGTGCAGGATGGCTGTATATATGCTATTCTTAAAGATGAGTTTGAAAATAACCTGAAGTAGCTTCTGGACACAGGATATCTATTCCAGATCCGAATGCGGATTCAGGTCGCATCCCGTACATGGCAGGCACATAGTCCGGAAAGTGTCCGCCCGCAGACCGTACTTATCCAGTTTCTCACGCAGGAAGCGGGTCAAGCGCATGAGCCTTTCAGCGGACGGTCTTTCTATGAATACTTCACCTTTTCTAAGAGGGTGCGGACTGGCAGCCCTGAGGATGGGGACCACGCCCATGGACACAAGTTCCTCAATGCCTTTCATGGCCGATTCATCGGTTTCACCCAGGCCGATAATGAAATTCGAGCAAACTTTATTACGTCCGAAGATCTCCACACCTTCACGCAGGCCTGCAAGCACATCTTCCAGACCGCCTCCGGGACACACTTTGCTGAAGATCTCCCGGTCCAGGGTCTCTACGTTATATTTGAGTTCATCAGCACCGGCATCCTTGAGCCTGCGCGTGGAATCGTGTGTGGGATAGACCGAGACACCTATAGGCACAGTGTACTTTTCCCTGAGCCTGCGGATAAGCTCTTCGGCTCTGTCAACCTCTTTTTCAGGAGATATCTCCACACCGGATGTGATCGAGATCGCATGCATCCTGCCGGTGGCATGGGACTTTTCGATCATTGCAAGCATCTCGTCCATGGTCTTGACCTTGCCCTGTAGTTTAGGCACGGGGCAGAACTTGCAGTCGAAGATGCATTTCTCGCACATGGTGATAAAAGCCTGTTCGGGACAGTGGATGAGCTCTTCTTCGATGATGCCACGGGCAATCTCCCGTCCATCCTTTATGATCACAAGCTCTCCATTTTCTTTTTTACCTTTGAGGGGAGAAGCGGGATTAATGCCCAGACGCACCCTGTTGCCACCGGAACTAAAGAAAAAGGCCAGCTTGCCAGCGCCAGGACCTGCTGTGGGTATGGTAGTACGGCCCGAAAGGGAGGGTTCCATATCCACGGAACCTACGGCAATAAGTTCTGCTTTTACTTCTGGTCTCATGGTATTACCGATAAGATTGATGCTCTACAACTATCTCACGTAATACTTGATACTTTCTGTTCCAATGTTTGCTTCTAAAAAATATGTTTTATATATAGACATATATACATATTGGTTTATATTGAATGGAATTATCGGTAAGAAAAAAACAAAAAACCTCATATAACAGAAGATGTACCTTGTTACAATGCAATAGTATTTTATATAACCATGGAGCATTTTGAGTTGAAAGCCGAAAAGGTGGTGATAAAAGTGTCAACTGAAGTAATAGTAGGTTCAGCATGCAATGCACTTTCAAAAGAATTAAAGAGGCCAACCGGATTTAACATAGTGCTTACTTTACTAATGATAGGAGCACTTGGACACTTGCTCCAGACAATGCCTCAAATACCTGCTTTCATATTCGGAAAAATGATATATGGGCTTCTTGGTACTTTGTTATCTTTTATCTTCGGGATCATCGGACTATTTGTCACATACGGCTTCTATAAGCTCAAAAAGATCGCATGGACACTCGGACTGCCATGGCTTCTGTTCGAAGCTGTCAATGGATTACTTTCCTTGTTTATATTTCCACCAATAACGGTTAGCTCATTGATCATAATAGCAGCCAGTTCGCTGATAACATCGATACCTGTTATACTGTATATTCGTTCCAAAAAGGAATACTTCATTTGCTAAAATTGAAGGATGCTTCTTTTAGTATCTTCATGTGTATGCTCAAATGATCCTCTAGCAGCAATCTAATATAACCGAGGGTTCAATGGAACTTCCGCAATAAAAAAAGCAGGGAGAACATGAGCAACAAATACGTCCACGGGTACTCCGAAAGAGAGGCTTTAAGGCTGCACGACCAGGCAACGACACTGGAAGAACTGCTGCACAGCGATACTCATTACCAGCCAGGGGAAAAGGTGCTGGAAGCGGGGTGCGGTATAGGTGCACAGACCGTGATCCTTTCAAAGAACAGCCCGGATGCTGATATCACTTCTATTGATATTTCAGAAAACTCGCTTAAGCAGGCCATGCAGCGGGCGAGGGATCATGACGTTTCCAATGTGACCTTCCGGCAGGCGGATATCTTCGACCTGCCCTTTGAAGATGAAAGCTTTGACCATGTGTTCGTGTGCTTTGTGCTGGAACACTTGGAACATCCTCTGGAAGCCTTGCAGAAGCTCATGCGGGTGCTGAAAAAAGATGGTACCATCACGGTCATCGAAGGCGATCACGGCTCATGTTTCTTCCACCCGGAAACAGAAGCGGCACTCCATGCATGGAACAGCCTGATAGTCTCACAGGCTATGCTCGGCGGCAATTCCCTTGTGGGCAGACAGGTCTATCCTCTGCTCAGAAAAGCGGGTTTCAGGGATGTGGAAGTCTCACCCCGCATGGTCTACAGCGATGCCAGCCGTCCTCACATGGAAGAAGGCTTCGTGAGGCTTACCATCATCCCCATGGTGGAAGGAGTGCGGGAAAAATCAATTGAAATGGGCATCATCGATGCCAAAATATTTGATAAAGGAATCGAAGACCTGCACAGAACAGCTTCGGAAGAAGGGACTTTCAACTATATGTTCTTTAAAGGCGTGGGGAGGAAATGAAGATGTCTGAATCTTCTTCTTTCAACTCTTCTCCACTCTCACGATCTTCCCATCCTCCAGATACGCTATCCTGTCACATACCTGATGCAGAAGCTCGATATCATGGGATATGAGCAGGTATGATATGCCTTTTTCTTCCTGGATGCGCTGCATGAGCCTCAGGACCTGAGCCTGCACCGACACATCCAGCATGGAGGTAGGTTCATCGGCTACAATGAGCCGGGGTCTTATGGACAAGATCCTGGCAAGTACGATACGCTGTATCTCGCCACCGCTGAGCTGGCTGGGATAGCGGTGCAGATGCTCCATGCTAAGACCCACCATATCCGCAAGTTCCAGGGCTTTGTCATACATCTCTTCTCCATTACATTTATTGTGTATCTGCAGGGGCTCGATGATGCTGTCCATGCCTTTCATGCGCGGGTCCAGGGAAGTTTCAGGATGCTGGAAGATCATCTGTATGCCGGTACTTTTACCTGAAAAGGCTTTTTTGCTTTTCAACAGCAGCTTTTGGCCTTCGAAAAGAATGTCTCCGCTGTCAGGTCTTTCAAGACCGACGATACAGCGTCCCACCGTGGTCTTGCCTGAACCGCTCCTGCCACATAAACCAAGAGTTTCACCCGGCCAAATGGCAAGGCTCACATCTTCCAGTACGTTCCTGCCATTGAACTCTTTCTGCAGATGCTTTACTTCTAATACAGGTGGCAGTTAACCAGCCCTCCTTCATGGAGTTTCGTGAGGGGGTGTTCCAGACAACACACATCAGAGCGGGAATCGCAACGCTGGTAGAACAAACAGCCCTCAGGCAGATCTATCCTGCTCGGGCTGTGGCCATCCATAGGCACAAGCCCGTTACGAGGCAGGGCCTGCACAAGACCCCTGGCATAGGGATGAGACGGAGCTGTAACAACCCTTTCGGCTTTATTGACCTCCACGATCCTCCCGGAATACATCACAGCCACCCTGTCACATACAGCATGGGCGAAATCCAGATCATGGGTGATGATGAGCATGGAACTGCCATACTGTTGTTTGATGCTTCGGAAAAGTTCAATGGCCTTTTCCCTAGCCTCATTATCAAGCCCTTTCGTGGGCTCGTCGGCTATCATAAGCTTCGGGTGCATGGAAAGGGAAATCGAAGCAAGCAACCTCTGCTTCATACCACCGGAAAGCTGGTAAGGATACTGGCTGCATACTCTTTCAGGATCGCTGAGAAGCAGCTTACCCATAATGGACATTGCTTTTTGCAGGCCATCCTTCTTCTTTATGCCATGCTGTTCGAATATCTCAGTGACCTGCACCTTGTTCTTCAGTACAGGGTTCAGGGATGTGGCAGGATTTTGAGGCATCAGTGAGATCAGCCTGCCACGCATTTCCCTCAGTTCCCTGTCATCCATGCCGAAAACATCCCGACCTTCGAACATTATACTGCCTCTTATCCGGGCATTGGAAGAGAGCAGGCGCAGCACTGCAAGCCCCACCACGGATTTGCCGGACCCAGTCTCACCGATTATACCGAATGATTCTCCCTCCTGAACCTGGAAAGATACGCCATCCACCGCCCTGACAGCGCCGTCCGGGGTGGGAAACTCAACGTACAGGTCCTTTACTTCAAGCAAATGATCAACTTTCACTATAGATCGCCTCCAAGATCATGCGGGTCGAGAATATCCCGCATCCCGTCTCCAAGAATACTGAAGATAACAACGAACAATGTGATAGCCAGACCCGGAAATATGGTCTGGTAAGGTGCAGTTCTCATGAACTCCTTGCCCGCACTGAGCATGGAACCCCATTCCGGGATGTCCGTAGGCAGACCCAGCCCCAGGAAACTCAGAGCTGCCACTGAGAGAATAACATGCCCCAGATCAATGGTGGCCAGCACGACTATTGGAGCAATGGCATTGGGAATTATGTGCTTTCTCATGATACGCAGATCATTTGCACCCAAAAGCCTAGTTGAGAGCACATACTCCTGCTCTTTAACAGAAAGAACCTGGCCTCTCATAAGCCTTGCATACGTGGACCAGTGCACCAGCGCCAGAGAAAGCATCAGGTTCAGTATACCCGGACCCAACACGCCCATCATGGCAAGAGCAAAGATAATGCCCGGAAAAGCAAGAAAGATATCTATCGCACGCGAGATGACCTCATCCACAATGCCACCGTAATAACCTGCAATACATCCCAGGCTGATGCCGATGATAAGGGAAAGGACTACAACTCCGGCAGCAATGGAAAGTGATGTGGTCGCTCCGTGCATGATCCTGCTTAGCAGGTCCCTTCCCAGATAATCCGTACCCAGTAAATGGTCCGATGAAGGTGGAAGGTTCTTACTTTTAAGATCTATAGCATTGGGATCATCTGGTGACAGTACAGGTGCTGCAATGGCAATGAACACTAAAATGCAAAGCATACTCATGGATATGAGCATGAACTTGCGTTCAGCTACTCTGCACAGCGTTTTATTCTGCATTATGCGGAAGATGATTGATCTTTTTTTCATTACATCAGCCGTACCTTATGCGCGGATCGAGATAAGTATAAAGGATGTCCACAAGGAAATTCACAAGCAGGAACATTGTAACAATAAGGATCATACAACCCTGTACCACCGGCAGGTCCCTTGCGGAAATGGAATTCACAAGCAGGCTGCCAATGCCCGGCCATGCGAACACTTCTTCTATGATCACAGAACCGCCCAGCAGATGCCCCATCTGGAAACCAAGCACTGTTATTACAGGCAGCATGGCATTTTTCAGGGCGTGCCGGGTGACTATGACCCTCATGGGAAGACCCTTTGCAGTCGCAAAACGAATGTAGTCCTGGCCAAGGGTTTCAAGCATGCTGGTCCTTGTGACCCTCAGAATGGCTGTGGTGGAGTGAGTGGAAAGAGCTAGGGAGGGCAGTAGTAGGTTCTCAATATTTCCATAACCGACAACCGGTATCATTTTCAATTTCACGGAAAATACCAGCATCAGCAGCAAACCCACCCAGAAACCGGGCATGGATACGCCGAAAAGGCTTACGAACCGCAGCAGATGATCGGTGAACCTGTTCTCCTTCAGGGCTGAATATATACCCAGGGATACACCGCAAAGCACTGCTATTGATATACTGGTCATGGCAAGCAGGATAGTTGCAGGGAAGCGCAGCTCAAGCAGATACAGTACCGGGCGATTGTAAACATAGGAAGTGCCCAGATCACCATGCAGCAAACCTGTCTGCATCCACCTGAAGAATTGCAGGTAGAGAGGATCATCAAGATTGTACCTATGTGATATCATGGAAAGCTCTTCATCGGTAACACTTTCCTCCAGTCCCACAAAAGTGTGCTTGAGTATAAGCTGTGGCGTACCACCGGGGATGACGTTCATCAGCATGAAGGTCATCATACAAGCCACAAATACGGAGAAAATCATGAAGAGAATTCTTTTGAGGATATAGCGGTGCATTTCCTGCCTCGGATGGTTACATGGAAATATCCTTTTGGATCATCGTAATAATAAAAAGGGAAGTGAAAGCACCGGAAACCCGGTGCTTATATATCTCGTCCATTTTGTTTACTCTCAGTTCTCCATGTACATGCCGGCGTTGATGCGGTAGTCATGGGCAGTGGGGTCGAAGACATAACCCTTCAGACTATCGTCCTTTACGATGGCACAGCCATAGTATGCAACTATGATCATGGGCTGCTCCTCATAGACAATGGCCTCCACCTCATTGAATTTCTGGTACCGGGCATCCAGGTCCGTAATGGTCCTTGCTTCATCTATCAGCGCATCCACTTCGGGATTGGAGTAACCAGGGCCGTTGTCAGGGCCGTCTGTGTAGTACCAGTTGTTCAGTACATATTCGGGATCTGGCACCATTGCAATGTTATATGCTGCCAGGTAAAGGTCCCAGTTTCCACTTTCGGTGTTATCCTCGATGGCACCGAAGTCCATGACCTCTGCAGTCACCTTGATACCTGCTTCCTTCAGTTCGGCAGCTATGGTCTCAGCCATGGGTGGCAGTCCAGGCCTTTCGGCATACGTCATGAACTTGAATTCCAGATCCTTTCCGTCCTTATCGCGGATCCCGTCACCGTTGGTGTCCACCCATCCGGCCTCTGTGAGCAGTTCTCCGGCTTTCTCAAGGTTCTGCTTGTAGGGTGTGAGGTTCTTATTAGCCCATACCATTGTGGGCAGGAATGGACCGGCTGCCGGCTGGCCTACGTTGTAGAGCACATGTTCCACGATCTCATCTCTGTCAATAGCATAGGAGATGGCCTGCCTGACCCTTACATCATCAAGTGGCTGGTGCGCAAGGTTCACTTCTATCCTGTAGACGCGGGGTGTCATGTATTTCTCCACATTTATGCCGTCCAGGGCATCGATGCGGTCTGTCTCGCTGTATGGCACATCCACAGTAAAGTCCACTTCTCCGCTTTCAATGGCCATTGCCCTGGTGTTGGGGTCAGGAATGCCTTTTAGTACCATCCTGTCAAGACCCACTTCGCCTCCCCACCAGTTCTTGTTCTTTACAACTGTGAGTTCACCGGTCTGCTCGTTGAAGGATTCAAAGGCATAGGGGCCTGTACCTATGGGTTTCACCAACTTACCCTGCTCATCCACTGATCTGCTGCTGATGATAGCGGTATTCGGATAGTGCAGCACACCGGCGAGTATGGGGTTCAGTTCTGTTGTTGTTATCTTGACAGTATGATCGTCCACGACCTCTATGGACTCTATTTTAAGCATGGAATTAACCCTGGGGCTGATATTCATAACCCTTTCCAGGGAAAACTTAACATCTGCTGCAGTCATCTTGCTGCCGTCATGGAAGAGCACATCGTTCCTGAGGTTGAACTGCCAGGTCTTGTTATCCAGTTGCTGCCAGGATGTGGCAAGTGCCGGTTTTAGTGAGAAATCTTCATTTGCACCCACAAGTGTTTCCAGACAGGCTGCCTTTTCGCACAAAACAGTGCCATCTTCTGCGGGATCTATGGAATCTATAGCCCACATCTCGCCAAGCACAAGAGTGCTTTCTGTGTCTTGAGCGTCTTCAGTACTGCTCACATTCCCTGTGTTTGCTGCATCAGTGGAACTGGAAGTACAGCCGGACATCATGACAGAGCACACCACCATCAACATCAATATTAAACTCAATAAGTTATTCTTTTTCATTTCATTCATCCCCTTTCATAGTTGAAATTATTTGCAACCGTAGATAAGATAATAGCCATATTTGTGCCCTATACGCTTATGCCAGGGCA
>NZ_JBFYLB010000018.1:0-9150 GCF_041305605.1 Methanomethylovorans sp.
AAACGGTCAACACTCTCTGCTAAAAGATAGAGGATGTCAGTGTATTCCGTTCCTCCGAATTCTTTCAGGTACATTTCCAGGGGACCTGTAACACATACCCTTGTATTTTGCTTCTCACCATGAGATTGCATGTACATCTGAGCCGCTGGCTGGATAGCTTCCAGCTCTACTATCCTGGCAGCTCTCTCTTTGACCTTAAAAGGCTCTTCTATATTTTCCGGATCCCTTATTATAGAAAGGAACTGTTCGTTCATATTCTGGTATTGAGGATAGGTAGGAGCCTCAACTCCTGCATCTATCTTCTGCTGAAATGAAGCATTGATGAGCTGAAACAGTTTTTCGCGCTCTGAGTGCTTTGAAAATGCCTTTTGTACCCATTCCTTTGTTACACCTTCAGGAAGTGGGTAACTACCTATGTCATCAAAGATCACATTAGTCATGCGTTAGAATTGAAACAGCAACGAAATATAAGTTTTGGGACAAAAAAGTATAATAGATAGGATTTAGTAAGACCTGCAGTGAATTCATTCCTGCCTTAACTTTCCCTTCTTAGCAACGTGTTCAACATAATAATCCACACATTTCTGTGAGTAATCAATGGAAACCTTGGACATGTGGGCAACAATCTCACTTAAAGGCCGTTCAACCTGTACAGTGCGCCGGGGTATACCATATTTTTCATTATGTCTCGCTACAGTCTCAAGCATAATGTTCTGCAATTGCAATACATCCAGCTTTTCCGAGGGAGAGAGTTTTTCGAAATCTTCCATTATCTTCCGTATGCGTTCCCTATCCTTTTCATCTACCTCTAATTCGGAGATGGGGTGCTTGATGTGCTCCTCCACTCTATCACCATTACAGTGTATACATCATTGGTTAAAATACCTACCTATAAATTCCACCCGTAATATAAAACAGATGCGTGTTAAAAAAGATTAAGAAAGGGTGAGTAATACACCCATTTCCTTTAAGGTCTTTGAGACTTCACTGAATGCTACAAACATTTCCTTACGAAGCAAATCAATGTCCTTTACCCGAGGTTCAGATTCAAACCAGATCTCTTTCTCGCTCTGTCCACGAGTAACAGTAATACAGGCAAGCATATCCGATTTTGTCAGCCTGTACACTGAATCAACTCCTGCAGGAGTAACCCACTCATGATACTTACCAGTAATATCCGCTACGAACCTGTTCCAATTGATCGTGGCAGAGGCTTCCAGACTTAGGTGCAAATGGGCACGGTCACCTGTTATTTCTTCTGTCATGACCTTACGCATCTTCTTGTACTCAGGATCTGCCTCATCGACAACGATCTTTTCTTCCAGCTTCATTGCAGCATCCTTAAAGAATGGAGCAAGATGAACGGTGTCTGATGGTTTTGTAGCGAAGGAAACACCAAAGAAAGCTATTCCACTAAGGGCCATTCCCAATATCACTCCATGGTTAGATAGCACTGGGTGTATAGAATCCAGATAAGCAGGAGCAAAAGCCGGAGTATTAGCAAGATCAACTAGAGTAAGAGCTACCTGAGCAATGAAACCTACTATCAGGCCAGCAAGAGCACCTTCCTTTGTAGCCCTCTTCCAGTAAAGTCCTCCCATCATAGGGAAGAAATATGCAGCACTGGCAATGAAGGTAGCTATGTGAATTGCATCTATGATACCATCGATATAGAAGGACCCTATGGTCGCACCTGCAACTATTATAAGTACACTCACCCTGTTTACCGCAAGCATCTCTTTCATAGTTGCATCGGGCTTTATGTACCTCTGGTAAATGTCACGAGAGAGACATGAACCCCCTGAAGTTGCAAAAGTGTCTGTGGAAGACATTGCAGCAGCTGCCAGACCCACACCTGCAAGACCTATGAGAAGAGGTGAAAAATGCTCAAAGATGTAAACAAGTAGCGCCGGTTCTGCCTGGGCCATTGCACCCATGCCTATCTCTGCGAATGATGCAGGAATATCAGGATATACGTGGTTTAACCCAATGGCAATGATGGTGCAGGTCACACCGAACACGAGGAAGATAAGGAATGAACCCAGGATCATACCGTTCCTTGCTGATTTTTCATCCTTGGCAGCCCAGACCCTTTGCCAGGGATCCTGTTCTGTGATCCAGCCGGGGATAATGGCAAAGATAGCTACCATCACTGCAACTATACCAACACTGAATGGATTCCACCATCCTGCCGGCACATCAGAGAAAAGCTCAGAGGAAGTCATGGATGAGGCCACATCAACGGAAGTAGCTGAACCTGTTATAGCAACAGCCATCCCCAGAGCGAAAGTTGCAAGGAAGAGGAACTGGATAACATCGGTCCATATAACAGCAGAAAGACCTCCGAGGGTCACATACACAGAAACAGCCAATGCCACTATAGCTGCAGCATATACAGGAGGCAATCCAAAAAAGATCTCAAGAACCATCGCAAAACCCTTGATATCCGCCACTGCGAAAAGGATCATGACAACAGCAATAATGAGAGCCACAGGACCTCTTATAGAACCGCTGTACCTTTGCTCAAGCAGCTCAGGCTGGGTGATAGCGGGCAGATGCTTTATTTTACCTACTAATAATGCTATCAATAGCAAGGCAAGGATGTTAGGCGCCACGAAGCTCCAGATGGAACCCATGCCCAGCAGCATGTAGAGACCAACTACCGCAAGAATACCTCCAGCAGTCATCCACGACGCAGCAGCAGAAAAACCAATTCCAATGAAGTTGATCCTACGTCCTGCAAGCCAGAAATCCGTGACAGACTTCTGCCTTTTCGTGAAATACCAGCCGATAGCGACCAATATGACAATATAGGCCGCAAGTAACACCATAAACAGACCATATGAATCCATAATTACTACCTCTTTTTAATTTTATCTAGTATAATTTACTTATAGTCTGATCTTTCCTTATATTTAACGTTTTATTGATTGATCAGAGGTTTATTGTAGGCTTTTTTCGCTTGAGTTGTATTTAAGTCTTTCAAAAAAATCAAGTTTACAATAAAACAAGTTTAGTTGATTTAAAGACGGACTATCTTTTTATTTTTTGATTTTAACTATGAAATATGTACTACTTCATAACCCAATATATATCTCTCATCAGTAGCAATTGTAGTGCATGACCCTTGAACCGGTCCACATAAAGGCCATATCCGAACTTGCAGATCGTATTGACAGATGCCTGAAGCCGGATGACTTAGAGAAAGATGAAACTGATGGGGTCATGGATATTCTGGAAAGGCTCAAGGAACTGAAACACGATGGAAAAATTGTGCTTAAAGCCATAGGAAGGCTCAAAAGAGGAAGAGTGGATATAGAAAAGATGTCCCAGAGCCAGGACCCTTTTCCTGTTACCTATTCATGCGACAGTGGGAGCACAACCACACGATCTTTTGATAATGGTCTTTACGTGGATTTTTGCCATTGTGCCATGGCCTCCACGCCCACTGACCTGGAACTGCACAACAGAAGGACAATAGTTGCTGCTACCTATTCCCCTGGTTACAGTGTACATATCGACACCACCGATGATTGGGAGGTAGTTGACGGGGGAGCAAGCCGCTGCCAGATCATCCGCATCAGCCCGGGACTGCTAAGCAAGCGCATCGACAGGATAGTGCACGATATAGCCCTGTACCTTGCAGAATCCGAACACATTCTGTGGTTGAAGGATGAACTTGACCCCCGAGGGTTTTTCATTATGGACGGGCCTATCTATCCCAAGCACCTCATGTACTGGATGGTAGTGGAATCTGAGGATGTGATGCTGCTTTATGATCCTCACACCGAGCGTATCCTGCAAAACTATATCGACATCGTGGACCATCACATAGACAAGAGACTTCCTTTTATTGGTTTTGTGAAGAATCCCGAGGACATGCAGATAATGCAGACCTTGAGAAAAGAGGGCATGAAAGAACTTTCCTGGATAATGGATGCGCAGTTCTTCAAGAATCTGCTTTCTTCCCCACGACATCGGGAAGAAAAAAGCAGACACAATCGCTATATAGCTTACACTAACTGGTTCATGCAGCCCAACCAGTTCTATGAAAGAATGCTTGATACCACATCGCCCCTGGTCAAAGAAAAGCTCAGGGCAAAGTATCCGCAGGAATATTATTCACTGACATTTTTCGTAGTGTACGTTCCTTCAAAGAACCTGCTCTTTAAGATAGAAGCTCCATACGGGCTTACTCAGGATGAAGGAATGCGAGATATCATCACAAGAAAAGTACTTTATGATATTGGAGTAAGCGAGATACCGGCAACATTAAAGAAGGCAGACTCTATCGCAAAGATTCAGGTATCGGAAAGAAAGCAAATATTAGACAGGTTCAGGTACTCTCGGGTGGATACCAGCTATAACGAGACCAGATGGGGTGAACACGATGAGGATGGATAAAGACATACTAGCCTACGCAGCTTCAGGAAACAGAGACACTAGAATTATTACCGGAACTGAGGAAACAACTGTTGAGGAAAGATTCAGCTTCGAAGAATATGAGGTCACTGCAGAAAAGCACTCTGATACACAAGGCAACACAGGAGAAGCATTTGGTATCATCACAACTGGTATAGAAACTCTTGAGATCACAGAATCCGGAGCAACTATCACAGGATACATTAACACTGAAAAAAGAAGGGATGTGCGGCTGGGAACGTATGTGATTGTGCCTTATGGAGAGGAAGATCTGTTTGCACGTATATGGAAAATACAGTACAAGCAGGAGTTTGCGGTGGATGATGCCACTGAGATACACTCTCGCAGGATGCTCAGATCCAACACCACTGATGAAGTAGATTACAAGTTCCTGGCATACCTGGACCCCATATGTATCCTTTATCCCAGAGGCAATAGCCTGGCCCGGCGCATGAGCGACAGGATACCACGACCCAATACCCCCATAATGCCTGTTAAAGATAAGATGAAGATCCAGACCGGGCTTAACATTCCCAGAGAAGGTATTTTCCTAGGGCATCTGAGCGTGGGAGGCGAGGTGGTGATGACACAGGCGGTGCCTCCAACTGTACCATATTACCTGCGCAATGATTATTCTATGGGCGATCCTCTGGTTTTCAGACACATGCTGGTATGCGGCAGTACCGGGACGGGTAAAACATTCTTCACAAAGAATATTCTCAGACAGTTCATAGCACAGGAAAATCGCTACAATGTGAGAGGTACTGATGCCCGAAAAAATCCATGCCTTGTTATACTTGACCCACAGGATGAGTATTCGCAGATGTTCGAGGATAATCCTGAACTTACACAGGACGATGAGTTCAGGTTCAGATCCGAAAAAGTAGATTTCGGAGGATGTGCCAATACCCGCACTTTCGTGGCAAAGGTTGACGGACAATCATACAATGGCCGTTCGCGGGCACAGCAACTGGAATTTACTATACCTTTCGAGATGGTGAGGAATAATTCCTGGCTCATGGCGCCTGTGGGTATGACAGACCTACAGTACCAGGGAGTGGAATTACTGCTTGACGATTTCTTCAAAAAGGCAGGAGAACATACGTATAATCGCTTTTTAGAGCACATCAGCGATGATGTGACAAGGGATAATTATGTTGAGAGCGGGAAGATCCACGAAGCCTCATATGATGGTATCGTGCGCAGGGTGAGGGACAGAGCTCTTAGCAGGGTTTTCGACCAGCCAGCAAGACCCATAGACCGGATGTTTGAAGAGATCATAAAAACAGGGCAGGTAAGCGTGTTCCCCACCGAATACATCAGCAACACCCGTATACGTGACCTGATTACTCTCACTTTGATGACAATAATAGTTGACAACAAGCTAAGCACCTCTGGAGAAAACGCCATCAAGGAAACACCCATCGTCCTGGCACTGGATGAAGCCCACAGGTATCTTGCCCGCACCACAGGAGAGCATAGCAGGAGAATCGTGTCAAAGTTCGCAGATGCCGCACGCCAGGGCAGGAAAGAAGGACTGGGACTGTGCCTGATCACCCAGGACCCTCAGGACATTGATGATACGGTATTCAAGCAGGTTAACACGCGCATCATCCTTAACCTCACCAATGATGCTGCCATTGGAGCACTAAAGGTCAAAAAAGAGTATGAGAAGCGTATCCCGTACCTCAAGAAAGGACAGATGATCGTACACAGTCCCGACAATAGCGATATGGTGGAAATCATGGGACTGCAGAGCTGTGTGGTGAAGCATATATAAACTCTTCACCAATGACAATTATTCTCTACTTTCAATAAATCATAGATGGCATTCATACCGAAATGTATATATTGAGCAAATACGTATGGAGGCATCACGTCAGCAAACGAGATGGGCCGGTAGCTTAGCCAGGCAGAGCGACGGACTCTTAATCCGTAGGCCAGGGGTTCAACTCCCTTCCGGCTCGCCAATCTCTTTTACTGTTTATAGTTCTTGTTCTGTTCACTTTTTATATCTCCCAGTGAGAACTTTGAAAAACATAAATCCTATGAACTCTCTTTATTTAGAAGGTGAGCCTAATGCCAAAAGTAAGCGTTGAGATCCCGCAGGAACTGCTGGATGACCTGAACAAGCACGTAGGGGACGACAAGAAATTCGTTAACCAGTCAGATGCCATCAGGACAGCTATCCGCAAGATGCTTGACATGATGGATGAGATCGACAGAAGGCACGGCAGGATGAAAGAACAGGAAAAATAATAGAGATAGCTGGCATTCAGAGCTGCTTAATGTACGCAATACACTCCGCACCTTCTTCCAGGCTGGCCATCTCAGTTACAAGCCTGCCATTATAGTCTTCAAGGCTTTCCATGACCTTTTTCCACTGGACGGTTCCCCTTCCAAGAGGCAGGTGCTCGTCTGATTTTCCATGGTTGTCGTGAATGTGCATGTGCAGTATATGTTCCTTACACTTTTCAAGGAATTCATCCACAACTCCCACTGTATGTGCATGTCCCACATCCAGGGTCATGCCTACATTGTCCCTGTTCACTTCCTCAAGGGTCCTGAGCATCTCATCAGGATATTTGCCGAATATCTTGGCCATTTCAGGCATGTTCTCCACAGCTATCGTGATACTGTACTCTGCAGCAGTGTCGCATACGCTGCGTATGGACTCTATATGGGTCTGCCAGGCTTTTTCAGGCATCTGCGAACCATAAGGAGATAAGTAACCGGGATGCACCACCGCCAGTTCAACGATCTCGCTTCCAAGCTCAAGGCAGCGGTGCATCTGCCTTAATGCTTCATTGCGTATCCCATCGTTAAGACCTGCCAGATTCATGTCTGAAAAAGGCAAATGCATTGTGATCTTCAGGTCAGTGGTATCGCGGATCTCACGGACCTTGCCTAAGTTCCCGTTATGCAGGGTCTGTAAACCCTCCTGCACTATCTCCCAACCGGTGTATCCCAAGTCTTCAAGTTGATAGACCCAGATGAAAGAATTTCCGGTCTCTACTCTGGAGGAAAAACTCAAATTCCTTACTTTCATGTACTTTCCACGTCCTCTATATCCGGTTCGAAAAGTATCTTACCCTTTTCAGTAGGTGGAGTGAGCCATTCTATAAGCCTGTGGAGCTCAAAAGATGAGCTTGCGCTCATTGTTACATGTATTGAACCCAGAGATTCTTCGGCCGCCGGGAAATTAAGGCGTCCCACAAAAGCTACTAATTTGCTTATCCTGAAAGATGTGGACGGCTCATCTTCTCTTATACCCACCTCAAACTGAGTACGAGCAGTGTCAATTATTTCCTCTTCGCGGAGCAGGTAATGAAGATGGCGGAGTCCCTCAAGGTCCGTAGTTCCTTCTACCATGCCATAGAACCCGGTATCCTCGGTTGCATTGTAACTTATATCAATCATAGGGAAAATGCTTTGAACTGCTATCCTGACCTTCTCCTCGGTTTCTGTAGGATTCACTCTGGCTGAAACTCGTACCTCTATCATGCCTTCCCCACCGTATTGAGCACCTTTTTTCTGAAATCATCAAGTGTTCCTGTGTTCTCTATAACAAGGTCAGCAGCAGCTATTGCTTCACCCATACCCCAGCCAAGCTCACGGTCATCCCTGACACGTAAAGCATCGATGTCCTTCATATCATCGCTTCTTTTTCTGGCTTGAACCCTTGCAAACCTCGTCTCAAGTGGGGCATCTATGGTCACCAAAGTAAAATCAGAACCAAATGCCTGCTTGAAGCAATTGATCTCTGCAAGGCTACGCACACCGTCGACAACAAGGAAATCAGAGCCTGCTGCTCGTATCTTTGGTATGCAGCGTTTGGCTACAGCATCTTTACCCTCTTTGTTACGCAAGTCGGTTCCGACACCACCCACATTAGCATCAGTGGACTCAAGTCCTCTGCGTACAACCTCTTCACGTATCACATCACCCATATTGACGACCTTGATACCTGATTCTCCCAAGATCGATGCAGCTACTGATTTGCCCGAAGCCGGCATCCCTACAAAAGCTAAGATTTTCGTCATACCCAACCTGCTGTTATTTATTGACCTTTATAGAATGTGAATCACACATTCATTGATCTTATAAATACTATACATTCCAAATGAAATCTTTGGGAACTAACGTATATATAACTGTAACAACACATTTTTATTTATAGGAGGGGGGCAACTGTTTGCAGATGTGCCTTCATGGCGAAAAAGCCATCGACCACGTGGAAGAAATAGCAAAGAAGGCTGGCGTGGACGTAGAGAAAAAAGTGTTGGAAGGTAATCCGGGAAATGAAATCATCAGGTTCGCACATGAGAATGATATCGACCTGATAGTAATGGGCAGACTTGGAAAGAGTGATGTGAGCAAATTCCTGATCTGTGGCGTGCCTGATAAAGTAGTAAAAGGTTCCCCAATGTAGAGGTACTGATAGCCCGTGAGATAGCAAGTATCACACATAGCCTACATTTTTCTTTTTTAGGAATTCTTTTTTATATCATACGGCGAATAGCGGGTTAAAAAGCTCTTTTTCCGGAGTATACTGAAGAATGAAGATAGGAAATGTAAAGATAGATGGAAAATTGTTCCTCGCACCGATGGCAGATGTAACGAATCCCGCATTCAGGATGCTCTGCAAAAAACATGGTGCTGCACTTACATATTCTGAGATGATCAGTGCTGATGCAGTACTACATGGCAATTTAAGGACAACAAATC
>NZ_JBFYLB010000019.1:0-30241 GCF_041305605.1 Methanomethylovorans sp.
TTCCATAGAGCGGGAATCAAGGTGGTCATGATCACAGGAGATAATCAGGAAACTGCAAAAGCTATTGCCATGGAGATCGGCCTATCTGATGGAATCGTACCTTTGGACAGTATCACTGATGGAAAGATCAGACGCGTTTTAGAAGATGGAGCTATCACTGGCAGTGAACTGGATGAACTTAACGATGAAGAATTCAGTAGCTTAGTGGAGAAAGTAAATATATATGCAAGGGCTCGGCCTGAACAAAAGCTTCGGATAGTCAAAGCCTTGCAGGATAGAGGACATGTTGTAGCGATGACAGGAGATGGTGTTAATGATGCACCTGCCCTTAGAAAAGCTGATATCGGCATCTCAATGGGCATCAAAGGCACGGATGTGTCACGAGAGGCCAGTGTGATGGTGCTGCAGGATGACAATTTTGCAACCATCGTAGAAGCTGTTAAAATGGGCAGGGGTATTTACGCTAACATAGAGAAGTTTACCACATACCTTGTTTCCCGCAACTTTACAGAGATGATGCTGATTATAATTACAGTAGCACTTCTGGGATTCGAGTACATACCTTTGCTAGCCCTGCAGATCCTTTTCATTAATATGTTCAATGAAGTGGTTCCGGCTATCTCTCTGGGTCTAGACCCGGTGAGAGACAATATAATGGATAAGAGACCCCGTGATCCGAAGGAAGAGATACTGGGAAGGAAGAACCTGGTCCTGGTGGTCAGCACAGCACTCACTATGAGCATTGTTTCCTTCGTGGTATTTCTACTTGCAGATCCCTTTACTGACGTGCAGAAGGCAAGAACTCTCACTTTCGTCACTATAGTTACCATGGCTCTATTCGTACCCAACGCCTTCAGATCCCTTGAGGAGTCTGCCATCAAAATGGGATTATTCTCCAACAGACCGATGCTGATAGGAATGCTTATCACTTCCCTGCTGATCCTGAGTGTTGTGTATATCCCTCTGTTCCAGCTGGTGTTCGAACTGACACCTTTGACAGTTATGGACTGGACGCTGCCAATTGGTGCTGCTTTCTCCACTCTCCTTATTGTAGAGGGAATCAAGTTTGTTGTAAGGAGAAAAGGAAAGAGTGCAGATGGAACAAAGGCTTAAGGCTCAAGAAAATTTAAAAAACTTGAAGAAAAGATGATCAAGGGTCTGCAGGAATCAAATATCCAAGAACACAGACGGAAAAATCCGTTTTTCTGTTTTTAAGGAGCATGTGAAGCACTTGAATCCCTGTATTATCCAGGACATCTTTTGTTGGTTGGTTATGCACATTTATAGGATGTCTTCGCAGCAGGGTGTTGGTGGTGGCTTCACACCCAACTCCTCAGATTAAACAATCGCCCGAACATATTTGAATCTTTCTAAATTATTCCATAGCATACACCTCTGATAGTAGTCTTATACAAAAAATAGCGTAAAAAGATTATTAACATATCAAGACATCATCCAGTGATAATGAACGGAAAAGAAAGACTGCTTGAGCCTGAACCTTATATTCTGTCTGACATGGTCATGCAGAAGGTCCATGGGGCCATGCAGGAAAATGTGACCGATCTGGTGGAACTGTTCAAGGTGCTTTCAGACCCTGTAAGGATACATATTCTCAAAGCCCTGGAAGTACAAGAACTCTGCGTATGTGTGCTTGTAGAGATCACAGACTATAAACACTCTGCATTATCATACCACCTAAAGCTTCTGAAAGAAGCAGGACTCGTGGAGTCCACGAGGAACAAGAACTTCCAGATATACTACCTCACGGATCTGGGAAGGTCCCTGCTTAAAGCCATTGAAAGAACGTTCGATCAGTAGCCCTCTGTTAGTGACCCTCTGTTGGCTGTGCAGTGTTAAGCTTCACATACTTCACACCCTTAAGGGACATCAGCTTCTCGGCTATCGTCTTGACCTCCTGACCTTCTCCATCCAGGATAATTACCTCCAGGCAGTTGTCATGGTCCAGGTGGATATGTATGGATGTCTTGATCAGAGAAGAATGATCATGCTGAATCTCAGTGAGGGAACTGGCCAATCCTCGCTTTGTGTGGTCATAGATCAAAGTGATAGTAGCAACACGTCTTCCTTTCACATCGCTCATCCATTCATAATGTGTGATGTAGCTTCTTATGGCATCCCGTATGCCCTCTGAACGGGAAGAATATCCTCTTTGTTCGATTATGCCGTCGAATTTTGTAAGAAGGTTCTCAGGCAGTGAAACACCAATCCTCATTAATTCTTGTTCCATTAGATCACCCGTAAATAAGAGATATGAATCTACTAATGAAAGTAAAGGCTAATAACATTTTGTATGTCTCAATGATAGGTTTATTAAGATAAATAGTACTTATATGGGAAAATACAATAGAAGAACATTTCCATAGAGGGATACGATGAAAGGCGAACAGTTATACTCAGGAAAAGCAAAGACGATATACAGGACGGAAGACCCTTCAAAGTTCATATCCGAATTCAGGGACAGCCTTACTGCCTTTGACGGAAAGAAAAAGAGCGAAGCTTCCAAGAAAGGATATTACAACGCCCAGATATCAAAAAAGCTCTTCGAACTGCTGGAAAGCAAGGGTATCAGGACCCATTACATAAAGATGCTTTCGGACACTGAGATGCTTGTAGAGGCTGTAGACATCATAAAAATAGAGGTCATACCCCGCAACATCGCCGCGGGCTCTATCACACGCAAGTATCCCATAAAAGAAGGCACAGTGTTCAAAAAACCTATTATCGTCATGGATTACAAGAGCGATGAGTACGGAGACCCCATGCTCAACGAAGACATCGCAGTAGCCCTGGATGTGGCCACATACGAGGAAATAGCTACCATCCGCCAGCTTGCTCTGCAGGTCAACGAGATCCTCATAAGATATCTGGATGAACGCGGCATAGCCCTGCCCGACTTCAAACTGGAATTCGGGAGAAAGGATGGCCATATCCTGGTAGCCGATGAGATCTCCTGTGACACATGCCGCTTCTGGGACAAGGAAACAGGAAGGTCCATGGACAAGGACATATTCCGCTTTGACAAGGGAGATCTGACAAAAGCATACGAGGATGTAGCAAAACGTATAGCTCCTGAGATATTCCAATGAGCCTGCAATAGGGGTTGGCATCATGCAAAAATATGATGTGATAGTTGTTGGCGCGGGTGTTACAGGACTACTCTCAGCTCTGATCCTTGCAAAACACGGGAAAAAAGTACTGATACTGGAAAAAAGCAAATATGTGGGGGGTAACTGCAATAGTTATACAGTTGATGGTTTCCAGGTGGATACCGGACCTCACGCCATCACACATCTTCTCGAAGGTCCATTGAAAAGGATCATGGATAGCTACTTTGACTATATACCTGTCTTTGAGGACTACGGGAACTATTTCATCCGAACTGACAAACGTTTTGTGAAAGTACCTTCCAATATTAAGGAATTTGTAACATTCGACGTACTGCCCAGAATGGACAGGCTGGTACTTAGTCAGGCTGTCACCAAAGCCTTAACATATACAACTTTCGGAATGGACCTATCCAAACAATCAGTATATGAATTCCTTCCCAAGAACCTTTCAAAGGATACTTACGACTTTGCCGATACGATCTCTTATTTCCTCTCCGGCAAGGACATGAAACATACATCAGCACAGAGGGTACTTGAAGGAAGTGCATTTGTACGGGATAGCATAACACCGGAGCAGTTAGAAGATATTCTGAAAAACGAGGATGAGAATACTCAGGAGGATAAAGTGCTGCAGAACCTAATTCCGTTGAACCTGCATACATCACTGCAAACTCGGCTGAACAGAGTATCAAGTCCCCTTACAACCCTTGGCAGGCTTGCCACTAACAAGGTCAGTTATTCACAGGGATATCCACGTAAGGGCCTTAAATCACTCCTTAATGCCATACTCTACTCCCTTCCAAAGACAGTTGAGATCATGGTGGAAAATCCTGTACATAAGATCCTGGCAGAAGAAGGAGTGGTAAAAGGAGTGATAGCAAATGACACATACCTTGCTGATATGGTCATACACACAGGTTTTGCAAAAGATCTGCCACATCTTGTAGAAGATCTGCCTTCTTCCTACGTCAAAGAACTTGACGGTATAGTGCAGACAAAGAGCCTTACTATCTGGCTTGGACTGAACACTACCATGGAAGCTTTCAATTATATAGGTTCTGAGATCTGGTTCAAAGAAAAAGCCTACTGGGCAATGCCCATCAGCAACTATGACTCATCCCTCGCACCTGAAGGAAAACAGCTAGTAGGTTTCACTTTTATAATGGACCCTGAAAAGGACAACAGCTCCGAGATCAAAATGGCCTATGAAACGATCTACAATGCGGTTCCGGGTGTAGAGGAACATGTAGAGATGAAGCACGAACAGATAATCATCCCTGAAAAGGCTGCAGTTACCATTGATGGGAATTTTGCAGAAATCAGGACACCGATAAAGAACCTGTACGTTGCAGGAACAGATACTGATCGGCGCAGTATGGGCATCACCCGGGCAGCTTATTCTGTAATAGAAATGCTGCGTGTACTAAACACAGATGGTAACCTGCACAGGAGAGGAGTTAAAAACTCATCTCCTTAATACCATAGCCCGCAACCTGTCTGCAGCACTCTCGGTACGGTCTGCAATGCGACCTATGTTCTTGGCAAGTTCCAGGAAGAAATAAATGCCTCCACCGCCAAGCAACTCTTCTTTTTCAAATATTTTTTTCATAAGTTGTTTTTCTACAATATCCACCTGATGTTCCATTTCCTCTACCTTGGCAACAAGTTCCAGGGTTTCTTCCACATCCTTCTTTCCAAAAGAAGACTCCAGAAGTTCACTTAGCGTGTCTACTAGAAGTTCGTACATTTCAACTGTTGCCAAGGTCCTGGACATTAGTTCCAGAAAACTCTCTTCAAGTTCTTTTGGCACATGGCAATCCCGCAGAGTAAGCCAGTAAGCTGCGTCCTGGCACTCGTCGCAGATCGAATCCTGGGGCTTGAGGAAATTAAGCAGATCATCTGCATGTACGGGCAACATGATGGAAGAAGAAAGTTCTGACCTTATTGTCTGTTTTATGATGTCTGCCTCATGCTCAAGGGTGTCTACCTCATTATTGAGCCTAAGCACAGTGGGCATGTCACAGGCAAAATAAGCAGAAAGCTCCTCATTCAACTTTCGGACAGCATCTCCTCCTTTGGTAGCATGCACATGCAGAGGCCTGAAAGGAGATTTTGCAAAGATGCTTAACACAGAACGTATGTATTCCCTTTTTGTCAAATCCCTATCCCCATAAGAGCTGTAAATATTATAGCTGAGGTCAACGCTGCCACAGGCACTGTAATTATCCAGGATATTGCTATCTTTCCAATCACACTTAAATCAACCGCCGCAAGACCGCCTGCAAGACCAACCCCAATTACAGATCCAACAAGCGTATGGGTAGTTGAAATCGGCAGGGAGCTATAACTGTGCAGTACCACCACCGAAGCAGTGGCAAATTCTGCACAGAAACCCCTTGTAGGAGTAAGTTCAGTGATCTTATTACCAATAGTCTGTATTACTTTGTAGCCCCATGTCGCAAGTCCCAACACCATGCCAAACCCGCCAATAACCATAATCCCCGTGGGTATTTGTGTGCCATCCATACCCAGTACATTAAGCCCTGCATATAAAGGACCTATGGCATTTGCAACATCATTGGAACCGTGAGCAAATGCCATATAACATGCTGTCATGGTCTGAAGGATTATGAACTTCTTTTCAATAGCAAAAGGGTAGTCAGTACGTTGGAGGATAAAATGGGACACCAGCATGAAGAGGATATATGCAACAAGAGCACCAAGCAAAGGTGAAATCAGCCAGCTTGCCACGATTTTGATCAGAACCGGCCAGTGGATCTCACTGTAAGAGATAATTCCATGATATGCTGAGACTAGTCCAAACCCAAGAACAGAGCCTACGATCGAGTGAGTAGTAGAGACCGGAAGATTGTAAAATGTAGCAAGTGTGATCCAGAAACCTGCAGCCAGGATTGCTGCGAGCATGCCGATAACCACAAGATGAGGATCGATCATTCTAATATGATCCACAGGCACAATGCCTTTAGCAAGAGTTGAAGTGACACGTTTTCCAAAGAACACAGCGCCACAGAACTCGAATACGGCTGCAACAATGATCACCTGTTTCAAGGAAAGAGCACCACTGCCCACTGAAGTTCCCATGGCATTGGCAAGATCATTGGCCCCTATGTTCCAGGCCATGTACAACCCTGCAGCCATTAGGGCTATCACAAAAGGATTAAAAATATCCATTTACCATTATCCTCCTATTAACTACGTGGACAATTTGGCAAGATATAGATAAATGTAGGTACAATATTCTATATACTAATATATAGCCATATAGAATCAGAAGAAAGAATCAAGAGTCCGCTGGCACTTCAGCTCATTGATCAGACTTGCTTTTTGCCTCCATGATCCAATAGGCGTATTGAGCCTTGAAGACATATCCAATAAAGCTGAGTCGATACTTTCAAACCTCTGTGGAGGATTTTTCAAAGCGTTGCGCGTAGCTTCCCTTACAACCCATACACCCAGAGGTGCCCAGTAATCAGGCCTTATCTCCCTTACCATGAACACGGCTGCCTGTCTTCTGACACCGCTCAGATACTCAAGTGCACCAAGGCGTGCCGCATAATAGCCACCTGCAAGATTAGAATAACCTTTCTTGCCGCCCACACCTTCTCTATCGGCACCGATCCATGTTGAATCACCCGACCATACAGCCCTGGGCATCCATATCTCAATAAGTTCATATGAAAATCCCCGGGGGATGAAAAGTATTTCAAAATGATTACCAAAAGCTCCTCCACTAAAGAGCGTTATATCACTTATCTGAGGATTATCTCTAACGTCTTTCTGAAGCTCCTTGCCCAGCATATCGTCCACTGCGGTTATGGACCAGCGTGTGGGTACCAGCTTGCGCTCTTTACCCAGCAGTCCTATGGAAAAGAGACGGGTTATGTGCTCCTGAGAGATATTGGAAGAAATAAGCTCTGATATTGCATCTTTTGCCAGCGCGTCATCATCATATACCAGATAATCCACTTTTTTTGGCACATTCGGATTCTCTGTTATGTCAAGGTCTTTAAGGTCACCTGATGGGCCCATGGGGGTGAGCACACTATCGAACTTCAATCTATTACTAAGCGGTTTGTTAAACCAAGCTTCAGTATCCACCGGAGTCATGGAAAGGGATAGTTCCTGTGACTTGAGAAGCAGAGGGTCCTTTGGATCGGCAGCATCCTTTACATTCATGCGGGCACCTGCCCTCACAAGCCTGGAACGTGCTGCAATGATCTCACCAATATCCATGCTAAGCAGCGTCTTTGGGTCTTCCAGCAAGGATGACTCATCCCCCCCCATATCAGGAGGTACCATAGGACCAGACATAACAGAAGGATAATCATGCCTGCCGATGAAAACTGCCGGAGGCGACGCACCAAATATGGAAGTTGCTCCTTTACTGACTCTGACAGATGACTCTATAGACCGGAACTTTTCAAGGATAGGACATGCAGGACGCCCGCAAAACCCTCTGCCCTTGCATTGTACACACTGATTATTACTCAAATCTGCTCTTTATCCCCACATAGGATACAGGATCCTGCTTCAGGTATGTTCTTATAGAACCAACCGGAGCGCTGCACGAACCTGCAGATATTGCACATACCTTGCACCTGGTCTTTTTGATCCATGCCTTTGAGAAGCCTGGCAGAGAACTTCCTCACCTCCACACGGACCTCTTCAGGAAAATCAACTTCAGCTCCTCTTTTCTCACTCATGTACTGTGAAACAGCAGCTCTTGAAAGACAGAGTATCTCAGCGATCTCCTGCTGTGTACACCGATGTTCAGAGAACAGTACACGGGCAATCTCTGCACGTATCGCCGGAAGGACTTTCTGTACCATGATCTCGCACGTCGTTTTCAAAAGATCGCTCTCCGGCATCAAACCTTATTTTTTTTCAGATAATCTTCAATGGCCATCCTTAACGTATCCGGAGCAAAATTAGAACAATCCATCTTGCCTGGCGGAAGACCACCTAGCGCATCGGCGACCTCTTCCTTCGTGATACTCCTGGCTTCTTCTATGGTCCTGCCTTTTGCCAGTTGCGTTACCATACTTGAAGTAGCAATAGCTGCCGCGCAACCAAAGGTCTTGAACTTCACGTCTGCCAGTATACCATCTTTGACCTTTATGTATATGGTGATCACATCACCATCCGCAGGATTTCCCAGTTGTCCCACACCATCCGCATCCTCAATGACACCCACATTCTTAGGATCTGTGAATTCTTCGAGAAGTCTTCTGCTGTACATTATACCTCCTGCTCAAAAGGAGAGATCTGGCGCAGTTTCATAACTGCCTCTTCCAGAAGATCAACTACCAGATCTACTTCTTCCAGAGTGTTCTCCCTTCCTAGAGTGAACCTCAATGAACCATGGATGTAATCAACACCTGGATCAATGGCCGTAAGCACGTGAGAAGCATTCTGGGACTTGGATGAACATGCCGAACCGGTGGAAACAGCAACACCGTTCATATCCAGAAGCATAAGCAAAGATTCGCCTTCCACATGCCTGAAACTCATATTCACATTGTTTGGAAGACGCTTTTTTTCATGCCCGTTAAGCTTTACATGCGGGATCCTGCTATGGATCTTTTCGATCATCGAATCGCGCAGATGTTGCATGTGTGTAGAATCCTTTTCCAATTGTGCCCTGGCAATTGACATGGCTTTTGCAAAACCTACAATACCCGGAATATTCTCAGTACCGGGGCGCAGCCCACGTTCATGCCCTCCGCCCTGCACAAGAGGCGAGAGATTGACACCATTACGCAAGTACAGGGCACCCACCCCTTTAGGACCGTAGAGCTTGTGAGAAGAGATGGACAACATATCCACACCCAATTCATGCACATCAGTAGGCATCTTGCCCACAGACTGGACAGCATCGGTATGCAAGACTATTTCCCGCCCTGCAATGAGATTACTTATCTCTTTTATAGGCTGGATAGTGCCAATCTCATTATTGGCATGCATTATACTCATGAGAATGGTATCTTCCCTTATGGCATCCTCAAGGAACTTCATATCCAGTATGCCTTCCCTATCCACTGGTATATAGGTAACCTCAAAACCCTCTCTTTCGAGTTGCTCGCACGTGCGTAACACTGCAGGATGCTCTATAACGGAAGTGATAACATGCCTTCCCCTGGAAGAATGCATGTATGCGGCACCTTTTATAGCCATGTTATCGGATTCGGTACCACCGGATGTAAAAATGATCTCATGTGGCTCGGCTCCCAGTGCTGCAGCCACTTGTTCACGGGATGAGACAAGTGCTTCTGCAGCCTCCTGGCCGAACGAGTGTAAACTTGAAGCATTCCCGAACTTTTCAGTAAAATAAGGGAGCATGACCTCCAAAACCCTGGTATCTACATGTGTTGTTGCACTGTGATCCAGATATATACGTTTCATGCTTCACCTTGAAAATAAGTAGATGGCGCGCACACCTTTCCTTAAAATGATAAAAGTTACAGCTTTGAAAGATTTAAGATTAAGTTTTGGAGAGAGATAGTAATTATGCGAAGTGTGTTAATCTTTGATCTGTTCCGGAGAAAAACCCCTTTCAACAAGAACATCTTTCATGCGAGACAGATGGTTGCCCTGCAACTCAACAGCATTATCCCTGACAGTTCCGCCACAAGCGAACTTGGATTTAAGATATGTCGATAGCTCGTGGAGATCAATCTCATGTGCATCGAAACCTTCCACAACTGTTACTTCTTTTCCATATCTTCTTCTGTTGACCTTCACGGTAATTCTTTGCTGCTCTTTTGCTACTTCTTCGCAGATGCACAATTCCATTGGCAATCCGCATACAGGGCACATCTCTGAACTCATCTAGTGATATTTCCTCCAAAATTATTAACCTTTTGACCATAAACTATACTTAAATAGCCGTATAAAGTAAACAGCGATGATATTAAAACCTAATGGTGAATTAATCGCATCTGACGTTGAATTTGCAGAGGGTATAATAAGCCAGTCAAAGGGGCTCATGTTGAGAAAAAGCATTGCAGAAGGATATGCACTTGTCTTTATACTACCCTCCCCTGGATCTGTTTTCGTACACATGCTCTTTGTATTTTTTCCAATAGACGTATTGTTCCTGGATGCTGAAAAGAAAATACTTGCAGCTACAACATTGAAATCCTGGATTGGCTTGACACGATCTCCTAAAAAGACAAAATATATTATTGAAATGCATGCTGGCTCGATAGAACGTCACAAACTCCTTTCCGGCGAAAATCTTGCTATTAATCGTTCATGAATAAATAACAAGGAATGGTTATTAAGGTCAATAATTGAAGGAATCTTTTTTAAACTTGAGTGCTTTTAAGCCTACAGAAACACAGAAATTGATATTATTCTGAGGCACACAATGTTACCAGAGAACGACTTGAAACTTATAATTGAAAAAATGGGCAGAGAACCCAATATCGTGGAACAGGGATGTTTCCTCAATTTGTGGAGTGAGCATTGTTCATATCGTTCCAGTGGACCTTTATTAAAGACTTTCACAACTACCGGCGAGAAGGTGATCATAGGACCGGGAGATGATGCTGCTATCGTGGACTTTGAAGATGGCTGGGTGCTAGCGATAGGTATGGAAAGCCATAACCATCCATCATACGTAGACCCTCACAATGGTGCAGCAACCGGCGTGGGAGGCATTGTAAGGGACATTATATCCATGGGTGCAAGGCCCATAGCTCTTATGGACCCCCTGTATTTCGGACCCCTTAATACTCCTAAGAACCTTTACCTTTTCGAACACATCATCGAAGGTATTGCTAGCTATGGTAACTGTATAGGTGTGCCTGTAGTAAGAGGAGAAGCTTTCTTTGATGAAACTTACAGCGGTAACCCACTTGTGAACGTTGCATGCATAGGGCTTGCGAGGAAAGAGAACATAGTGACAGCAATATCTCAGTGTGCCGGCAATAAAATGGTCCTCATGGGATCTACAACTGGAAGGGACGGCCTAGGCGGTGCATCTTTTGCTTCCAGAGACCTTTCCGAAAGCTCCGAAGCAGAAGACAGACCAAGCATCCAGATTGGAGACCCATTCACTGAAAAACTGCTTATTGAAGCTACTTTGGAAGTAGTGGAAAGTGGATATGCGAAATCCTGCAGAGATCTGGGCGCAGCGGGCCTTGCCGGAGCCAGCTCCGAGATGGCATCCAAAGGAAATCTTGGAATGCATATAATCGCTGATAATGTTATACTCAGGGAGAAAGGCATGGTGCCTTATGAGATCCTTATTGCAGAATCTCAGGAACGTATGCTGTTCGAAGTAGAACCACAGAACGTAGATGCTGTATTGGCCATCGCCAAGAAATATGACCTCAACGCCAGTATGATAGGAGAGCTCACTGAAAGATTATACTACACCGTAGAGTTCAAGGGCGAGATCGTTGCTGATATCCCTATCAAACTACTTGCCGAAGGTGCCCCTACCTGCGAAATGCCTGCCAGTGCACCAGCTGAGAGAACTGCATGGGAAAAAACAAAGATGCCAGCTGATCTGAAGCAGACACTTCTTGAAGTACTTTCCTCTCACAACGTGGCATCAAAGGAGTGGATATACAGGCAATATGATCATGAAGTGCAGGTAAGGACCACAGTAAAACCCGGTGACGATGCTTCAGTATTACGCATAGATGGGGACAAGGGAATAATACTCTCCTGTGGCTGTAACCCCAGGCATACCATGCTGGACCCCTACCAGGGTGGAAAGGGTATTGTATACGAAAATGCCATGAACATTGCAGTAAAAGGGGGCAAAGGACTGGCTCTTGTGGACTGTCTCAATTTTGGCAACCCCCAAAGGCCAGATATATACTGGTACTTAAAAAATGCCATACTTGGATTAGGTGATGGTTCAAGAGAACTGCAAATACCTGTGGTCGGCGGGAACGTATCCCTGTATAATGAGAGTGATGAGTTTGATACGGCTATCCTCCCTACTCCATCCATAGGAGTTGTGGGAACAACAGATAATGTTGCAGGCACTCCCCTCTCCTCTTTTACCCACGAGGGAGACACCATATTTCTGGTTGGAGAGACACGGGATGAACTTGGAGGCTCTGAATATTACAGCCTGATCGGTAAGAAGATGGATGGTAACGCTCCAAAAGTACCTGAGAATGCTACAAAGATAGTGGATACTGTGATAAAAGCAGTGAACACTGGAAAGGTCACGTCCTCCCATGATGTTTCACTGGGTGGATTAGGAGCCGCACTGTGCGAGATGTGCACCTGCGCAGGAGCAAATGTGGATCTCAGCAAAGCATGTGATGGCCTAAGAGCAGACGATGCTCTATTCTCAGAGTCTTATGTAAGAGCCATCCTTACCACCCCTGAACCAAAATTTATCGAGGAAGCACTGCAGGGGGTACCATACACCATTATAGGTACTGTTGGCGGGGAGAAGTTAAGGATCAAGGTGGATGAAAACTCCATTGAACTCTCACTTTCCGAGATCAACATTGCACGTGGTAGCCTCACCCGACAAATGATGGAATAAAAAAGAACTAAAAAGATTAAATGGTCAGGTCTCTATAAGACTGACCATCTAAACACCTTTATTTCTTGGTTGCATAATAAACCATATACAATGCAGACAGACCCACAAGGATGTAAACTATCCTTGCTATGATACTGTAGCCGAATATAAGTGCCACCAGGTTCAAATCCTGAGATATCCCGAAGAGTCCCCAGTTAAGGCCTCCGATGATAACGAGCACTAATGCTATCCAGTCTAACGTACTTTTCTCTGCCAAAAACTCACCCCCATGGTTTTGGTAAACAAAAATATGTGAGCCGAAATATATAAGCGACACGACTGTCAAAACAACCAAGGCGACATAAAATGGTTTTTATGGAAAACTGAAATTAAATTCCTGTGGCGGATGTAAACTGTGATATTTAAGCTACAGTTTATAGCTCAGACACCGGTGCATTTATTTTTATGCATTAGATAAAAATAAATACCTATAATCGGACTATATATGAGATTCAATTACAGGATGACATCATGGACGAAGTACAAATCAAGGTTGAAAAAGCACATCCGAACGATTTCGGACGTGGCATCATTCGTCTGGACCCCAGCACTCTCCTGAGCCTGCAGCTCTCTCCCGGGGACATAGTAGAAATAACCGGTAAGAGGAGGACATGCGCCAAAGTGTGGAGAGCAGACCGCCAGGACTGGGGACAGGGCATTGTCAGGATAGATGGGTTCATCCGGCAAAATGCAGGAGTGGGTATAGGTGAAAGAGTTACCATCAAAAGAGCGGAATTCGAACCTGCAACACATTTAGTACTTGCCCCACCGGAAGGCGTGGTGATGGAGTATGGCGACCATATTAAAGAAATAATAAAAAGGAACATACTAAAACGGCCTTTTGTGGTAGGTGATGTGATACCCATCATCAGTTCCATGACACAGCCTATGGCAAGCCAGTCCTCAGGAGGACAGGCAATACCCCTTATAGCTGTTGAGGCTGAACCTCATGATTCAGTACTCATAGTCAATGAGACCACTGATATAGAACTGCGCCAGAAACCGGTCAGAGGATATGAAAGCGCAGCCAGGGGAATCACCTATGAGGATATAGGCGGACTCGGAGATGAGATACAGAGAGTAAGGGAAATGATAGAACTGCCCCTTAAACATCCTGAACTCTTCCAGCGATTGAACATCGAACCTCCGAAAGGTATCATATTATACGGGCCTCCCGGAACAGGAAAGACCCTTATAGCCAAGGCAGTGGCAAACGAATCCAGAGCAAATTTCCTCTACATCGCAGGCCCTGAGATCATGGGGAAATACTATGGGGAAAGCGAAGAGCGTATCCGTAAGATATTCGAAGAGGCTGAAGAAGATGCCCCATCTATAGTATTCATTGATGAGATAGACTCCATTGCTCCAAAAAGACAGAACGTTACGGGAGAAGTGGAACGCCGAGTGGTTGCTCAGTTGCTTACTATGATGGATGGCCTGGAAGAGCGGGGACAGGTAGTGGTAATAGGAGCCACCAACAGGCTGGATGCAATTGATCCTGCATTGCGCAGGCCGGGCAGGTTCGATAGGGAAATAGAGATCGGTGTCCCTGATGCCGGAGGGCGGTTAGAGATTCTGCAGATCCATACACGAGGCGTGCCTCTGGGTGACGATGTGGATGAGAAGTACCTGGTGGATATAGCCAAGAACACACAAGCATTCGTAGGTGCTGATCTGCTTGCCCTTGTACAGGAAGCTGCTATGCGGGCATTAAGGAGGGTATTGCCGGACCTTAACCTTGACGATGACCTGATCCCCCAGGAGAAACTGGAGCAGATAGTACTGTCCAGATCTGATTTTGAGAATGCCTTAAGAGAGATAGGACCTTCTGCAATGCGTGAAGTGCTTGTGGAGATACCTTCTGTGAAATGGGAGGATGTAGGAGGACTGGACAATGTCAAACAGGAGATCATAGAGGCTGTGGAATGGCCTATCACAAAGCCCGAGAAGTTCGTACAGATGGGTATAAAGCCTCCGAAAGGAATATTACTGTTTGGACCACCGGGTACAGGTAAAACTCTTGTGGCCCAGGCTGTTGCCAATGAATCCAATGCCAATTTTATCAGTATCAAAGGACCTGAAATGCTCTCAAAATGGGTGGGAGAGTCCGAACGTGCCATCCGGGAAATATTCAAGAAAGCAAGACAGGTAGCTCCATGCGTGGTGTTCTTCGATGAAATAGATTCCATTGCATCTGCGAGGAGTTCCATGTCAGAGGATGCAAAGGTCTCTGAAAGGGTTGTGAACCAGTTGCTCACCGAACTTGATGGTCTTGAAGCTTTGAAGGAGATAGTTGTTATTGCTGCAACCAACAGGCCAGATATGATCGACCCTGCCTTGCTGCGTGCAGGAAGGTTTGACAGGCTTGTGCTCGTCGGCCAGTCCACAAGAGAAGGAAGGAGAAAGATCTTCCAGATACATACGAGAAATATACCTCTTGCAAGCAACGTATCTATTGATGAACTTGCGGACATCACCGAAGGGTACGTGGGTGCTGATATCGAAGCAGTATGCAGAGAAGCTGTGATGCTTGCCCTGAGAGAGAACTTCACTATAGAAAAAATCGACATGAAGTACTTCAGAGAAGCACTGAATAAGGTAAGACCCACTCTTTCCGAGAACCTTATGGGATATTATAAAAAGATACAGGATCATTTCAAGGGCGGAGTGCCGAAAGAGGAAACAAGCTCTTATATAGGATACAGATAAATATATGAAAAGTTTTGAATTATCGGGTGAACTACATGACGAAGGTATTTGCTAAGAACCTCTCCAGCAAACAGGTAATGGCTACGGATGGCACTGAACTGGGTGTGCTCTTCAACATAGTCATGGATGGGAAAACAGGAGACCTCATAGATCTTATAGTCAAGCCAGACATGAGCCTGGATACTTCCAAGTACAAGACAGATGATCAGTACATTCTCCTTCCATTTACTTCTGTAAGAGCCATTAAGGACTACATAGTAGTAGATAAAAACGTTGCAGTGGGCAAGCCTGTTGAATAAACGGCGTTTGCCTTTTCTGTTTTTTTAAATCAGGTCATGTTCCAGAAGATAGGTTACACCTTCAGCTGCACCAGTTCCATAAGAGGAGGTAGCGGTAAAATCAGCAATATCTTTTAAAAAATTATCAGCGTTGCCTACAGCTACACCAAAACCTGCCACCTCAAGCATTTCTACATCATTTACAGAGTCACCTATGGCGACAAAATCCTTTGGCTTAATGCCCATCAACTCTGCAACTTTGACAAGGCCAGTGCCTTTGTTCACGTTCCTGCTCTTGATATGAATGGCAAAATGTGTGTCAATGATCTCTACGTTAAAACCATGATCATACAGCATTTCCCTGGCAAGTTCCAGATCAAAGTTCTTCCTAAGTACTATCTCGGTCTTACGATGCTCCGGGTCTAGTTTAGTCAACTCAAACTTACCCGATAGCAGGTCAAAAGCCTTTTCACAATCTTTAATAGATTCAGATACTATGGGGACTGTATCAAAACCGGGAGACACGATACCACCATTCTCGGCTATCACTATCCCACCCACTCCTATGAGCTTTGCAGCAGCATGTGCATAACAAAGAATGTTGCCTGTGGAGAGCACCACAGGCATATCAAGGGAACGTAAACTCTCAATGGCCACCAGATCAAGGCTCCTGTCCCTGGAAGTGATGGTACCGTCAATGTCAACTGCAATAGCCTTGAATTTCATGCAGGTAAATAAGAAAAAAAGGTTAAAAACCTGCTGTTCAAGGATCACGCAGGCCGGCCGTAGTAACTGAAATAACTGCCTCAGCATCAGGAAGGTTAGGTGCATCCACAAGTTTGACTATCCTTTTATCACCTTTGGATTTACGCATATAGAGCCTGAATGTAGAAGTGTGGCCAAGTATGTGCCCACCTATGGGCTTTGTTGGATCGCCAAAGAATGCATCCGGTTTGGCCATAACCTGATTTGTTACCAGGACCACAGCATTGTTGAGGTCACCGAACCTCTGGATGTCATGGAGATGTTTGTTGAGCTTTTGCTGCCTGTCAGCAAGGGTTCCACGCCCGATGTACTCAGCCCTGAAATGTGCGGTAAGGGAGTCAACAACGAGTAATCTCACCGGTTTGTCAGAATCCTTGAGCTGATTGGCAAGTTCCGATGCCGCATCCACGAGCAGGATCTGATGATTAGAGTTGTATGCCCTTGCCACATGTATATGTTTGAGGAACTCTTCGAAATCATAGTTCTCACCGTATAGCTCTGAAAGGCCATCTACCATCTGCTTTATCCGCTCAGGCCTGAAGGTGTTCTCTGTATCGATCATCACCACAGAGCCATCCAATCCTCCTTTTTCACGAGGTAACTGTACATTGACGGCTAACTGGTGCGCAAGCTGGGTCTTGCCTGACCCGAACTCGCCATATACTTCGGTTATGGCCTGGGAGTCTATTCCTCCTCCCATGATTTCATTGAACTCTTTGCAACCTGTTGAGAGCTTACCTACCAGCTTCCTGCGTTCCATTACCACATCACCTGTCTCAAAACCTCCTATATCAGCAGCTTTACGAGCTGCCTGGATGATCTTGGCTGCTGTAGACTCACCTATATCAGCGGTTGCCGCGAGCTCTGCGGGAGAAGATACAGCAATGGCCTCTACTGTTGAAAAACCTGCTTCTACGAGTTTTTGGGCTGTTGCGGGACCGACATGGTCCAGATCCTCAAGTAGTATTTCTGACATTTTTAATGACTCCTTTGTGGTGCACATGTTAACATCCGGTGCACAATTCGATGAATTATTGATCTTTAGGCTATATATACATGAAGAGAGCGGAGTGAAAGTAATAATTGGCACATTCCATTTATAGAATCAAATTAGCCGAGCAATGTACCTTGACCACAGACAAAAACTATTCTGTTTCATAGTGAATACCAGACCATGTCAAAGATAGGCCAAAAAAGAATATGCCTAGGATGTATAAAAGTCCAAAATTCTCACTTAATGATACAGTGTCTACATATCCGTATCTAGCTAACAGATCAACTATAGTGAAAATAACAACGCAAGCAAGTGTAAATAATGAGATTCTAAAAGGAGTGGACATTTTGTTTATTTTATTTTCTGGTACTGACATCGTAAATAATAACATAGAAAGACAATAGACTATTGAGACAGAATACTTAAAAAAATTGTTTGAAAGAAAATCCGAGATCTCACCATAACTTGCAATGAAAGATGTATCATAAAATGGCCCTAATATATTGTTATCGCGATTCAATGTTATCAATACTATCGTAAATAACAGGGTTGCCCCCCAATACCATCTTGAAGAGATATTCTGTATATGATTCATAAATAACAAAAGCCCAACTGTAGGGATAAAAAAGAGAACAAATACAAACTGAATATGTATATACTATCAACGGTCTGGGGTTTAAAATAAGAAGGAGGGATTGGTATAAGTGCCAAGATCCACATCGCTAAGAAAGTGAATGATATTAAGATGAGGTACATGCCAGGCTTTTTAATTGGTATCTTATCCACTCTGATCCCTTCTATCAATAAATATCTAAAAGCAATCCAGTGAAAAGTAAATATTTGTAAAAGATAATATAGTTTACTACTTGCAAGACTAATTTTACATATGCAACTATCTGACATTTTCAGGCAAACATTTATTTTATAAAATACCCTTTGTACCACCAATGCCCAGAGTAGTAGTCGGTGGAACTTTCGAATGTCTTCATGACGGACACATGGAGCTTTTAAGAAAAGCTTTCGAGCTTGCCAGCAATGGTGAAGTCGATATCGGGCTCACATCCAACGAAATGGCAAACAAGCGCCCACGCAATATACCTGATTACAGTATCCGAAAGGAAAGGGTTATCCGGTACATACAGCAAATTGCAGAGGGTCAGAAATACACGATCATAGAGCTGAATGAACCTTACGGAAAGACCCTTACAAAGGATTACGACTACATTGTGGTTTCTCCTGAAACATATCCCGTTGCCCTGAAGATAAATAAGCTCCGGGCTGAGAAGAACCTGAAGGATATCGAGATCGTGAAGATAGATTATGTTCTCGCTGAGGACCAGATACGCATCTCATCCACAAGGATAGTGCTCGGAGAGATAGACATCCACGGGCATCTTAAGAATTGAACAGAAACATAATTTTATAAACTACTTTTTACAACTAAAATCCATGAGCAGAGTATTCAACGATATGGACAAGCAGATATTCAGCAAGGTTGCACCTGAGCTTAAAGGAAACACAATATCATCAGGGGGGCATAATTATCCTTTTATTCTAAGACCTTTGTCCCACAAAATAGCAGAGTCTGCAGAGGACTTCCGGGAGAGAATAGAGCGCCTGAATGCAGAAGAGCTGGACTACCTTGTGAAACTTGCACTGGAGAACAAAGAAGACATACGCTCCCTTGAACCTGAAGACATCGTTACTATAATGGAATTGGTCGAGCAGAAGATCTCTGCACAGCGCATGAAAGATCTCAAACAGCATCTGGGCATAGTCTGATGAGCCAGAAAGAATTGCTCTTTGGCACAGCCGGTGCACCTTACTCCAGCACCAAAGGCACCACTGTGGAAGGTATCCGCAGAGTGAAGGAACTTGGACTTGGCTGCATGGAAATAGAGTTCGTGCGCGGAGTGAAGATGGGTGCCACCTCTGCAAAGGAAGTGCAGAAAATAGCCACGTCTGAGAACGTATCTCTTAGTGTTCACGCACCTTACTATATCAACCTGAACTCTTCAGAACCCGAAAAGATAGATGCCAGCATCAGGAGAATATATGACTCTGCACTCATAGGTTCCATCTGTGGAGCACGCTCGATAGTATTTCATCCCGCCTATTATCAGAAAGATAAGCCTGAAGACGTATTTCCCCGGGTTCAGCGAAAACTGCAGGAACTTACAGTAAGAATGGCCGAAGAAGGAATCGATACGGTGCTAAGACCCGAGACCACCGGCAAACCTACACAATTCGGTAGCCTTGATGAGACTCTAAACATGTGCATCCAGCTTGAAAGAGTACTGCCATGCATCGATTTTGCCCATCTGCACGCGAGAAGTAATGGGAAAGAGAACTCCTATAAAGAGTTCAGTGCTGTACTTGAAAAGGTCGAAAACGTGCTGGGAAGGGAAGCTCTGGAAAACATGCATGTACATATTTCAGGCATCGAATATGGACCAAAGGGAGAAAAGAATCATCTCAAACTGGAAGAATCCGATCTGAGGTACGTTGAACTCTTACAGGCTTTCAAGGACTTCCGGGTAACGGGCCTTGTAATATCCGAAAGCCCGGATAACGAAGGAGACGCTTTGCTCCTCAAAAGAACTTATCTGGACCTGTAACTATGTTATGCCGAGTGTTCTTCCGAGGATTGGGTGCATGATACCTGCCCAGTACAGGCCGTTGCAAGAGAGGAAATATCTCCATTCTCATTTATGATATCAACATGAATATTGATACCGCTTTCTCCAATATATTGGGTGATGCGTTCAAAAGCATGGTATATCATTCCACCATGTGTGATTATAAGGCACCTCTGTCCGCAGAGGGCATTGAGTATGGAGCGGTCGATCACTCCTGAGGTAATATCAAGGTGTATGTTGTCTCTCTCAGCTATGAGTTTGCTCCTTTTGCCCATGGCACCCACTGTATCCACATCTCCCTGAGCGATGAAGAGCTGTAAAAAACCGGCATCATGATGGTCAGTGTCATAGATCATGATGGAGCCTGCACGCACATAACGTCTACTCAGTTCCACTATTGCCATACAATCCTCATGTATGTGCAGCACCTTGCCGTTCACAGCCTCCATGGGATAGTTCAGGGCGAACTCACCGTACAGCAACCCTAAGTTGACGCTATCCCCTACCTTGACATCCGGAGACACTTTTACCCACATCAGTTCCGGCTCTTTCAGTATCCTGACAAGCCCCGGTATATCCTTGGGACAGCCGTTAGCCTTGACAAGACTGCGTCTGCGCAGTTCCTCATGCACCTCAAGTATCTGAGGCTTTCTCAGGTATGCTCTCTGGAGCAGTTCCTCGTTCCTGAAAATATCCTCAGGTATTCCTTCACCGATCATCTGGTGATTGGTCATAATGAACACATAATCCGCCCATCTGTAGGCCAGGTCTACATCATGGGTCGAGATGATTATTGTTTTGCCGAAGTAGTTAAGTTCGTTGAGAAGGTCCATTACCTCGTCCGCACCCACAGGATCAAGATTGGACAGCGGCTCATCGAGAATGATGACTTCCGGTTCCATGGCAACAATACCCGCAATGGCAACTCTCTTCTTCTGGCCACCGCTCAGATGGTGCGGAGGCTTTTTCTTGAGCGGGTTAAGTCCCACATAATCAAGGGTACTTTGCACCACCGAGTTGACCTTCTCCTTGGAATACCCCAGATTCGTGGGACCGAAAGCCACATCCTGGTAAATGCTGGGTGCAAAAAGCTGGTCGTCGGAGTTCTGGAATACGATACCCACGTTCTTGCGAAGTTCTCGCAGAGATCTTGCATCGTACTTCACAGGTTCACCATGGAACAGCACCTCACCTTTCTTTGGGACCAGGGTTCCGTTAAGAGTGAGGAAGAGAGTTGATTTCCCGGAACCATTACGGCCTACAAAGGCTATTTTTTTGCCCATATCTATCCTGACGCTCACGTTGTCCAGGGCAATTGTACCGTCCGGATAACTGTATACAAGATCTCTGGTTTCCAGGATTGTCATGATATACCTCAGATAAGAAGGATGTTCCTTGTGGAATAGAAAACTACAAGCACTAAGATAAAATATACGGACGTAAGTGCCACTTCAGACCTCTTTATGGGGCGATCCTCTTCCAGCAATATGAGCCTGCCATCATAGCACCTTGAGTTCATAGAAACATAAAGCTTTTCTCCCTGCTCCCATGCCCTTATGAAAAGAGATGTTCCCAGCATTCCCATAGACCTGAAGGAAGTCCTGAAATCCTTGTAGCCCAGCCTGACAGTCTGGGCGTACTTGATACCCATAGCCACCTCCATAAAGACAAAAATATAGCGATACATCATCATAGCTATCTCTATGAAGGAGTCCGGGAAACGGGTTGCTTTCAATACGGAGAAAAGTTCTATCATGGGAGTTGAGAGCGAGAGGAAAAAAAGGCAAGACATGCCGCTGATAGTCCTTGCAAACACCACGAAAGCCATGTTCAGACCTCCGGTATTGACTCCAAGCCTATGCCCAAACAGATCAAAACCGAAAACTTCACTACCAGCTCCTGAAAAGAAAGCAATGATCACTACGCTGATCAGCACAAATCCTGCAGGTGCAGCCAGTATTTTAAGATAGAACCTTACAGGTACCTTACTGAAACGGATGGTTGCAATACCCATGCAAAGAGCTATTACAAAAGGCGTGACAGGAGAATTGGAGGATACGCCCACAAGTATTCCGAAAGCAGTTATGGTGATCTTGAGCCAGTTGTTCTTTTCGCGCAGAGGGCTGTTTAGGGCGTAGTCGTCCAGTATATAGGTCATAATGTTTCCTGAATTACCTCTTTTTAAATCAAGCAAATTTGTTTTTATAAAAAAGCTTCTTTCCAAGCTGGATTGAGAGTTATATTAGATAAGGTTTCCGTTTTGTAATGGCTACTTTAAAATATAATAAGAAAAAGGTATAAAAAAGGATTTTAGTTGAGAAAATCAAAATGGACTTCGTATGAAGCCCATTACTGACCTGACTGGTTCTTTCCCCTGTAGTAGCCAAAGAAGTAACCAATGACTATGGCACCTATGGCTGCCTGAAGAGCAAAGAGCAGGCTCTCAGTTTCCCCGCCTGGTGGCTCAAACTTAGGGAAACCCGGATCCCATGGCTCATAAGTAGGGTCAATACCTGAGATCACGTCCTCTGCTGCACCATCTGCACCCCCGAACTCTGACCCTGGATTTGCTGCAAGCCCGTAGAAGAATTGGGCCACGAAAAGAATCGCTATAAATCCTACGATGTACTCTAACTTCATGCCATAGCCCCCTTGAGCTTATTCACTGCCTCTGATGTGAGAACATGCAGGTTCACAAGTACATCGCTCTTTACCTGCACCACATACTTCATAATGAGAGCTGTGAGCGCACCTTCCATAATGGCAAGAGGCACCTGAGTAGTGGCGAACACTGCTGCAAATGCAGTGAACGAAGACAGGAACCCTGAGACCGTGAGAGCACCACCAGCCGGGAAAGCCAACGCTAGCTCTGTAGAGGTTACCAAATAGGTCACCCAGTCAGCTATTGCGGTCGCCAGGAATATGTTGAGATAAAAGTTCATATTGACCTTTGCAGCAGCCTTGTAGAATGCGTAGGCAACAAACGGACCGACTATTCCCATGGATGCAACATTAGCTCCCAGTGTGCTTATTCCCCCATGACTGAGGAACAGGGCCTGATAGATAAGAACAATGAGACCGAGCACAGATGTTATCGCCGGACCAAAAAGTACGGCTGCCATCCCTGTACCAGTAGGATGAGACGAACTGCCTGTGACCGAAGGGAGCTTGAGAGATGAAAGTACAAAGATGAAAGCTCCGGCCACTGCCAACAGAGGCACTACCTCCCTGCGTTCACTCACTAGCCTGTTCAACCGATACATGCCGAACATGATAACAGGTATGGAGAAGACGAACCATAACTGCCACCAGGGTGATGGCAAAAAACCTTCGAATATATGCATAATTGTCACCTTCCTATCGTTTTCCAACTAGATAATCAAGTTAATTTGATTTAGATAAATGTGACTTACTTGTTATTATACATAAAGGTAACGATTCTTGTTTCAAACGGTTAAAGGTTTAGTAGTAAAGAAGATAGATATACCTAATAACTTAATCAATATTATAGAAAGGAGATGGACATATAAAAAAGTATAACACCTAAGTCAAATCGAACTCAGTGCTGCACTACCAGAAGACAGTACATATCAGACTCCGCAAGCGGAGGATTTTGTACGGAACCAACTACCGCCTTTTCTTCCGGATAGCCGATGTTCTCATAAAGGCAGATCTTTGCCTCAACACCCATTTTCTGCAGCAAGGCTGCTACTTCCTGCGAACCAAAGTTCTCTGCGGGCAACAGGAATATATCCTTTCCCAGTTCGACTTCTCTTATGAGGGCCTCCCTGGCGGGCGATGGATCACGCCCATGTGCCGTAATCATAGCAAGATTTGACATCTCTACGTGAAAACGGGCGCATGAAGCCTGAATTGATGAGACGCCCGTAATCACCTTGTCGTTTTCACCGGCAAACTTCCCAAGCCCTGAGAACATAGGATCGCCTGTGGAGAGCACCACAGCATCTGCAGGCAGCAGATGGAGTTCCCTGTAGTTCTTAATAATGCGGGCTTCGCACTTGATGAAGTCTTTCACAAGCTCGATGGACCTGCCTGAACCATAGATCACAGGAGCGTTACTAATGGTATCAATGGCTTCCTGGGTCAGCATATTGGGACCAACGCCCACGCCTACAATGATCATGCCTTTTCCCCGCTATCCATAAGCACAGTACCATCCCTGTCTACAACAACAACCCTTGCACCATGGGCTTTTTCCACGGCCATATCAAAGGCCTTCTTGAGCCTCTCGTTCTCTGGGTCTAGTTGCAGCATTTCCACCACTGTGGCATAACCGCTGTCGACAAGCATATTCGAGTCCCCCCACTTGAGGACAAGACCGGGGAGCCCACAAATAATAACATCACCCTTAGCTGCAGCTACAGCTTCGGAGATACGGCTACCTGCAAGCACAACCGTATATCCGGGGAACAGCATGGTGGAATAACGTATACCTATCCTGCCAGTGGTGAGCACTACCTTATCAGCATTGCGTATCAGATCCTCTTTCATCTCACCCAGATGGTCGTTCCAGGGTTCCACGAAGCCAGTGGTACCCAGAATCGATATACCCCCTTCCACACCTATACGGCTGTTAAGTGTCTGTTTGGCAACCTCAGCCCCTCGGGGAAGTGATAAAGTGACCTCGGCACCCTGCAGACCAAGTTCTTCCACAGCTTCGGCAATAGCTGCCTTGATCTGTTCCATGGGTTTGGGATTGATAGCCGGATAACCTTTCTTTGACTCCAGACCGTCCCTTGTAACGATACCGATACCCTCTCCCGCCCGAATAACGATACCATCAACCTCTCTGGCATCCGCCACGAACTCAAGGCCGCGAGTGATATCAGATTCATGATCATTATAGATCTTCATAGCAACTGCATGACCATTGACGGCATGTACATCCACCTCCGCTCTCAGCCCTACAGGTGTAGGTACAGATACATGAGAGACTGGCTTACGCAGAGAAAGTACTGCGGCCTTGGCTGCGACTGTTGCTGTTGTCCCGGTGGTATAACCCCTCCTGAGCACAGAACCATCGCTTAAGAGGACAAGTCTTCCACTTTCAATACCTTTTATGAGCTCGTCCCTGGGTACATCGGAACGCGCAACCCACTCGTCTGGGATCTTGGATTTGTTCACCGGGTCTATCATCGAAAACTCAATTGTGGTCCAAAGTTATAAAAGTAGCGAATTCATCCTGTTCTTTTGAACATACGGTCCAGCTCTTCCCTTGTAAAGGATACCATAGTAGGACGGCCATGAGGACATGTGTATGGATTCTTACATTTTTTTAACTGTCGTATCAGATCAGACATCTGTTCCTTATTGCATACTGCACCAGCCTTTATGGCAGCCCTGCATGCCATGGTACTGAAAACATGATCGTATATCTCCGTATCATCCTTGATCCTGCCAACAGAGAGCAGATCAGACACTATGTCGTGTACTACATCGGGACTTTCCATCCTGCCGAATATCGTAGGCACAGTAGTAACTACATAGGTATTCGGACCAAACTCGGATATACTGAAACCTACTTCTTCCAGATACGGAATGAACTCTTCAAGGATGACCTTCTCCTTGGGATTAAGTTCCAGTGTCACAGGATTCAGAAGCTCCTGCCATCCCATATCCCTGGAATCCAACACACGTTCATACATGACACGCTCGTGAGCTGCATGCTGATCTATCAACAGCAGTTTCCTCTCCACCTCTGCAACGATATATAGGTCTTCAAACTGCCCCATTACCTTCACATCATCTGCAACAAAAGCACTTTCTTCTTCACGGGGAGATGCTTCCAGCCTGGACTGAAGGCGTGAACTTGCTTTGAGCCGTCTTTCAGTATCCTTTGCAGGAGGATGATAAGGAGCAGGCTCTTCAAGAACACGAGACGGCATATGCACTTTATTTTGTAACTTATTGTCTTCCTCATCTTCTTTTTCGTACAACACTGTCTGAGCAGGAGACGGCTTATCCTTTACCTTTATCTCTGGAACAAGATGAGTAGAACTTAGAGCTTTCTCCACAGCAGCAGTAATAGCTTCCAGGATCTCCTTTTCATGGCTTAGCCTCACTTCAGTTTTACGAGGATGCACGTTCACATCCACTATTGCAGGATCGATCTTGAGGCTTAGGAAAGCTGCCGGATACCTACCCTTGGGAAGAAGAGTGTAGTATCCAAGCCTTAACGCATTGCTTATGGCCTTTGAAGAGATGCTGCGCCCGTTGATATAGAAGAATTGCAGATCAGAACCGCTACGGCTGAGCTCAGGCTTGGAGATGTAGCCTGATATTTTCACAAGATCATTTTCCCACACGACGGGCACCAGGGACCTGGCAACCTCCGCACCATGGATATGCACGATGTTATTGAACATATTAGCAGTAGCAGGAGAGCGTAAAACGATCTTGCCTTCGTTCAGGAGAGTGAAAGAGATATCTGGATGGGCTATGGCATAGCTGGTAAGGATATCAGTGATATGGGCCAGTTCAGTGCGGCTGCTTTTCAGATATTTCCTCCGTGCAGGCGTACTGTGGAACAGGTCAGCCACATCAACAGTAGTACCTACAGGAGCACCTACTTCAGATATGGACTCTACTCCATCGCTGCCTGCTAGTACTTTTGTACCTGCTACATCCCGGTTCCTGCGGGTTATGAGTGTGACTTTTGCAACTGCAGCCATTGAGGAAAGAGCCTCGCCCCTGAACCCCAGTGTGCGGACAGTTTCCAGATCGTCGATGCTGGTGAGCTTACTTGTGGCATGTTTCTTGAAAGCCATAGAAGCATCTACATGGCTCATACCGCAACCGTTGTCCCTGACAGATATCCTCTTGACACCTGAACCTTCTATTTCCACTTTTATCTCAGTGGCTCCTGCATCGATGGAATTGTCAAGCAGTTCTTTCACTGCAGACGCGGGCCTTTCTATTACCTCACCGGCAGCGATCTTGCTGATAGTGACCTCATCCAGCAGGTGTATCCTGTTGCTGTCCACATCACATGCATCATCGACCATATCATTCCCCACTTTCATCCAGTAATTTCTTAAGGCTATTGAGCCTGTTCAGGGCATCCACAGGAGTAAGAGTATTAACATCAAGCGATTTTAGCTCTTCCAGTACGGGGTGTTTCACATCCGCTTTCGGCGAACTTCCGCCATCGAACAGCATGAGCTGAGTATATCTGGCAGTACTTTTACCCTTACCTTTTTTTGGCCTGCCCTCCCGGTTGATGGCACTCTCACTTTCGATCTCCCTGAGCACTTCCTTTGCCCGGGAAGTAACAGCATGCGGCACACCGGCAAGCCTTGCTACGTGAATACCATAGCTTCTGTCCGTGGCCCCTGGCACTATTTTACGCAGGAACACCAGGTCATCTCCTTCCTCTTTCACCGCAATATGCAGGTTCTTTACTCTCTTGAGAGCGCCTTCCAGTTCAGTGAGCTGGTGGTAATGGGTGGCGAACATGGACCTTACACCCACCTTACTCTTATTATGAATATACTCCACTACGGCCTTTGCGATACTATAACCGTCGTAAGTGCTCGTACCCCTGCCGATCTCGTCCAGCAGCACCAGGCTTTTTGGGGTGGAATTGTTGAGGATGTTGGCAAGTTCCACCATTTCCACCATGAAAGTACTTTGCCCGCTGGCAAGGTCGTCAAAAGCTCCTACCCTGGTAAAGACCCTGTCCACTATACCTATGGAGGCATAAGAAGCAGGCACAAAAGAACCTACCTGAGCCATGATGACAATGAGGGCTGTCTGGCGCATGTATGTGGATTTACCTGCCATGTTGGGACCGGTGATGAGCAGGAACTGGTTATCCTCGCAATCGATCTCAGTATCGTTAGGCACGAAACCACCGGGAACGGTACTTTCCACCACAGGGTGTCTACCATCCCTGATAAGTATCCTGCAATCACTGGTAACTGCCGACCTGACGAAGTTATTGTGCACGGCCACCTCCGCAAGGTTCATGAGCACATCGAACTGCCCTATCAGGAAAGCAGCCCTCTGTAACTGTTTAGAATACGAAGCTACAGTAGTATTGATCTCGCCCAGCATCTCATATTCCAGAGCATGTGCCTTCTCATCTGCAGTGAGGATGGAAGTCTCCATTTCCTTGAGTTCCGGGGTGTAGAAACGTTCGGCATTGACCATGGTCTGTTTGCGGATATAATCATCCGGCACCTGCGAGCTGTTGGAACTGGTGACCTCCAGGTAGTAACCGAACACCCTATTGTACCCTACTTTAAGGGATTTAATGCCTGTCCTTTCCCTTTCTTTTTGCTGGAAATCAGCCACCCACTTTTTGCCGTTACGGGAAAGGCCTTTGAGCTTGTCAAGTTCCGTATTATAGCCGGTCCTGATCATGCCCCCTTCCCGCACACTTAACGGTGGTTCCTCAACAATGGCATTGCCAATGAGTTCCACAAGAGAACCAAGTTCTTCAAAACCGTGCAGTTCCTCTATTATGCTTCTGATAAGGCAGGAAGAAATATCGTCTTCCATACATTGGATCAGCAGAGGCACTGCCTCCAGGGACAATTTCAATGCTACCAGGTCCCGTGCATTGGAATTTCCATACATGACCCTGCCTACAAGCCTCTCGACATCCTTCACATAGGCAAGGTGAGAACGTACATCAAAACGCACCAGCGTCTTGCCGGAAAACTCTTCCACAGCATCCAGTCGTTCATTTATCTCGCTGACGGAGATCAGAGGCTTTAGCAACCATTTCTTCAGCATCCGACCACCCATGGGCGTGCTGGTCTGATCAAGTATTTTCAAAAGGGATGTATCGTTACCCTCGCCCCGGACATTATGCACAATCTCAAGATTGCGCAGGGTTATGGAATCCAGGATCATGAACTCGGATTCGGAATATGTGGACAGGGATTGTACATGTCCCAGTTCCCTCATCTGGGTGGTAATGGCATAGTTAAGGGCAGCCCCGGCAGCGGCTATCGCCTGGGGGAGGGTATCGCAACCCATTCCTTCCAGAGTGGAAACTCTAAAATGCTGCTTCAGATGCTCTCTTGCATTGGTAGTATCGAAGGCGATCTCATCGAATTCATGCACTATGACCTTCAGTTCCTCAAGACGCTGCATGAGGTGCTCGTTCCCGTATAGGTGTAGTGGAACTATACATTCGGCAGGCAGCATACGGGCTACTTCACTGGCTATCCTGTCATAGGGTGGCTCATCGGAGAACTGGGTTGCCATGAACTCACCCGTAGACACATCCAGGAAGGAAATACCGAAATCCTCATTCTTTCCTGAGAGCGCCATGAGATAATTGTTAGTGGCATCACTGAACATGGATGGGTCTATGGCTGTGCCGGGTGTGACCACTCGCACAACGCCTCTTTTCACAACGCCTTTGGCTAGTTTGGGATCTTCAAGCTGCTCACAGATGGCAACTTTGTAGCCTTTCCTGATGAGGCGGGGCAGATATGTGTCAATGGCATGATACGGTATGCCCGCAAGGGGCATGTTCTTGCCATCCTCCCCTTTGCCCCGGGTAGTGAGAGTGATCTCCAGCTCCCTGGCAATGGTCTTCGCATCCTCCCCGAAAGACTCGTAAAAATCCCCCATCCTGAAAAAGATCAGGGCATCACTATACTCTTCCTTTGCCGCATAATACTGATGCATGGCAGGGGTCATCTTGCTCATGGTGCTGTGGTTTATCTGTGTGGTACTATTTTAGTGCTTTCATGGAGATGAGAGAAGTTAGTGCCATATTTTTTCTTGAATATATGAAAAATGTTATACTCAATAGATAATGGAGCTAATGCACAGAGGAAAGAGTTAGGAACTTAAATATTCTCAAGAAAATTAGCATGCAGTAGACACTGAATAAATAGTTACACAAAGAATACAATAAGTATAGTTTTAGATATTATTGCACGATCTGATTCTTAATGAAAAAGAAGGAGTGATTTTTTTTTCTTGAATATAAAAATGATTTGCAAATAAGTTAACTATATAACATATTACAAATATTGTGCTTTGTGTAAGGGGTTCAGAGATCTTGACGGAACACTTGAACCCCCTACTGCCCAAAGGCAAGGTTATAGTTTGTTTTGATGTTGCTTAAAACTTACGGCTTCTTGCCTCTGGAGTAACGGAAATGAGGT
>NZ_JBFYLB010000020.1:0-5036 GCF_041305605.1 Methanomethylovorans sp.
CGGATTTCTGGTAGCAACCTCTTCAGGATCGACCTCGAATGCATACTCCTCTCTCTGGGGAACAGATCCAGACCACCGGCAGCCCTGATCATTCCGGGGATGCCGGATCCGTAATCCGCTCCTCCGTATGTCTGGTATGTCTTTGCACCTTCAAAGTAAACGGTCTTCTTTTCTTCTTCGGAAATAGTTGCAGACCTTTCATCCAGCATGTCCCAGTATTCCTGGAAGAATGCTATGTACTCTTCAGCTTCTTCTTCTTTGTCAAGCATTTTACCAAGGGTTGTTACTTCCCTTTCCCATTCTTCGACCATATAGAAGTCAAGAGCTACGACCGTTATTCCGAAAGGTTCAAGTTTTTCCTGGACCTCGTCCGGCAATGGGGCATAGCTTGAGAGCATGATCACAACATCAGGATTAAGTTCTGCGATCTTCTCATAGTCCGGTTCATCATAGCTTCCTATTACAGGCACATCTTCAAGTTCGGGGAAGAAGCCTTTGTCTACCTTTTCCTTTGTAGCTGTGTCTATACCAACTATCCTGTCAATAGCTCCAAGTGATCTCAGTTCCTCCGGAGGGTTGTCCCAGAGAACTACAATTGATTCAACTGGATAAGGAACATCTACGGTTCTGTTTGCAGAATCTGTAATTGTTATTGTGTCAGTTTCATTTGAACCAGAATCGTCAGCAAGTTCAAATCCTGGGTAGTGGACACCGTATATGTCAACATAATACTGGTCTGTCTCTTCTGCAAGGTCAATTTCTGCAAATTTGTCAGGGTGCAGGTCCTTTGCGATGTGCATCATTGCAAGTGGCAGCCTCGGGGAATGGAAATCATACACAAAGGGATCAGATATCTCATACACTCTTCCATTTTTCACTGCGTCTATCTCGCTCCAGACACTGAAGTCTATGCCATTTACGGTATTACCTGAAATAATATCCGAGGGATTAAGGTCGGTATTGTACCACATGTATATGACTTCAGGATTCAGATCAAGGATGGTCTCAAGGTTAAGAACTGGATGTTCTAAGCTCTTTGAGCTGTTATCCCATTCGTTGAGGACGTTTACTCCACCTGCTCTTCCTATGAGGTCATTTGCAGTACTTATTTTTCCGGCTGTACCGTAGACATCGCCCCACATCCAGTAAACAGTTGGCTTTTCTTCGTCAGAGAGTTTATCGGTTATATCTGTGACCTGTTCCATGTTCTCGTCCATGATATCCAGAACTCTGTCGCCTTCTTCTTCCTTATCGATGATCTTGCTGAAGGTTTTCATTTGTTTCTGGAGGTCGTCAAGGCTATCTATGTATACGCCATATACCGGCACGTTGATTGATTCTTCAATTGACTTTATGTCCTCACTTTCCCAGTCGGCTGCCCAGAGCAATACGAGTTGTGGATCCACAGTAGCTATGGTTTCAGTGCCAGGCTGTGCAGTTCCTTCAGACAGACGTTTTGAATCATAATTGGGATCAATGGCCCTGAAGAAAGGTGCCTTTGTATCTTCCTGCCATACAGCTCCTATTCCCACGATCTCATCAGCTCCACCCACAGCATACATAGAGTTCATGGCGTTCTCCACAAGGAATACGTTCCTCTCGCATGGATAGGGTATTGTGATAGTTCGGCCTATATCGTCAGTAACAGTTATTGTGTCAGCATCTTCAGAACCAGAACTGGGATCATCACTTTTTGAAGATGAACTTCCGCTGCTCTTTGATGAACTTCCTCCACTGCTTGAATAGCTTGTCGGTGTAGATGTGGAATTGGTAGTAGTATTAAGAGAAGGATCAACTGTAGTTTCATTACTTTCTATGTCTTCTCTGATACTCAGTTTTTTATCATCGGGGTCATTTACTGTTTCTGTCACAGTAGTGGTTTTCTCTGTTACCTTTTCAGAACCTGAACTACTTTCATCGGCCGCATTGCTGTCCGTACAGCCACTCAGAAAGACTGCAGCCACCAACATGATGGCTATGAATAAAATTTTTGTTTTACTGTTCATATCGCTTCCACCTCACAGCTTTATTTGTAGCCGGAAACCTGCGTTTTGCAACTTGCAAATTTTAAGACCCTGTTCTGTAGACTGCAATGTTAGAGTTATTTGTTGCAACTTAACTTTTTCCAACTAAAACTGCTGTAGATTAATATGTAGTATTAATTTCTCATACATAAATATGATTGATTATTATTTTCATTAGATAATTATCAATTAATCTCCTACTAAATACTACTAAAACTAAAAAAAATAACACTAATGAGTTTAGTACTGAAAGTTATATCTATACCATGTTACTTGTTTTCCTTGCAATGATCATCTTCATTGGAAGGTTAGCACCCATGGACATATCAATTATTTGTTCTCCAAAAAGACCAACTTTCTTAAACGATTCGAAAATGGCAGCATTTGTCATGAGATGCATCTGCTGATAATCTTTTATCCTTTCTCGGAGGTCAAGGATAAGGGTAGGAAGAGGGGATATTTCGCTATCGTCAAGAGTAAAGAGCTGGGTAATAAAGAGGCCGTTGGGATTCAGGGCATGTGAGACCTTTTGATATAGGGCCTTTGCTTCTTCAGGTCCTCCTTCCAGAGAAAGGGCTTCGAAGATAATATCATATCCTTTTCCAAAATCATCCTGAAGATAGTCTCCGGATAGAACTTTTACCCTTTCACATAAATCATATTTGCCGACATATTCCCGAGATATTTCCGTGATATGGGGCTGGTCAAAGATCACAACTCTTAGATCCAGATTTTCCTGGGCGAAACCTATTCCAAAAAGTCCATGCCCTCCTCCAAGGTCTATGAGGTTTCGAGCTTTTTTGAACTCCGGAAGTGAAGAAACGATCTTGAGTGTCCTTTGCAGTCTGCCATGAGTGCAATCCCGTGCTGTCCACTTAAGTGAATCCGGGTTATAGGCAAATTTCGTCTTTTCTGAGCTTAGTAGAGTATCCTCCACAAGTGCTTTTTTCAGGTCCATCCACATTTTACGCTCTTTTAATGCGGATTCCAGATAGAGGGAATAATAAGGCTCTCCCTCTACAAGAAAAGGCACGAAGTCGGGATGTGTCTGGTACTGCTCTCCATTTTTTGAAATCAGGTTCATCGCAGTCAAAACATCCAGAAACCGAGCTGTAGTTTCAGGATTAAGCGTCATTTCCTGTATTAATGCTTTTGGAGTCAGCGGTTTTTCCAGTTTGGTGAAAATACCCAGTTCAAAAGCAGTGAACAATATCTGGGCTCTTTCAAACCCCATTGCAATTTCGCGAAGTGTTTCTCCCATATATTTGACTGAAGGAGTGAGGTCTATCAATCTATCCATATAGATTGCTATTTTAGTTCAACATATTAACACTTTATTGTATAAACATGAATGCAAATTATATCCGGAAACCGTTTTTAATATCTCCCCTACAAAAAAAATCTCACGTTTTACAACTTTTAAATATATTGCGTAAATAAGATACTTTCTGGAAAAGAAGCAATATCCAAATTTTAAAGCCGGAACAAAATGAAAACGACTTTATATCATATTTGAATCTTAGAAAGCGTGCATCCAGTTCAGGATCATATACCACCCATGATAAATTTTACCTGAACTGGAAACCAACCCTTAATTCTTGTTCTTAAGTTTATCAATCCGGGCTGATACTCTTGCTTTTGCCTGTTTTGTTTCCTGCACATCTTTTGTAATATCGATGTCCAGGATATCCCCTTCCTTAGTGCTTTCCGGCAATAGGGAAAGGGGCATGCTTATCTTTGTGCTTTCTTCAGGTCTGACAAGTAACACGGCTATCTTGTTTTCTATCCTGTCCAGGGTGGCTTTGAAGCTCAAGATATTTTCTCCGGTAAGCTCACAGTTTATCCATTGCTGCTATCTGTCATAAAGGGAGAGGACATTTATTGAACTTAGTTTCCTGCTTTAATGGTAGGGAAAGAACTGGTATTCATTGTGCTGTTCTGTTCGGGAGGTGTTCTTTCAGTGGTCACTGTGTACGTTAAGCCATCCGTTGTGACTGTTATGGTGCCGTGGTAATCTGTTCTGTAAACCATGGATACGTTCTGCAGTCTTTCGAGGATCTCCACATGTGGGTGTCCATAATCATTATCCGCCCCTACTTCGATAATACTTATTTCCGGGCTTACTTCTGCAATGAAGCTCTCTCCGGATGCGGAAGTGCTTGCATGGTGACCCACCTTGAGAATATCTGAGTCTAGGTCATAGCCTTCGTATATGATGCTTTCTTCTGTTTCAAGGCCTGCATCTCCCATGAGCAGGAATGAGACGTTATTATCTATGATCCTGAGCACTACGGAATTCTCGTTGATGTCTTCGGAGAGTTTTCTCTTTGGGTTCAACACCTGCACCTGTATGCCGGGAGCAAATTCAAGTGCTTCTCCCCGTTCTGCTACGTGGAAAGGAATGCTCTTATTTTCAATTATTGTAAGCATGTTCTCATATGTCTGCGTCGTGTGCGGATATCCTGAGTCTACGAACTCGCCCACTGTATATTCATTCAGAATATCAGTCATTCCTCCTATGTGGTCTGCATGAGGATGGGTCGCGACCACATAATCAAGGTTTGTGACTCCCTGTTCCCTGAGGAATGCCGAGACATTAGCACCCTTGTCACTTTCACCGGCATCGACAAGCATTGTCTCATTGGCGTATTCAACGAGGATGGAGTCACCCTGGCCAACATCTATGAAGTGGACTGTCAGGTTAGTATTTTGAGTGTCAGACGATGTTAGTTCAGGTAATGCATATTGTTTTTTAGTAGTGTTTTCATTTATAGTGTCATTAGATTCTTCTTTTACAGGCGTGGAATTCTGAAGTGTGGTATTGTCTGTGATCTCTTGCTGCGACTGATTCGCAGATTTGGCCGGGCGTTCAGCCGGTTCTCCTAACAGGACACCAAGCAGCGCAAGCACAACGAAAGCTATTAGTATCCATTTTAGTTCCTTTCTGATATTATCCCCTCTACGCAGTAGATGAAATAAGCGTAAAGACCCAATGCAGATAAAGTTTTCTTG
>NZ_JBFYLB010000021.1:0-4676 GCF_041305605.1 Methanomethylovorans sp.
ATATGTCTGAATGCCCGGATTGTTAATTTGGTAGATATCTCTTGTGGAACTGATCGAGCAATCGGTCACACTGATTCTGCATAACTGATATTTTGGTATTGTTAACTAAACATAGTTAACTCTTTATTTCTGTATTTCATTAATAAAAGAACAGAGTACTTCAGCATTTCAAGACTCTTAGTATAACACTTTGTCTTTCTTCTCAACCTTGCCAGGAAGTGCCTCAATATGCTGTTATATCCTTCAACAGTATACGTTTCAGCTTTGGATCGTGTATGAATAGTCTCCGGGAGGAACTCTGCATATGCCTTCCAGTGATCAGTCATCACTTTTTCAATCTCTTTCCCTTCTAAGTATTCCCAGAGTTTTTGTCCGGTTTCTGTTCCTCTGCTACCAAAAGAGCAGTCGATGAATTTTTTCCCAACTCTATCAACAGCAATCCAGATCCAGCAATATTTTTTTTGTTTCCGATGTAAGTGTGCATCTCATCTAATTCAACGACAGATATCTCATTTTCGCTCTTTAGTTCCTCTAATTCCTGACCAAACTTCTTTATCCATTTTTGGACAGAAACATGACTTACTCCTAAAATTCGTCCTATTGAGCGAAATCCTAATCCTTCAAGATAGAGTTGCAAAGCCTGTCTTTTAACAAAAGAAGAGCTAGCAGTTGATTTTATCTCTACTGAATAGTTATATCCGCAATCATGGCATTTGTATCGTTGACGTCCATCGACTATACCATTCTTTCTGTGACTGGAACTTTTACATCTTGGGCAATTCATTGAGAAATATAGGAGTTCATAGTATATTACTATATTTGAATACCAATGCCCTATATTCTTAGAATTCTGTATTCATAATTATGTTGGAGTGCTGCTTTATGCATCGAAGCAAAAATAATTAGAAGATCTGGATAAACCTCTCTTTTTAACCGATTGTTCATAAAGATTTTATAAACCAATTTTCAAATAAAGGGGTTTTTCGAAATGCCCTCTAAATTTTGATATAAGTTAAAATTTCTAAGATACGTAGAATTCCTCTATATTCAATCGAGGATTCCTACATAGCCGATACGTCATATATCACCTTAGTTCCCAAATGTTAAGAGTACGTGAGGAAGAACTCATAATTTGGTTGGATATTTGACGGCCAGAGCCCTTATTATACCTAATGAGAACAACAATACCGATAGGCCTAGAACAAATGGATAATCAAATCTTTGGGCATATACCCCTACCGCGATTTCACGCATGACTATTAAAATCGTAGCATCGGTTACATATGTAATTCTGATCTCTTGATGTTCACGATAATCAATAAAAGTCTTGAAAAGATCAATAAGAACAAAAATTGTGAGGACACTGGATACTATCTGACCGAAACCACCCCCAAGAGTTCCAAATAAAATTGAGTTGATATCCAGTAGGATATGTATGACCCCCACAAATAGCGCTAGTAGCAGTATATAAAGGATGATGATAGTGACTAAATCAATTACTATTTTAAATATTTTATCCTGACTTATCATATATGTTTTATAATGAACTCGCATTTCACTCCCCCCCATTTATAATTTGTTCAATTAAAGCTTCTTAAAAGCTTTTATCCTATTCTTTTTTTGTATAGCAGGAAACCGAACCTCCTGAAACCTGAAATATCCCCTTTCCCTGTTCATCAATAATTACTTCTGCAGGATTATTGCCGACACGGTCAATCCATATCTCACCCGAATGGATCTTCCCTACATACATCTCCTTTTCTCCGTCTGATCCGTTAGTTAATACTACCGCGCAGCCGTCAGGATGCTCTTCGGTTCCAAGCCTTGTCCAGCCGATTGTATTTCCATGGTCAAGGTAGTCCTGTTGTTCTCCGTAGGCATTCTTTCTTCTGATCCTGATCAGATCGTCAATAACGTCTCGAATTGGCCTGTACTCTTTCACATTAGCAATTCCGTAGTAATCCCCGTGGAATATCGTAGGATAGCCATCCTTTCTTAACAAAATCAATGCATATGCCAACGGTTTGAACCAATCCTCCAAAAAGGATTCTAATGCCTGCATCGGTTGTGAGTCGTGGTTGTCTACAAAGGTTACTGCAAGCTGGGGATGAGTCTTAACTAATGAATTGTCGAAAATTGCCCTCATATCAAAGCTGTTACTCTCTTTAGACGCCCTGTAGAAATTAAAATGCAGTGAAACATCAAACAGATCCAGAAGATGTTCTTCTCGATCCAGATAATCGTCTAATACCTCAGGGTTTGATTGCCAATACTCACCTACAACATAAAACTCTTCACCCTGCTCATTTTTAATGAACTTTAAGAACTCTTTGATAAAATCCTGATTTATATGCTTAATTGCGTCAATTCTCACACCATCGATCCGTGTTTCATTTACAAACCACTTAAACCATTTGTATATTTCGTTTTTAACGTCCGGGTGATTAAAATCAATATCTGCAAACATCAAATAATCAAAGTTGCCGAAGTCTTTATCTACATTCTCTGCCCAATCCTTGTTGTCTCCGAGAATTTTATACACAGCGGTCTTTCCGTTTGCGTTATTGTAATCAATACCGGTAAAATGCTCAAAGGACCATTTAAAGTCAGAATATTTATTATTTCTTCCCGGGAAGGTGAATTTAGTCCAGCCTTTAACATCATAAGGCTCTGAAATAACGTTGGTTCTATTGTTAATTTCAACCTCAACCACTTTAAAGGTCTGAGTTTCATCACTTCCGGCTTTATGGTTAAGCACTATGTCGGCATATACCTGTATTCCGTTTTCATGCAGTGCATTAATAGCTTCGATCAGCTCATCTTTAGTTCCATACTTCGTTCTTACGGTACCCTTCTGGTCAAATTCTCCCAAATCATATAGATCATACACAGCGTAACCTGTATCACTGGAAGAAGTACCTTTGAAACAAGGTGGTATCCAAACAGCCGTAATCCCCAGTTCACTTAAATGAGGGGCGTCAGCTTTTAAGTTTTTCCAATGCTGACCATCATTTGCCATTGCATATTCAAAATATTGCATCAGTATACCGTTTCTCATAAGTTACCCTCATAAGCCTTCTTTTTGTAATTCTGCGAGTAGATACTGCATTAATAGTTGAATGCCTGTGATCCTTAATTTCTGATTGCTGAGATCATGTTCAATAGATAGTAATATAGATACCATACGTTTCAAACAAACGGTCCTTAACTATGATTTCGTTCTTATCGGTCTATCCGATCATACAATATTTAGTAAGGCTATTTATTCTTCTTCCGTTCATAAATAGTTGATCTGCAAGGCTTAGCATATTGATTTCAAGTTTTCCCCTTTATTTTAGGCAAGCTTTGTTCCATGATTGGCATCCGGTGGTTTTAAAAAAATAGATACAGTTTGTATATGACACAATATAATTTGAATGTACCCTTAGCTCGTAATGATTCCAAGCAATATACTGGCTGATATGATGAACAGCAACTTTAGGAGTACTATTTGATCACTGGTAGCTAGCAGCTTACTCAAACCTGTATGCATCCCGCTTTATCTATTTGATGTTGAAGGCCATGCAGAAATCGGATCCTTAATGATGATCCTGTGATCGGAAGGGACATTGACAGAAAATATCCAAAAAGGAACGTGAATCTGCTGATGTATATACAGCACAGATCACGTTCATGTGTTTATCTACCAGGTTCATGGACTTACATTTAATGTGAAATTGAAAGTATCTTCATCTCCTGTGACACTCTCCCATGGTCTTTTGTAAATTCCGGAAACCTTATACTGTCCCGCACTATCAGCCTGGATGGTCCATTCATGAAACCCGCCAGCTCCTGCGAGTCCTGTCTCTGTGGATGAAATGAACTCATCCGTTGCTACTTCAAGACCATCTGTAAAACTCATGTTCCAGGAATAACCTGTAGTTGGGTTCTCTTCCAGCCTTATTGTAACAAGCTCCCCTATCTTCACATCTGCTGAAGTGCCATTCTGTTCCTCAGTGAATACTTTGGTCGCTGCTCCACCTCCTGAAACTTGCTGCACTACTGCATTCAAGGTCTTCAAGTTTGAGGTCAATGGGTAGTGCTGGGTTGTAACATAATCTGCCTGTGAAACATTTCCATCACCATCTACATCTATATGCACAGACAGTGAATATTCCTTTCCGTCTTCCAATTTAGTTGTAGCAATTGCATACTGGAATGTGCTGTTTGCTCCGTGGGTAATGGAAAGATCCGATATAATCTGCTCTTCCACAACTATGGCTGAAGCATCTGCAATACTTACATCTTTAATTGTCACGTATGCTGTTGCATTGGAGAATGAAATATTTTGTTCTTCAAAGGATACTGCACCTGTAAGTAGATCATGTGCCGGAGGATTTACACATCCGGATAAAGCAGTGATGGCAACCAATGCCAACATAAATGAAGTGTGAATTATTATCGATCGATCATTTCTTCTCATGCTCTCAAGTCCTGATTATAGAGATTGGATCGTACCTATAAATCACTTGTTTAAGCTACGAATAATTTTGAAGTCATGTGGCATTGATTTCACAAGCCTCGGGTTTTTGTCACATGAATATATTTAAATCAGAAGTCTGTCAATCATTGAAGGGTGAAATGAAATGAGTGTTCTTGTGCTTGTCAGACATGGAGAATCACGCTGGAATCTTGAG